>UQPT01000034.1:0-20571 GCA_900543045.1 uncultured Collinsella sp.
GCGGGCCGTGTTCCGCTATGCGGTTGTCAATTTGCGAAAGAAATTATGCGTCACCGCAAGAACATTATTATGATCAGCTTTGACCCTTTCATTATCAAAGTAATCTAAAACAGAACAGAGCGCTTCATAGCTGTTATCAAGCATAAGTTCGAGGTTCTCGGATAAGATGTCTGACACCTCAACGTCCCCACCGCAGACGTTGGAAAGCAGAGAGGCGCAGTAGCGTTTTTCTTGACCCGAAAAAGCCATTGAAGGCATTTCATCCACAAGTAAACCATTGAATAACGAAACGCTATACTCGCCTATGCAGTCACGATAACTGATGGTCTTGCACCCGTCATTTTCATTTTGATTTAGAGAAGACCATCCATCAAAAGAAGTCTCTACAACAAACAATCCATCTAAAGGTGTTGTAGATGACCACCCCGCAGATTAAGCCCATCCAAGTATTAATGTGTTTCGGCTCAAAACCTGTCAACCAGACAATTCTGTCTTTCAACACGTGATTCTGGATAAGATACTCAGCGGGATTAAGTGAATTCCTATATCTTAGTCTTACGTCATTCAGTGCGTAGCGATCAAGCAGCGCTTCAACTGGACTCTGAGCATTCTTAAAATCATCCGGTGTGACCACATCAATAGTGACACCTTCCAGCGTGTATTCGCTTTGGGCGGCTTCAGCAATTAACTCCCTCATCCTATTTGGCCAAGGGCACAACTTGGGCAGAAGCAATCGCACATTGTAATTGTCCGAGAGAGAACTCACGACTGATTTTATAAACATCTGAGGACCCGTAACATTGGTCCACCATATGTACGAATGGTCCATGCCCATGCAGCCACACTTTCCTTTAAACCTTAGTGCACTCATTAGCTTCGATGATGTCATCGAAAACAGCGTCTTCATTGGGTCCGATGATGTTCAAGAACGAATGCCTGCGCAGTTTATAACAATGAACAGTTATAGAGGGTTTAGTCAAAATACCCATCTCGACCATTTCGTCAAGCAGAATCTCCAGAGAGCTCTGGGATTCGCATTTCAGGCATGAGATGTCGAATTCGATCGCTGATTTCTGAATAGCGTCGATACCGAAACCGTCAAGCAGGGACTTCTGATCATCCTCGCGTTCTGCAGCAAAGCTCAACATGGCGATACACCGAGCAAGCATAAAGTATCGCTCATCGAGCTCCAGAGAGAGCCTGAACTTTTCTCTAATACTGTTGTTCAAATCATTCTTGTTAATGATTTCGCCAAGTTGCTCCTCAAGTAGAGGATACGGAGGTTGTCCATCAGCCGCACGATAATAAACGCCGTACTGCTCTTTCATGGTTTCAACCAGTGTATGCCCAAAGAACTGGATGATTCCTGGATAGTAATTTGTGTTTGTAAGGATGGTCTCCAGATGAGGGTACCTATCAACTTGGAAGCCCAAATAAAGCAGCGGCCTAGAAATAAGCTGCAGCGCCTCTTGGGGTGATAACGGTTTGACGCAAATGGGTGAACCAACTTGGCCCGAGAAGCCGTTCTCCTGAATAGCGTTTTTTGCTCTGCAAACATTATGCAAGCCCGCAATCACAAACTTAAAGCTATTAGTAGATTCACTTTTTAGGTCGATAAGAGGCTGAAGCTCCCTGTAATGGTGCTCAGCAATAGCATTGAGAAAATTATCACACTCATCAAGAAGCAACAGCACCCTGGAAGCAAGCTTGGAGTTCATGGCTTTAGCAATCGCTGCCGCGAGGGACCGAATGTCCTCAACCTTTCCAAGCGAAAGATCAGCTTTTGAAGCAAAAGCCTCAGCAACCTTACAGGCAACATCCTTTTCAGTCAGGCAATTAAGAATGTTGACATAGACTGCGAACTCTTTGGAATCAGGTTTTTGACAGAGGCTTTCGGCTCTTTGAAGAAGCGCAGTCTTGCCCAACTGTCTGCCACCATAGACGATTATGGCTCCACCAGGATCCATAATGCTTCTTAGCTCAGCATCCCTGCCACAGAACATTTCGTCTGGAGTAGGACCGCCATCGCGTACAAATGGTTGATAAAACGTAAAAGGCAAGGCGCACTTCAGCATTAACTGAAGACGTTCGGGCTCTTCGTGCAAGGCCAAGAACAATGCAAGGACCTGATCAATAACGATAAATTGAAGATGATTGTTGCTTGCATGTGATAGCTCTGCCAAGGCCCTTTTATCCTCGAGTCTCATTGGGCTATCAACAAATACGAGGGACATCCTCGTCAGTCCGGCAGCACGAACTTTAGACAAGATATCTCTAGGCGATAATGAACCGAACAACAGCAAAACATCTAGCTTTGACGGCATTTTAGTGCCAAATGCCGCAATAGGATGACTGTATTGAGTCATTCCGCGAGATGCGGGGCGTAGCGACGCGGAGTACCGAGCTTGGCCTTGAGAAGTGCGTTCAACTTGCCTAACAGACAATCCAAGAGCTCTCAAAAATGTAGCAATATCCTTGCAATCGGCACTTCCGGTTTTATTTCCGCGCTTTGGCCAACTTCCAACCATTTTCAAGGCGTTTTCTTTATAGCCCGAATCTTTGTAATCAGTATCCCAACTCTTCGGAGCATTTTTATTAATATAGGACTTAGCGAACTTGGCAAAATCGTTTCGGTTGTTAGATTTCTTGCAACAATCAAATAGCTGTTTATAAACGTCATCGCTGATAAACTCCGAGAAAATATCGCTCTCGGTAATAGGCGTTACGTCCAAATCAAGTTTGCCAGCATCTATTCTATTCAAATACTCTTCAACTACAGCATAGTTGCCCTCTTCAAACAAAGCGGTAGCCTTATCGAGCAAGGAGGATTTTTTACCTTGAATCTTATGACGACAGGAAGATAGCCTGCGGTCAAGATCGGTTTTACGCGAAAACGAAAGATCATCGACCTGCTTCTGAAGTCCTTTAAGGAACCACTTCCAATTGGCATAGTCTTCCAAATCAAAGAAGAATCCCATGTTCAGACGCGCTATTTCTAGCAAGCGTTCTTTCTGTTGCTCGTCAATTTTGTTATAGGCATATGCCATTTCGAGCATATCTTTATATTTATCCAGCTCATCCAAGGCTGACTGATGCGCATTTTTACGATCAAGGTCGCTCGGAGGCAGAACCCCCTCTATTGCGCCACGCAGATTCAAGATGTTGTCAAGCTGGCCTAAATTGTCAAATAGCCTCGACCCTGGATCAGCAATCTGCCTAGCAGCCTCAGCTAAATCAAGTTTAGGGCTCAGATGATGCTCGAGCAGAACCCTCCAAGGTTCGCAATAAACGACACGGGAGAGATCCATGTTCAAAACAGGAAGACCAGAATCAATCGAAATGCATCCAGTGGCAAGAAATTGTTCATAGTCCATTGTGCAGGAAGAATTTCCCGTCAGCAAACGCTTTATATCGGTAAATAAAGCGTCCAGCACTGTCGAATCCACCGGATTATAAGCTGCTCCAGAAACAGAAACCTCGTCGGTCAAAACAAGAATTCTGTCCTTGAGATTTCCCAGCTGTTCTAGTGCCCCCTCTCTAAATGAAGAACCGATTAGGGTGTTCCACTCCTTTAATACTTCGATGCGGTCTTCAATAGCGCTAACCAAATGCTTACGAGCGGCATATTCAAGATTCATCCCTCTATTTTTCTTACCATTTACCGCCATGCGCCATTTCAAATCGATAAAGTCAGAAATGGCTTTATCTTGCTCGGCATCGGAACTGCCAACCTTGAACTGAGCCAGGACGTCTTCAATTAGAGGACGAGATTCGCGCTCATCATTTGCAACCATCGTTAGTGTAGAGCCAAGATCGCTCGAATCGCCAAAACTCGACTCAAGAAATTCGGGGATGCCTTTAATCATCGCCTTTACTTTAGGAGGCGCGCATAACAGCCTTGCCTTACTTTCGGTCTCGGCTATTGCTTGGTCTCTTCTCTCCTCTCCACCGAGCATCTCAACTATCTGACTATCAAGACCTCGCTCCGGAGAAACATCCCATATTTTGAGCAGCTCGTTAAACAGCGGCTTTAATACAACAAATTGCGGAAAGAGCTCATCAAAGTTCTTGCCAAACGTTTCCGCGGTCGCATGCAGCTCATAGTCATAGGCAACTGCAGGGGCGACCATTGCCCTACAATAAGCGGCCAGCTGTAAGGCGCTAGTATCGGCAGTAATGGTAGGAAACGCAGCCTTCAATTCGGACCCGCGATACAAGTGACGTTCAATTTTAGAATCGCAGCCATAGGCCATCTGAAGTGAAGCCAACTGAGCCCAAGGTCTATCGCCCTCCAACGAGAGGGCCTTAAGAAAATAATGTGCTGCAACTAGCGACTGGATTCCATTTTGCTCATCAAACAGCTTGCCGACAAAAAGTCGAGCTTCATCGTCTGATGGAGGCATCTTGCGTTTGGCAAGCATGCTGGCCATTTGGTTCGAATCCATTTCATCCGTGATGTCAGAATGAATAGAAACGTCAGAGTTTTCATGTTCGGCTTCATGGACGCCCGAATCGACCGCCACACCCTCTGCCTCATTTGAATCATCTGTTGAGGTGAGATTATTACGATCGCACTCATGCACCTCATTCAGAATGACAACCTCGGAGTCTATAGCGAAGTCAGCAGGACCTTGGTCTGACTCCAAGGATTCAGATGATGAAGGTAATGGCGTATCGTCTTCGTCTTCTTCATCCGCGGATTCAAGTTTCGCAAAAGCGTCTTCTAATAAGCCATCCTTTAGAACGAACCAATGGTCGATATTTGCGCTATCGACGTTTTCTTTTGGCGCAACGTTGGACAGAACGTTGTTGCCTTCCAACGAAAGTCTTTCGCCTTCGGGAGCGAGGACGCAGTTAATGAGCTGATCATTAAAATAGACCAAAACAGAAGAAGGAGTACTCCCAAAGAGGCTATCGAGCAGTTTTGATTTGTTCACTCCCGAATTTGAATCTTCGACATAGCATAAGTAATCAATCAGAAGGTCGTATGAACGCAAAACCTCTACAATGTCCCTAGACTTAATATCTTTGATGCGCTCAGCAGCCGTGTCTATATTTCTGATGCCGTTTGAAATCCTGCTCTCCGGCATCGGTATTAACCAAGGTGATTTTCGGCAAGCATTCTTGTAGTTATATACGGTTTCTTTGCTACAAAGTACAGCAGCAGGGACCGTTAGGAAATATTGAGTATTGTCATTGACCGCGACTGATTCTAAATAAGTCTTTTTGACAAGACGATCGATAATCGTCTGAACGGCTTCGGGAACGGTATCCCATTCGTAAAACGATGATGCAATTCGAGCAATCTGGCCTGAAGTGAGTCCAGGCCATGACGCGAGCAGCGAGAATGTAAATCTAGCAACATATCCAGCATTCAATACGTCGCTCTGGAGTTTCTTAATGCCGAGTTTTTTCTTGCCAAGAGAAGGCCTTTGAGGCGCTAAAGGGGCCGATTCTTTTTCAGCGCATCCACCATCTTCTTCAATAGAGGATAAGGCCTCAATCTTCACTTCGGAAACAGGCAAGACAGGGTCGCTCTTTGCCTGATAAACTGCAGCCTGAGGCTCCGGCTGTTTTATGGGATTCGGGTTGTAGGGTTCATAGTAAACACCTGCTATAAGACCGTAGATAATACGCTGCGGAAAGAGGCCGGCAAGTTCTTCAGAAAGTTCGATTCCCCTATCATCCGCCATATCCTCATGGTTCAGGGCTTCCATAAAGAGTTGTTTAGGCCTAATTATATTGTCGGTTAAACCCAATTCACCCTGATCTAAAGACAACGGGTCGTTTTTTAGACTATCAAGCAAGTCTGATGCCTCACTTTGAATGGGGACGAGATCTCCCATAAAGGCATCCTTGTCAGACTTAACTCTAACAAACCTCTCAAGTAAAGAAATAATTGGTTGTAATGCAGCAATTAATTGTCGGCGTTCATTTTCGTCAACTAATTCAATATATGAGCAAAAAGCTGCATCAGCATCATTCACACCGTCAGCGTTAGCGCAATGAATGGCAGCACCTTTTGCTTTCTCATATGCTGATCTTAAATCTGAAAGAGAAAGGCTCAGATCATGAATGGCGTCTGTATTAGGTGAAATACCATGCTCTATTAAATCAAGGGCGCTACTCAATCGCTTTCTTGCAACATCAGAAAGCGCATTAAATTGCTCAAGAGCGATTTTGGTATCAAACATTGCTACACCCCTAATATAGAGATTGATGAGCTGATTTTAGCACTCGTGCCGTAGCAATAAACTTCTTCTCGATAAACGGTAAATAGTGGCCTTTAAAGGCTTTTACAGTTAGACGATCCAACACGAATCAATACAAACAAACAGCCAACGATCGCCCACTACAGCTCTGCCAAAAACTTTTCAGCGGCCTTTACCGCATCTCTCGATTTTCCCGTATCAACAGCCCATTCAGTTAGGCATTCTTTCTTATCGTTATAAACCTTCTTGTGCAACTCAAGCGCTTTACGCCCCTCGATGCGCGCCTCATCGATCAAGCCAGCATCCTTGAGCTCTCTTGCTTTGTTAGAACTAACATTGGCCAGCTGAAATCTAGCTCTCAAATAAGAGGAATCTCCCGTGGGGAAACCACCGCTTTTAAAGCCTCTATAGGCTTTTTCAAGCATGTTCTCAGCCTCGGGATACTTGCCCATCATCATGTTAGCAACGCCCTTGTTGGTAAGAACAATTAAAGCCTGAAGACTGTTTGTGCCAAACAGAGTCTTACGCGCCTTGTAGGCCTTGTCATAATACTTCAAAGCCCTTTTAAGGTACTCTTGCCCTTCGGAAACATTGCCCTCTTGTTTAAGCTTGGCACCGTACTGTTGGCATGTTGCTCCGTAGTTGTTAATAAAGCGAGCCTCATCGGCATCTAGTTCCTTGGCTTTTTTATCCTTAAGCGCTCTCACAACTTGATTCTGATAGTAGAAAGCCTTGTCGAACTCTTTGAATCGTTTCCAGGAAATACCAAGGTCATTAAGTGCCGAAAGATAAATGAGTCGTTCGCTCGGATAATACTTCCTAACGTCATCTAGAACCTCGACGGTATCCGAAATGGCTTGTTCATGCCATGTTCTTTCGCCTCTGGTTAACCAAAGTTGAGTTTTAAGAGCCGCAGTCTTGAGTTTTGCTCTCAAGAAATAAATGGTAGGTTCATCTGCAGGGCTTGTAGGAGCGTAAGAACATTGAATTTCTTTATAAAGGTCATATGCCTGCTCAACTTGACCGTTGTGCCATGCCGCCTCGGCATATTGCATGCGAGCATTAAAAGCTGCCTCGGATCCAAGAACGTCCACACCTTCTACAGCAAGAAGTTGCCTTGCCTTGAGCACATGAAGTCTATAAGTATCCTTTGCATAGGCAGTCCTTTTATCGTCTGAGCCCAACTGCCCGAGCAAATCTCCGCACGCCTTGAAAAGCTTCAATACGACAGGGCCCTTAGCAGATCTACGAATGAGATCTGCGACAACCTCATGCATTTCAAAGCTATCTTGCCGCTTCCATACAAAGGAAAGATTTTCAAGTTGAGCAATAGCATTAGGATCAATGAAGGATTCCCCCACTGCCATCATAAATTCGTAGTCCCAGTACTCAATAAAAGCAGCGGTATAGATGGCAGGCTTAAGGGAGGCATCGAGGCCCCGTAAATACACTTCGACGAGATTATCATAATCAACAATGCAAAGAAGGTCGCGCCTTGCCTCCGCGACTGACGATCTATTAATCATGTCAGCAAGCATTATTAAGTATACGGGTATTCCTCTGGCTTTCTCCACAGCCAAGCTACGCAGCTCGGAATCACTGACTCCGTATTTCACCAACAGGTCGTCTGCTTCAGATGAGCTCATGGGCTCAAGCTGAACAGGAAAACGAACCACATTTTTCCATGCAAGTCTGCAGCGCCCAGCGACAATCCAGAGAGACCCCTTTGCCTCCGAGATGGTCTTTGCCCAATCGTATCGACCTATTCGCCATTCACCAGCAACCCAACCCAGCTTCTCAAATGTATCCAGAAAGAAGATAAGCTTCCGTTCATTGCGACCAGTCCACGCTTCGATATCAGACTTAAGACTAGCCGCCAATGACCTTTTCAAATCACTGGAGGTTTTCTCTTCCGTTAGGCTCTTCCATTCATTACACGCTTTGGCACTTTTAATAGAATCGGCTGCATAAACCCCAATCTCAATGGCAGCATTAAGGATAGAGCCACCAAGGCCTCGGGTAAATTGATCAATAAAGGGAGCAGCAAGACCCGACAACATCGTCGAAATCTCGACTCCCTTATTTTTTGCCTGCTCAAAATCAGCGCAGAACTCGGCTTTAGCCACTGCAAAATTCGATGCTTTTGCTTTCCATGCGTAGTAATTCATCCTAAAGGTTGGACTTGGTACTCCGTTGCATGCAAGAAGATCCGAGAGCTCTTTTAGAATCTTTTCTTCGGAGGTTATCTCTTCTCCTTCAAAGCTATGCCTGGTAACGACGGTATTGTGGGTAAACCTATGAGTAAAGTCTGTGTATAACTCCTCCATGAGGAATGTCTTCCCAAGCCCGCCGGTCCCATAGATCGAAAAGACCTTGCCAGTCCCGTTTTCCTTCGAAAGCACTTCGGCAGCAACTCCTTGAATATGCGCTCGCGAACTTGCACGACCGCTCATCTCAGACGACGGCTTTAAGGTGTAGTCATTGGCCATGCTTGCTGCATAGCTCTGATCATCGCCAAGAACAAGGACATCAGTTCCCATTGCAGTACCCCAATCTAATAGTTTCAGAAGTTATCGATAGTCGCTTCCATTTTCTTTTCGAAGGGTTATAAGGGTTTTATCCTTCAGGGCTTATCGCCCATCAGAGTTCCTAAGTGTCCCAGTGGGAAGGTCGTGTTTCTTCTCGTAGGTGTCAACCGTGCAATCGCTTCTGGTTTTCCTAACTTTTCCAAACATTCCTTTCCTCCTTAATAGAACCTTATTTAGTCGTGATGTTTACGACAACAAATAGTTCTATATAGTCTCATTCGTATAAGGGGCACATTCATTGCATCGCCATGCGAACTAAATCATGGCCCTAACAGCAATGAAGGGTATGAGGCAAAGAGGCCTATATCAATACGCAATGAAATAAATATCCCGACTAGTCCCGCTTAAACAGATCCCTCGTGTAGACCTTGTCCGCCACGTCCGCGAGCTCGTCGCTCCAGCGGTTCGCGACGATCACGTCGCAGCCGGCCTTGAAGGCCTCCAGGTCGTGCGTGACCTCGGACCCGAAGAACTCCGGCGCGTCCAGCGTGGGCTCGTAGACCACCACGGGCACGCCCTTGGCCTTCACGCGCTTCATGACGCCCTGGATGGAGCTCGCGCGGAAGTTGTCGGAGTTGGACTTCATCGTCAGGCGGTAGACGCCCACGACCGGCTTCGGCTTGCCCTCGTAGACGCGGTCCCACACCATCTGCAGCACCTCGTCGGCGACGAAGTCCTTGCGGGTGCGGTTGGCCTCCACGATGGCCTCGATCAGGTTCTGGGGAACGTCCCTGTAGTTAGCAAGCAGCTGCTTGGTGTCCTTGGGCAGGCAGTAGCCGCCGTAGCCGAAGCTGGGGTTGTTGTAGTGGTTGCCGATGCGCGGCTCCAGGCATACGCCGTCGATGACGTCGCGGGTGTTGAGGCCGCGGACCTCGCAGTAGGTGTCGAGCTCGTTGAAGTAGGCGACGCGCAGCGCCAGGTAGGTGTTGGCGAACAGCTTGACGGCCTCGGCCTCGGTGGTGCCCAGCACGAGCTCCGGGATGCCCACGGTGCCGTCGGCATTAACGCGCTCCAGCTCGGCGGGGTCGGCGCCCTGCGCGAGCAGGCCGGCGAAGCGCTCGGCGGCGGCCACGGCCTCGGAATCGTCCTTGGGCGCGCCCACCACGATACGGCTGGGGTGCAGGTTGTCGTAGAGCGCCTTGCTCTCGCGCAGGAACTCCGGGCTGAAGAAGATCTTGCTATCACCCAACTTCTCGCGTAGGCCCGCGGTGTAGCCCACCGGGATCGTCGACTTGATAACGATCCAGGCGTCCGGGTTCACCGAGCGAACGGCGGCGATGGCGGCCTCCACGGAGCTCGTGTCGAAGAAGTTCCTGCCCGAGTCGTAGTTGGTGGGCGTGGCGACCACGACGTATTCGGCGCCTGCATACGCTTCGGTCGCGTCAGCTGTTGCGCTCAGGTTCAAATCCCGCTCCCCGGCCTTGGCCTCGGCCAGGAACCGCTCGATCTCGGCGTCGCGAATGGGCGACTCGTAGTTGAGCAGCTTCTCGACCTTCTCGGGGACGATGTCCAGCGCGCACACCTCGTTGTGCTGCGCCAAGAGCACGGCCAGTGAGAGGCCCACGTACCCGGTGCCTGCAACTGAGATTTTCATATTGCCTCCATATAGCTCTAAATCCGTTGGTTTCATTGCGCTTCGATCGAAAACGTCCTTCTACTTCCAGAAGTCACCGAACCTCTCGATATCCTCCTCGGTGAGCACGTCGCCGTGCTGGACCTCGATGATGTGGAGGTCGGAGGACGTGGCGCGCACGGCGTGCATGTGGCCGACCTCGATGTTCACAACGCAGCCCGCGCGTACCTGCCGCACGAGCCCGTCGAGCACGACCTCGCCCTCGCCGGCCACGACCGTCCACGCCTCTGAGCGGTAGGAGTGGCGCTGGTAGGAGATCTGCCTACCGCTCGCGATGACGAGCTCCTTGGTGAGGGACTTGGCGCCTCCAGGGTAGGCGGAGCTGTCGAGCACGCGGTACTCGCCCCAGCGGCGGCGCTCGTACATGGGGCGGGTCTCGGCGACGGAGCCCACGAGGCCCTTGATGCCGGCAGAGGCCTCCTTGCCGCATGCGAGTATGCCATCGTGCGTGGCCACGACCACTGCATCGGAAAGTCCGGCCACCACCATGGGGAGGCCCGTCTCGTTGATCACGTGGACGTTTGAGCACGTGGCCCCGTCCACGACGACGCGCCCGGCCGCCCGGTCGGTCATCTCCTCGGTGAGGGTGTTCCAGGTGCCCAGGTCCTTCCAGGTGCCCGAATAGGGCACGACGCCGATTGAGGAGGCCTTCTCGACAACCTCGTAGTCGAAGGAGTTCTTGGGCAGCTCCGCGTAGCGCGAGCGGAACTCGTCGAAGGAGCCCGACTTCAGGTAGCCGTCGGAGATGGCGGTGAGGTAGCCCAGCCTGAACGCGAAGACGCCGCAGTTCCAGAGCGCGCCCTGGGCGATGAGCGCCTTGGCGGCCTCCCCGTCAGGTTTCTCGGTGAAGCGTACCACCCTGCGGGGGCTGCCCTCGGTGTCGCCCGGCACGATGTATCCGTACTTCACGCTCGGGTAGGTGGGTTCTACGCCGAGGAGCACCAGGTCGGCGAAGCCAGACTGGACGGCATCGTCGAGCCCCACGACCCCGTCGTAGTAGGCCTGGTCGGCGTAGGAGTCGATGGGCATCACGATCACGGTGTCGCCAGCATCGGCTCCCTGCTCCATGGCAAGGTGGGTGCAAGCGAGCATGATGGCCGGTGCGGTGTCGCGCCGCTCGGGCTCGAGCACCAGGGCGTAGTCGCCCTCGACCTGCGAGCGGATGGAGAACTCCTGATCCGCGCAGGTGGCGATGGTCACGTCCAAGTCGGCGTCCACAGATCGTATCTGCGAGAATACGCGCTGCACCATGGATACGTGGTTGCCCTGCGAATCGCGCAGCACCTTCAGGAACTGCTTGGAGCGCGAGGAGTTGGAGAGCGGCCACAGGCGCGTGCCCGAGCCGCCGGAGAGTAGTATCAGGTGGATCACTTCGTTCCCCCTAGGATGGACTCGACTTCGGCTGATATGGATGCAAGAAGGGAGTCGGCCCCCTCCACCGTCGCCTCCGTGGCGAACACGTAGGCCTTGACCTTCGGCTCGGTGCCGGAGGGCCGCACGATCGCGCGGGAGCCGCCGGCCAGGAGCAGCTCCAGGACGTCGGCCCGAGGGAGCTGCTGGGGCTTCGGGTCGGAGGGGTTCACGGCGGGCATCTCGACGCCAACGGCGTAGTCGACGAATTGGTCGACGGGCACGCCGGCGAGCTCCGCAGGCGGGTTAGCGCGAAGGCCGGCCATGATGGCGGCCATGTCCGCGGCGCCCTCCGGGCCCTCGTACGCCTTGGAGAGCAGCGCGCTCGCCCAGAAGCCGTGCTCCGCGTAGAGCCTCTGCATGGCCTCGTAGAGGTCCAGACCCCTCGCCTTCCAGTGGGCGGCGAGCTCGCAGACAAGCACGGACGACACCACGGCGTCCTTGTCGCGGGCGTGGGTGCCGGCGAGATAGCCGTAGGACTCCTCGAAGCCGAATAGGAAGTCCGCCTCGCGGCCCTGGGACTCGAGCAGGCCTATCTGCTCGCCGACGAACTTGAAGCCGGTGAGCGTGCGGCGCAGCTCCAAGCCGTACGCGCGGGCGAGGTCGTCGGCCATGGGGGCAGAGACCACGGTGGTCACGGCGACTCTGCGCGAGAGGTCCTCGCCGCTCCCGGCGGCCCGCTCGGCCAGCATGTCGAGCAGCAGCAGCCCCACCTCGTTGCCGGAGAGGAGCACGTACTCGCCCCCGTGGGGCACGGCGATGCCCAGGCGGTCGCAGTCGGGGTCGGTGGCGAAGAGGAGGTCAGCCTTCGTCTCCTCGCAGAGCTCGAGGCCGAGCTCAAGCGCCTCGCGCACCTCTGGGTTGGGGTACGGGCAGGTCGGGAACGCCCCGTCCTGCACGGCCTGCTCCTCGACCACGCGGATGTCGGTCACGCCGATCCTGGCGAGGGCCCCGGAGACGCACTCCAGGCCCACGCCGTGCAGCGGCGTGTACACGACGCACAGGCCCGAACAGTCCACGCCGGTCGCCTGGGCGGCCGCTAGGTCGACGAACTTCTCGATGACTGCCTCGTCGATGGTGAGCGCAAGGCCGCTTGCCACGGCTTCGTCGTAGGGCATGGCCCTCACGTCTTCGAACGTGTCCACGGCGTCAATGGCCGCCTGGATTGCCTCGGCCGTCGCCACCGTGATCTGGCAACCGTCCGCGCCGTAGACCTTGTAGCCGTTGTAGGCGGCCGGATTGTGGCTCGCGGTGATGTTGACGCCCGCAGAGCACCCCAGCTCGCGCACGGCGAAGCTGAGGGCGGGCGTGGGCTCCACGCGCTCGTACATGTATGTCTTGATTCCGTTGGCCGCCAGCACCGACGCCGCGCGGCGCACGAACTCCTCGCTGCCGTGGCGCGTATCGCGGCACAGGGCAACCGTCGGGCCCTCAAGGTTCGCGTTCAGCCAGTCTGCGAGGCCCTGCGTGGCCTTGCCCACGGTGTAGGAGTTAATGCGATTGGACCCCAGGCCCAGCTTGCCGCGCAGGCCGCCAGTGCCGAATGCTAGGTCGCGGTAGAACGCGTCCTTGCGCTCGGAGGCGGACATGGCCTCGATAGCGTCCCGCTCCCCCGCAGATACACTCGAAACCCAATCATCAAAATTGCAGATGTTTGATTTCATCTTTCAATTTCCCTCTCATTATTTGAATTAAAGCGTTCAAGAATTTCGTTCCGAATATTTTTTCCTCAACATCAAAGCGACCGAATACCTTTCGTTGCGATTGAGGGCAGCCAGAATGTAAATAGGAGCACTTAGAACTCCACACAAAAGGACGCACAGAATAAAAGACGCCCAATTCACTGGTACTGCAAGACAGGAAACGGCAGAGAATGCGAAACTCATGAGGACACAAGCGAGAAAACTCCTAGCGAAAGTGGGATAAAAAGTCATGTGCGAAATCCCGAGAACATGAGTCATGTAAAGTGGATTCGTAACGATAGCGATCAAGCTGGTGACTGCCGTCGTGGTTATCGCGCAGCCGTAGACACCCAAATCCGTAAACTCGAGGAGTACAACTGTTCCGATGACACTTACCACCCCGCCGATAACGGTAATGGCGGTAGGAACCTTGTTTTTCAGCGTCAGCGTATAGATGTAGTAGAGGGGGTTGACTAAACCCTCGAAGAAGGAACCCACAATACCGATCATCGTGAGGCTGTAGACAAGTGAGATGTCTTGACCCGGGATCCAAAGCTCGAAAAAGGGAATACCGAGAGCAAAAAACCCAGCGAAGATCAAGCTGGCAAAATAGCCCGACATCTTGCTTGATAGCTTAAGCCGAGACAGGAGAGCTTCTCTGTTGTCTGAGGAGTAGCTCTCCAAGAACAATGGCTGGAAAGCCTGGGAGACAAGCTGGTAGAGCCTGCTGAAGACACTGCTGAAAGTCCGCGATAGCGAGAGTTGGCCCATCGCGACCGCGCTTAGAAGCACATTCGCAAGCAGAAGGTCAATCCCACTGATAAGCACATTTCCTAAATTGTTAATCGAGTTCCAGATCCCGTTCACGAACAGGGTCTTCATTGCGCCTAACGAAAATAGGCTTGGACGAAGCTTTATGTCAGGAGTCAGCCGCCTATATATGCACATATTGCCGGCGAAGAGAACGAGACCGGCAGCCAGCAGTCCAAGCCCATAGTAGTAGGCGTGAGCATCGAAAACAGCATAAAGAGCGACGAGGATGGCGGCCTCGACAACGTACGAGGCGACCTGGAACAAGCCGTAAATATCCAATCTATTCTTCGTGTAGGCCGCTGAGGAGAAGGAGTTTGAACCGTTTGTTACAAGGAAGTTGACGAACACGAGCACGAATAAGTACTGAACGTCGGAGACAAGTCTGGCAGGGACATCAAGTACGCCATCAATGTTCGCTATGACCGGCAGCATACAGAGGAAGATAACAAGGCTAACTGCCGCATTAGCAAAGAATAGCGAAGTAAAATAAGTGCTTGCGGCCTTCTTGTCACCCCTCTGGTACTCGACGGCAATGAAACGGGTGGAGAATGAGTTGAGCGCAGTCATGGCAATCATCGCATAGCTCACAAACGTGTTCGCGAGCGTTATGAACCCGTATGCCTCGACGCCGAGCCTCTCGGTAATGTAGGGTGTCAGTAGGAAATTGATTGCGAAGGCCAAAAGCGTAGCAACACCTGTCGTCAACATGGTGACAACCAGCCGATGTGCGCGCGAGGGGCTATTTCCAGTCTGCATGGCTACCTCCTAACGCCATGTGTCCATTCCGCAAAGGAGATGCTGGGCGACGCAAGGGAAGATCAGGGACGGCTTCAATTGCCCCCTCGGCGCTCAACTCATCATCGATGAGCATGCTGTCAAAGAGCAGGAGTAGGACCCAAACGATTTTCATGCCAAGTATTTGCTCCAGGAGCATATCTACGAGAAGCGCCAGTATCGCGAGAGTGGTGAAGTCACCGGTTCTCGAAGATCGGCATTTTCTAGAGGAATGCAATATGCAGACAATGGGGGCAGACGAGATCAGCAGGAAAAGCAGGCCACCCTCGACAAGGGATTCCAGAATCTGGTTGTGCGCGTTAGCGAAATCCCATCGGCCATACAGAATCGACGCCGAATCAGGGTCATAGTAGCCCCAGCCAGACAAGGGCCGCCGGGCAATCAGCGCCAATGCTTTTGTCCAAACGTCTGTGCGGCCCGTGAACGTTAAATCTTTCCCGAATGCCTGTTGCACAAAGTCACCGAGAAACCCGACGTTCCCCACAATAATCGCGACGGCAAAAGCCAGGTAGACCCCGGCGAGGACGTAGCCGTTGACTCTGGGCAAAGGAAGGAGCTCCGGCCAGATTCCCATGAGGACGCCACATGACATGATAGAAAGAGCGACAATCGAGGTGCTTGACTCCGAAATTGCCGCACCCATCAGGGAAACGACACACAGGGCGACGAGCCCAAGACGCGAAAAGAAGCTCGGAGAGAGCCTATGGCGCCAGTAAGCCACGGTAACGAGGGCCATGTACCAGTACATGCGGTTGTTTTTGTTGCCAAGAACCCATTCAGAATAATAGTGTTCGTAGCCGACCCCATCGGTAGTGTTCAAGCCATAATAAAGTCCGTCGGGAAACAAGACGAGCGAGATGAAGTCTGCAAAGACCGCTAGGGAGAGCATGAAAAGGAGTAGGCCGAGGGTAGACCTCTTTTCTCGTCGCAGCATGAGGTCGACAAGGCAGACAAACACAACGGTCCTGCCCCTCGAAACGACAAAGCTCAAGCCTAAGCCCGGCGAAGAGTGAAGCGCGCTAGCCGTCACGAGAAAGAGGTAGAAGGCTATGGAGCAAATGGCAACACGAGAGGGCTTGTATCGCTGAGCTACGAGATAGATAACCGTAGCCACAAGCGCGAGATTTCCGGTCTGATAAGTCAATGAGGTCGCGAACATGTCGGGCATCATGAAGGAGAAGCCAAAAACAACAAGCAGGACCGTTCCGAAGGTGATCTTGGTGTTAATGAGACTGCTTGTGGAGAAGGAACGAGACATCATATGCCCACCGCCAAAGCAAAGACCCTGTTAGGAAAGGCCTTAGCGTCCGCTTCGAAGGAGAATGATCCGCGCATCAAGCCCCTCGCTGCGCAGCTGACACGGTCGCGAAGGCCGGGGTTATTGGCAAGCGCCGTGATTGAGCTTGAATAGTCCGAAGGCGCCTCGCAATGAAGGTAGCTGACGCCGTTCTCGGCGGGAATGCCCTCGATCCCGATGTCGTTCGTGAGGACGGGAAGCCCTGCGGACATCGCCTCGAGAACCTTGACCTTGATGCCGGCGCCCATGCTCAGCGGAGCAACAAGGCAAAGCGCACGGGCAAAATAGGGCTCGACAGAGTCAACAAAACCGGTGAAGGTCACGCCCTCGCGCACACGAGAGGTTAGCTGCTCAGGAGGGTTGGCACCAACGACGGTGAAACGGTAGCCATCGCCCTCGAGGCTGGGGAAGACCTCGTCGAGGAACCAGAGCGCGGCAGACCAGTTCTCGCGCCTGCGCATGGCACCGTAGAACACAATCTCCCTCCGACCGTCATATGCTCGCTCGCTTCCCAGAAGCGACTGGTAATAGGGGCACCAAACCCAGAAATCGGTCTTGACACCTTCGCCGCGCACGAGTGCAAGGTCCTTGCGGTTGTTGAGGATGACGAGATCCGCGTCACCAAGTGCGGCGAGCTCGGCCTTCTTTAGAGTCGCGGCTCTTCCTCGCAAAAACGAACTCCCAGATATATCGGCGGCGCGTTCGGCGCCCTGGTAGGCGACATCCTCTTCAATGAGGACGAACCTAGCCCCCGGGAAGATCGCTCTCACCTTGTCGACGAGCAGACCCATCTGGGTCCACTGCAGGATGACGATGTCGGGCGCATAGCCAGAGCCAGCGATGGCCCTGATCGCGGAGAGCGCTTTAAACGCCTCGAAGTTATACGTCAAACCTCCGTAGCGGTTCCAAGGGTTCAGTCTGGTCTCCATGTTCAGTCCGGCCCAGAGGGCATGAGCGAGGCCCTCGGTCTTATGCTCGATTATCTCGTGCTCGATCCCGTAGCCGGAGAGATCGTCATTCGCCTCCCGATAGAACAAGGAGTCGGCGAACGTGACCAGCCTTACGTCGAAGCGAGGGTCGGCGTGCAGCGCCTTGAGGTAATAGTTGTGCACCTTGCCGCCCGCATGTGGGACGTTGTCATACGGGGCCGTCTTCGAGACCCATAGGACGTTTATCCTGTCAGCCATATCAGATATCCATTCTGCCGAGAATGAGGGTGATGGCCCCGAAGGCCCGAATGCGTACGAGCGTCACGAGCCCGACAACAGATAGGGGCATGCCCTTCAGCTCCATCCGTTCGAACGTGGGGGCATAGAAGGGGGCGCCAGCGAGGCGACGAGCGGCCTCCACGCGTTGCTGACTTGTGAGAGGGCTTTCGGGATGGAGGTACTGCCTCTTCAGGCACTTCGCGTACATCTTGACTACCTTGAAGTCGAATTCTCCCTCGAACCACGAGTATCCGTTCTCGTCGATGAGGTCCCTTATTGACGAGAGGATGTCGTCGGTTATAGAGTCGAAGTCGGGGAGGTACCTGTTGCAGACAGAGCCCTCGTTGACCCGATAGTGGTAGACGGCCCTCGGGACCCTCCGCAGGTGATTTACGCGGGAGATGGCGTTGAGGTTGAAGAGAACGTCCTGCTCCTTCTTGAGCCCGGGCTTGAAACGCAGCCCGTTTTCGTCGAGGAAGGACCGAAGGTACAGCTTGCCCCAAGGCGACCCGAGGATAACGTCGTTAGCGGACTCGAAGCCCCTGCCGTTGAGGGCGAGCGCCATGAGGCGTTGCCTATCGTTGCTGTCGAAGTCGCGCTGATCGCAGTTGATCATGGGAATCAGTTTGGTATGCCCGTGTTTTTCCAGGAGGCAGTCACCAACGCAAATCTCGACGCCGTCCCCCATACCCGAGAGAAGGGTCTCGAGCGAATCGGGCTCAAGCCAGTCGTCGGGGTCAACGAACATGACATAAGGACCAGTCGAGCTGGCGAGCCCGTTGTTCCGGGCGACGGAGACGCCCGCGTTCTCCTGATTGACAAGAGAGATGCGCGCATCCGCCTCAGCCCATCTTCGGCATCGCTCTCCGGAGTCGTCGCTCGATCCATCGTTGACGAGGACCATCTCCCAGTCAGGGAGGGTCTGGCTGAGGACGCTGCGGACGCAGTAGTCAACGTAGCTGCCGACGTTGTAGACGGGAACTACTATGCTTACGGTAGCTGGCAAATTATTCCACCTCAATCGCGCGGATTATCTCATTCGTTTTGGCGTCGAAGGTCTCGACGCAGGGGTGATCCTTGTAAGGTCTCGGGATTGCGGGTCGCCCATCAAGGCGCACCGCACGCCCCAGAGCTCGGCTGCCCCGTCCTCGCCCCGAGCGTTTTGACGGTCCCGCCGCTCGGCTTCTGGCCTCTTCCTCGTGAGGGAGAAGCAGGACCTCAGTGCGCTGCCGAAGGTCGGGAAGTCGAAGCCCAGTGAATGCTGGCCCCGGCATGGCCACTCCTCCTCGCGGAGGCTATACCCGCAGTAGGGTCTGAGTCGAAAAGGCCGACTATGGCCGCAATGGGATCGTCCCAAAAATCGCATCCGGGTTGGCGATGTAAACGTAGTCGCAGCCCTTCTCCTCGATGAGCCAGCGAACCTATGTTGATGCCCGCCAAATACCCGCCGTTCACCTAACTCTTGATGTAGTGAATCTTCGGGCTGGAGAAATCCCCAGCGAAGTCGTCCGAAGCAGCATCGTCCACCACGCAGACGTAATCCACGTTCGGGAACGTCGCCGCACGCTCCGCGAGAGCAAGCGTCAAGTAGTGCGATTTGTAGTTCAGGATCACGATTCCGTTGGCGGAGCACGTCATATGCGACCACCTCGGTAATAATCCGAGAACTGCTCGTCATGTTTCGGCACACGGCAATCATGCAGCCCCACCACACGGTTCCTTTGCGGCGGGATCCCGATTGAGAAAACCATGTATGCTGCAGGCAATCCTGTACTCCGCGCTGCCGAGGGCCGTGCAGAGGCGGAGAAGCGCAAGCCCAACCGGCCCAGCAAGCCGGAACCTCTCGAAATAGAGAACGATTGAGCGATGGTCTCTCTCGAAGGTGTCGACACTCGAGAAACGCCCACGAGCGTGATCGTGCACGTATGTCGCATCGCAGACAACGGCCTCCCTGAGGCCCGCTAGTTCGACCTGCTTGCCGAGGATGCGTTCCTCGCCATAGAGAAATGTACTCTCATCGAGGTACCCATTGTCGACGAGGAAGCTTGAGCGCATCCCGAGGAAAGCGCCGGGGACGGCGTCAACATAGACGAACCCCTCACCAGCGACTTTATCGTTCTGGGCAGCCAGTCTGCGTCGTTCGGCGCGTCTCCGCGATACGGCGAAGCAAAAGCCAATCGCGTCCTGAAGGCTCGGCAGGTCGTACCACTGCATGACTCGTGCCCCGTCATGGCCGAAGCGCCGCGTGGCAGCGACGGCTACGCATGGGTCGCTGTGGAGAACCTCGGAGACGGCCGAAATCGCATCGTCTCCGAACTCCACATCCGGATTTGCGATAAAGACATATTCGCAGCAGCGCTCTTCAACGAGCCAACGGAGGCCAATGTTGTTCCCGGCGGAGTAGCCACCGTTCTCTCGGCTCTTTATGTAATGGATGTTCGATTCCGAAAACTCTCCATCGAAATGGTCGCCCGACGCATTGTCGACAACGCAAACAAAATCGACGCTCGGCAAGCTAGCAGTACGCTTTGCAAGCGCAAGAGTCAAATCATGCGAGTTGTAGTTCAATATAACTACGCCGACAGTTGGTTTCGACATTCAATCACCACCTTAATAATAGTTAGGAGAGCTGTAAGCCGCTAACAAAGAAGAACGCCGCATGTAAGCGACGAGGCGCTCCTCCCAGTCGGGCATGTGGAACCCGACCGACTCGAGCCTGGAAAGGTCGAGGGCGGAGTGGACCGGGCGCGGGGCGACGGGGCCGGCGGCGCTCGCGTAGTTGTCGGCGGTGCTGACCGGAACGACCCTGTCGCCGTTGCCGTTGGCGGCCCCGAAGACGGTGCGGGCGATGTCCGCCCAGGACTTGACCGCGCCGGATCCGGTGCAGTCGTAGGTCCAGTAGGGGGCGTGCCTAACAAGCACGTGGAAGATGG
>UQPT01000035.1:0-20190 GCA_900543045.1 uncultured Collinsella sp.
ACGCGCATAAAGAAAGCCTCCCATTTCTCATGTCCAAGAAATGGGAGGCAGTTCAATTTGGGACGGGGCTTTTTTAGCTACCGAGTAAATACGCCCGTTGGGGGAATAGTCGCGTCGCTTCGCTTGACAACAAGCTAAACTAGCTATTAAACATTTACTATTCTGTTTAGATTGAATTTGCGGTCGTTTAGTTGTCGAGTCACGGGGCGGTCAGGCCACGATGCTCGACAGCGGCCGTTGCTAGGGGGAACAATGGCTAAAGCAAGTGTTCGCGAGATCAGCCGCATTACCGGTTTTTCGCCTGCGACCGTGTCCAACGCGCTCAACCGCAAGCGCAGCGTGAGCGAGGAGACCGCCAAGGTCATCCTGGAGTGCGCGCAGTCGCTCGGCTATCAGCAGTCGACGCAACTCGAGAGCATCCAGTTTGTGCTCGCGCGCAAGACGGGCGCCATCCTGGACGAGAGCACCTTCCATCCCGCGGTTATTGAGGGCGTGGAGCGCCAGGCGCGTCGCCACGGCATGAGCACGAGCTTTGTCTCGCTCGACTTTAGCGACCTGGACGCCGTGCGTCCGCAGGTCGAGGGCCTGATCGCCGACCCGTCCGCCGCCATCGTGCTGATGGGTACCGAACTGGGCGAGGAAGACTACGCCCTGTTTGCCAACGCTGCCGCCCACCTGATTGTGCTCGATGGCTGGAGCGACCGCCAGTACTTCGATGCCGTGGTCATTGCCAATACCGATTCGGTGCTGCGTGCCGTGGACTACCTTATCGAGAAGGGTCACAAGCAAATCGGCTATCTGGCGGGCGACCTTCGCATCCGCAACTTTAAGGATCGCGAGCGCGGCTATCGTCAAGCGCTTGAGGATGCGGACCTCGAGGCCAACCCAGCATGGCGTGTCACGCTGGGCACCACGCTTGAGGGTGCTTATCGCGATATGGGCGCGTGGCTCGACGGCGTCTCGCACGACGACCTGCCGACGGCTTTCTTTGCCGAGAACGACGTGCTCGCCGTGGGTGCCATGCGCGCGCTCAACGAGCACGGCATTCGCGTGCCCGATGATGTCTCGATCATCGGCTTTGACGACCTGTCGTTGGGCGCTTTCTCCAACCCGCCGCTCACCACGGTTCACGTTCCCAAGCACGAGGTGGGTGAGATCGCGGTGCGCCGCCTGGTGGGCAACATCCGCAATCCCAAGAGCTATACCTGCAAAACGGCTGTGTCGACCTATTTTGTCGAGCGCCAGAGCGTGCGCGAAATCTAGGCGGAGACGGCATCGTCTGCGGCGTGTCAAAGCGCGCCAGGGCGGTAAACATAACGCTACCAAGAGAGGATCCTTCGGGGTCCTCTTTTTGTTTCCCTTGTATGTTCAGTTTGTTTACATACCGTTTAGGCTGATTTCTCTACCGCTTACGGGTATTTCGCGCTAAACTTCTAAACAAAAGAGTAAAACATTTAGTAAACAGAACAAAACGAAACATGCGTCTGTTTACTGAACATGTGACTAGGGGAGGACGTACATGGATAAGATCAAGCTCGGTTTTGTGCCCACGCGCCGTAGCATCTTTAGCGCGCCGGACGCGATCAAGTATCGCGGCCTTACGGCTGATCGCCTGCGCGAGATCGGCGTCGAGATTGTGGATATCGACGACATCAACGACGAGGGCCTGCTGTTCGACGACAGCCATATCGCGCCTATCGTCGAGAAGTTCCGCGCCGAGGGCGTCGACGGCATCATGCTCTGCCACGCCAACTTTGGTACCGAGTATGTCTGCGCCCGCCTTGCCCGCGAGCTCGGCTTGCCCGTGCTGCTGTGGGGTCCGCGCGACGAGCGCCCCGAGCCCGACGGCACCCGTCTGCGCGATAGCCAGTGCGGCCTGTTCGCCACCGGCAAGGTCCTGCGTCGCTTCCAGGTTCCCTTCACCTACATGACCAACTGCCGTCTGACCGATCCCGAGTTCGAGCGCGGTGTCTGGGACTTTTTGGCCGTGTGCAACGTGGTCAAGACTTTCAAGCACACCCGCATCCTGCAGATGGCCACCCGTCCGTTCGATTTCTGGTCGACCATGTGCAACGAGGGCGAGCTGCTCGAGAAGTTCAACATCCAGCTTTCGCCCATCCCCATGACCGAGCTTGTCCAGGCCGTGCGCGACGCCCAGGCTGACGAGCAGGCCATGGCAACCATGCTCGCCCACATTGGTGACAGCTTTGAGATCTGCATCCCCGAGGACAAGGTTCCTGCGGTCGCAGGACTCGCCATTGCCATGAAGCGCCTGGTCGAGAAGTACGGCTGCAACGCCGGCGCCATCCAGTGCTGGAACGCCCTGCAGGACGAGTTGGGCATTATGCCCTGCGCCGCCAACGCAATCCTCAACGAGATGGGCATCCCCATCGTCTGCGAGACCGACATCCATGGCGCTATCACCGCGCTGATGGTCGAGGCCGCCGACCTGGGCCGTCACCGCGGCATGTTCGCCGACTGGACCGTGCGTCATCCCGATAACGAGAACGGCGAGCTGCTGCAGCACTGCGGCCCCTGGCCCTGCAGCTGCGCGGCCGTCAAGCCCAAGCTCACCTATCCGCTGGCCTTCGATCACCCCGGCGCGCTGACGGCCGAGGCCAAGCACGGCGACCTCACCCTTGCCCGCTTTGACGGCGACAACGGCGAGTACTCGCTGCTGCTGGGCAACGCCCGCGGCATCGACGGCCCGGCCGGCATGGGCACCTACCTGTGGGTCGAGGTCGACAACCTCAAGCGCCTCGAGGCCAAGATCGTCGAGGGTCCCTACATCCACCATTGCGTCGCCATTCACGCCAACGTGGTGCCGGTGCTCTACGAGGCGTGCAAGTACATCGGCATTGTCCCCGACCTGTACGACCCCATCGAAGAAGACGTCAAAGCTTACCTGCGAGGAGAGTAGAAATGGCAACTATCGAAGAGCTTGAGTCCCTGCGTTGGGACCTTCGACGCGATTGCGTCGATATCATCATGGCTGGCGCCGGCGGCCACATCGGTGGCGACATGTCGGTGATCGACGCCCTCATGACGCTCTATGCCAACCACCTCAACATTTCTCCCGAGACCGTCGACGATCCCAACCGCGATCGCTTCGTACTCTCTAAGGGCCACGCCATGGAGGCCTACTATGCGGTGCTCTGCCACGAGGGCTATCTTGACCTCGATGACGTCAAGGCCCGCTTCTCCAAGTTCGGCAGCCCCTACATCGGTCACCCCAACAACAAGCTCAAGGGCATCGAGATGAACTCGGGCTCGTTGGGTCACGGTCTGCCCGTGACTGTGGGCATGGCGCTTGCCGGCAAGATGGACGGCCGCGACTACCGCGTCTACACCATCATGGGCGACGGCGAGCTTGCCGAGGGCTCGGTCTGGGAGGGCGCCATGAGCGGCGGCAACTACCAGCTCGATAACCTGTGCGCGCTCGTGGACCGCAACCGCCTGCAGATCAGCGGCAGCACCGAGGACGTCATGAAGCAGGACTCGCAGGAGGAGCGCTGGGCCGCCTTCGGTTGGAACGTGCTGTCCATTCCGGGCAACGACGTCCAGGCCATCGACGCCGCGCTGACGCTGGCCACCGAGACCAAGGGTAAGCCCACGGTCATTATCCTCAACACGGTGAAGGGCTACGGCTCGCCGGTTATGGAGGACAAGGCCGCCTGGCATCATCACCTGCCCAACGACGAGGAATATGCCCAGATCATCGCCGATTTCGCTGCCCATAAGGAGGCCATCAATGGCTAACAAGATCGCCAACCGCAAGGCTATCTGCGACACGCTGCTCGAGGCCGCCGCAACCGATAAAGACATCGTCGTCCTGTGCTCCGACTCCCGCGGCTCTGCATCGCTCACGCCGTTCTTCGATCAGTATCCCCAGCAGTCTATTGAGGTCGGCATCGCCGAGCAGGACCTGGTGAGCATCGCCGCCGGTATGGCCTCGTGCGGCAAGAAGGCCTGGGCCGCCTCGCCGGCGTCCTTTGTGACCACGCGCTCGTATGAGCAGTGCAAGGTCGACGTTTCGTACTCCAACACCAACGTCAAGCTCATCGGCATCTCGGGCGGCGTGTCCTATGGCGCCTTGGGCATGAGCCATCACTCCGCACAGGATATCGCCGCCATGAGCGCGATTCCCAACATGCGCGTGTATCTGCCGAGCGATCGCTTCCAGACCGCCGAGCTCGTGCGTGCCCTGGTCGCCGACAACAAGCCGGCCTACATCCGTGTGGGCCGCAACCCGGTGGAGGACGTGTACACCGAGGACGAGTGCCCGTTCCAGATGGACCGCGCCACCTGGGTGCGTCGCGGCACCGATGTGACGATCGTCGCCACCGGCGAGATGGTCCGCCATGCCGTGGACGCCGCCGATCTGCTGGCCGAACAGGGTATCTCGGCGACGGTGCTCGATATGTACTGCGTCAAGCCGCTCGATGCCGAGGCCGTGATCGAGGCCGCCGGTGCCACGCGCGCCGTCGTGACCGTCGAGGAGCACAGCCCCTTCGGTGGCCTGGGTTCCATGGTCGCGCAGGTCGTTGGCGAGCACTGCCCGCGTCCGGTCAAGTGCCTCTCCCTGCCCGATGCGCCGGTCATCACCGGCACGAGCCCCGAGGTCTTTGCGCACTACGGCCTGACGGGTGCCGGAATCGCCAAGACGGTCGCCGAGTTCTTGCCCGCAGAGTAACTGGAATGTGACAAAGGGACCGCCCCTTTGTCACATTCGTTTTGAAAGGGGTGGCCATGGGCCGCTACATCATCGGAATCGATCAATCCACGCAGGGCACCAAGGCGCTGCTGGTGGACGAGGGCGGCCATTTGATTCATCGTGCCGATCGCCCGCATCGCCAGATTGTCAACGAGGCCGGCTGGGTGAGCCATGATCCAGCCGAGATCGCCGCTAACGTGCTGGCCGTGGCGCGCGCCGTGGTGGAGGAGACCGGGGTCGATCCGGCCGACGTCGCCGGCATCGGCATCTCCAGCCAGCGCGAGACTACCGTTGCCTGGAAGCGCACGACGGGCGAGCCGCTGTGCGACGCCGTGGTGTGGCAGTGCGCCCGCGCCCGCGAGCTGTGCGACGAGCTTGCTGCGCGCGAAGGCGTGGCCGAGCTGGTGCGCGACACGACGGGTCTGGTGCTCTCGCCCTACTACCCGGCGGGCAAGATGGCCTGGATCCTCGCGAACGTTCCCGCGGCTGCCGAGGCCGCTGCGGCGGGCGAGCTGTGCCTGGGCACCATCGATGCCTGGGTGGTCTGGACGCTCACGGGCGGCGCGGAGTTTCGCTGCGACTGGTCCAATGCCAGCCGCACGCAGCTCTTTGACCTGCGCCGTGGCTGCTGGAGCGAGCCGGTGTGCGAGGCCTTTGGCGTCGATTCGGCTTGCCTGCCGCAGGTGACCGATTCCGATGGCCTGTTCGGCATGACGAACCTGGGCGGCTTTTTGCCGGCGCCCGTGCCCATTCACGGCGTGCTCGGCGACAGCCATGCCGCCTTGTTTGCCCAGGGCTGCCATAGCCGTGGCATGGCAAAGGCGACCTATGGCACCGGCAGCTCGGTCATGATGAACGTCGGCGACGAGTTCGTCGCCAGCTCGCACGGGCTTTCGAGCTCGCTTGCGTGGCGTATGGACGGTGTGACCGAGTATGTTCTCGAGGGCAACGTGAGCTACGCCGGCGCCGTCAAGACGTGGCTGCGCGACGACCTGGAGCTCATCAATAACCCCGAGGAAGTTACCGACCTGTGCTACGCCGCCAATCCGGCGAGCCGCGTCTACTTTGTGCCGGCGTTCACGGGCCTGGGCGCGCCGCACTGGGCGAGCGATGCCGAGGGCTGCGTCTTTGGCATGACGCGCACCACGGGCCGTGCGGAGTTCGTAAAGGCCGCCGACGAGTCGATCGCCTATCAGATCTTCGACGTGATCGATGCGATGGTCGAGGATTCGGGCGCGGCACTGGCCGAGCTTCGTGTTGACGGCGGTCCCACGCGCGACGCGTACCTGATGCAGTTTGAGAGCGACCTGGTCGGCTCGCCCATCCGCATTGCGAGCAACGACGAGATGAGCGGTCTGGGTGCGGCTTGGGCCTGCGGCATTGCACTGGGCATGTACACGCGCGATGTCGTTGACGTCTACGGCGCCCGCGGCATCGTGGAGCCTGCCATGCCTGCCGACGAGCGAGCCAAAAAGATCGCCGGCTGGCGTCACGCCGTCGACGCGACCATCGCCTACACTGCCTAGGCGGCTGCGCGGCGCCCGCAGGCTATTCCCGGGCAGCTCATTTGGGATGGGGCTTTTTTGACTGGTATGATTGGTGCGATCATTCGAACCAGCTAAAAGAGCCCCGTCCTAAATTGACTACCGAGAGGATCTGCCATGGAGCGCATCGCGAGTTTTTCCGTTGATCATCTGCTGCTTGAGCCCGGCGTGTATGTGAGCCGCATCGACCGCGATCCGGCGACCGGTGCCGCCGTCACCACCTTTGACCTGCGCCTGACCACGCCCAACAAGGAGCCAGTTATGAACACGGCGGAGTGCCACACCATCGAGCATCTGGGTGCCACGTTCCTCCGCAATCATGCCGAGTGGTCGAGCCGCATTGTCTACTTTGGCCCCATGGGCTGCCGCACGGGCTTTTACCTGGTTGTCTTTGGTGAGCTGACGAGCGAGGAGATCTTGCCGCTCGTGCGCGAGCTGTTCGAGTTTGTTGCTGGTTTTGAGGGCGATATCCCCGGCGCCGCTCCCGAGGAGTGCGGTAACTATCTGGACCAGAACCTCCCCATGGCAAACTGGCTCGCGCGCCGCTATCTCGACCGCGACCTGGCCAATATCGACGAGAAGCACCTGCACTACCAGCAGGCGTAAGGGCTTTATCGCCCAAAGCGCGCGCATTGGGCGCCTTCGCTTATGCGGGGGCGCCTTTTTGTTGAGTGGTCGGGACGAGCGTTCAAAATCGCTCATGTTTGTTCTAGAATGTTCGTATAGTCACATTTACGAACAGGAGCGAACATGCACATCTATTCTGTCAACGATCCCGAGTTCAAATCCTATGGCAACGTTTGGGATGACGTTCCGTCCGAGCTCACGTTGCTCGTGCTCGAGGCGCTCTCTGCCACGCCCATCCCCGAAGGCAGCAAGTACGTAGCAAGCGCGCCGGAGCTCGAGAGCGTCAAGGGTGCCGATAAACTGGGCTTTCTCATGTTTGGCGGCCGCCCCTTCCAGCTCGGCTGGTGCAACGGCCACAACACGCAGCTCAACTGCCTGGAGTATCACCGCGCCAGCGAGTTTAACCTGGGCGCTCGCGACTTTATCCTGCTCGTGGCGCATCGCTGGGAGATCGAGGACGGCAAGCTCGACACCGCGTGCGTCAAGGCGTTCCGCGTGCCGGCGGGTACGGTCGTCGAAGTCTTCAACACCACGCTCCACTACACGCCCTGCATGGTCGACGACGGCGGCTTCCAGGTGATGGTGGCGCTGCCGGCGGGCACCAATGGCCCGCGCCCCGAGGCCGCAGCCGACATGCCTGCCGCCGGTGACAGCTACTGCTACTGGAAGGCCGACAAGTGGGTTCTCTGCCACGCAGATAGTCCCAAGGCTGCCGAGGGCGGCTACGTGGGCCTCGTCGGCAAGAACCTCGACATCGCCTGTGACTAGCATCTTCCGTCTCGATTTGTAACATCTAGCGGGCTAAATCGTCTCTACCTGTTACAGATTTAGACAAACTGCGGGGGGGCTGCCCGAAAATCTCGATCTGTAACACCAAGCCCGGTTTTGGCTGCCTACCTGTTACAGATCGAGACAAACCGCCCCAAACCACCACAAAGGTGCCTGTCCCCTTTGTGGTAGTTTGGGGCGGCGGTATCAGAAAGTGTCAGGCAGGGGCGGCTGCCGGGCCGCCGTGTGCGAAAAGAAGTGTCGGCCTGCGTCGTTGCCGTTGAGTAGCGCGCTGCTTACGGGGATACTGAAACCACGACAAACAGCGTGTGAAAGGATCGATGCATGGCTTTCCGTAAAGACTTCCTGTGGGGCGGCGCAACGGCTGCCAACCAGTGCGAGGGCGCTTACGACGTGGATGGCCGCGGCCTGGCCAACGTGGACGTGGCGCCGCACGGCCCTGAGCGCTATGCGGTGGTCTCCGGCCAGCGCAAGATGCTCGACTTCGAGGACGGCTATTACTACCCCGCGCAGACCGGCATCGATTTCTATCACCACTACAAGGAGGACATCGCCCTCTTTGCCGAGATGGGCTTTAAGACCTTCCGCATGAGCCTGGCCTGGACCCGCATCTTCCCCAACGGCGACGAGACTGAGCCCAACGAGGCCGGCCTGGCCTTCTACGAGGACGTGTTCCGCGAGTGTCAGGCGCACGGCATTGAGCCGCTCGTGACCATCACGCACTTCGACTGCCCGATTCACCTCATCAAGGAGTACGGCGGCTGGCGCAACCGCAAGCTCATCGACTTCTACAAGAACCTCGCGACCACGATCTTCACCCGCTACAAGGGCCTGGTAAAGTACTGGCTTACCTTCAACGAGATCAATATGATCCTGCACCTGCCGTTTATGGGTGCCGGTCTGGTCTTTGAGGAGGGCGAGAACAAGGAGGCCGTCGAGTACCTGGCCGCCCACAACGAGCTCGTCGCCAGCGCTTGGGCAACCAAGATCGCTCACGAGATCGACCCTGAGGTCAAGATCGGTTGCATGCTTGCCGCAGGTAGCTACTACCCCTACAGCTGCCGTCCGGGCGATGTGCGCCAGGCGCAGATTGACAACCAGAGCAACTATTTCTTCGTCGACGTTCAGAGCCGCGGCTACTACCCGGCCTATGCCGTCAAGAAGCTCGAGCGTCTGGGCATCGATGTGGGCATGACGGATGAGGACCGCGAGATCCTGGCCGCCAACACCGTCGACTTCATCAGCTTTAGCTATTACAGCACCCGTTGCTCCGCCGGTGCCGATAACCCCGATGTCGAGCGCACCCAGGGCAACGCCTTCGCCGGCGCCAAGAACCCCTACCTGCAGGAGAGCCAGTGGGGCTGGGCCATCGATCCGCTGGGCTTCCGCATCACCCTCAACGACCTGTACGACCGTTATCAGAAGCCGCTGTTTGTGGTCGAGAACGGTCTGGGCGCCAAGGATGTTGTCGAGGAGGATGGCTCCATCAACGACGACTACCGTATCGACTACCTGCGCCAGCATATCGCCGCGATGCGCGATGCGGTGACCGAGGACGGCGTTGACCTGCTGGGCTACACCACCTGGGGCCCAATCGACCTGGTGTCTGCCGGCACGGGCGAGATGTCCAAGCGCTACGGCTTTATCTATGTCGACCGCGATGATGCGGGCAACGGCACCCTCAAGCGTTCCAAAAAGAAGAGCTTCGACTGGTACAAGCATGTCATTGAAACGAATGGTGAGGATCTGTCCTAAGGAAGCCGAGACACTCAACTTCAGAGTTTCCTAACCAAAACGCCCGGCGAGCAGTTAATGCCCGCCGGGCGTTTTGTTAAAAGAAGTGAAAGCACTCATTGGGGACGTACTTAAATGAGTGCCCGCAGAATGAGAGTGGATAATCTCCCGTTTTTAGCCTGTTTGTGGGCTCAAAGTGGGAGATTATCCACTCTCGCCATTTGGGCGTCCAAAAATCCTCGCTCGTTTTGTCTTAGTCATTGGGGACGTTCTTAAACGACTAGTCGCTGGGGACACCCTTTGCCGTCGGCGGATTTTGGGACATGTGGCCCGCTTTTTGGGCCCGCCTGTCGGTACACTAAAAGCACTATGGGTACCTGCGAGCGACATATCGGCCACGCGGCCGCCCGATCCGCACCCGTGGCGGATCCCAGGGGCGGCAGGCTCTTCGCCATGCCGCGATTCCTTGTTGGCATAACACATCGGGTGTACCGTCACCGCGTCTTTGCTATCGCCGGCGCCATCACCGCGCTGTTCCTCATGGTTTTGGCAGTCTTGCCGGCGCTGTTCGCCTTCGACCCCAAACTTTCTAACGCCGTGCCCGCCTATAGCGAGGTGTCCGAAGAGGTCGTGGATGCGCTCGTCCACTCGAGCTCTCTCCCGCTGCTTGTCGCCGCAATTGCATTTTCAATCTGGGGTGTGTTGGCGTACCTACGCTGCTTGGACTACGTCTTGCGCCGCCGCCTTGTTGCCATCGCCGCCATTTGTGCCCTGTGGATGATCGAGGTCATCCTCAAATATAAGTCGTTCACGCCGTTCTATGCCACCGTGCTGTGGTACCTGTACTACGTGCCCATGACGCTCATTCCGCTGGTCTACCAGCTGTGCGGTCTGCGCCTCGCGGGTTTGGAACAGCATCGTATGGGGCGTCGGTACCGCACCGTTTTGTGGGTCATGGCTGTCCTGCTTATCGGCTTTGTGCTTACTAACGATGTTCATCAGCAGGTCTTCCATTTCGATCGATCGAGTGGAACCTGGAGCAACGATTACACATATGGTTGGGGCTACGGTACCGTTCTGGTATGGACAGCCTTTAACTTCGTTGCCTTTTTTATCTTGGTAGGACGGTCCTCGTCTTTTCGTATTCAGCGTTTCTCGGGCACGGCCGCGCTTGTCCTATTGGGCGGCGCGTTCTTTGCCATTTCATATGCGCTGCGTGTGCCCTGGGCATGGAGGCTTAATTTTTCACTTGTCTACTGCGTCCTGTGCGTGGTGGCGATGGAAATCTGTCTCGATTGCGGTGTCATCCCGTCGTACCACGATATCGCCGGTATTTTCGGCACCTTGCCGCTTGACCTCAAAGTTCTAACGCGTGACCTGCAGGAAGTCTATGTCACGCCGGTGTCAAAGCCAATGCCGGTAGGCGTGCGTGAGGAGTTGCGGGTCCAAGAGCACGGGCACGCTCACGCCTTTGCCGTGGCGTCCGATCCCGATGTAATGTATCGCGCCTTTCCGCTGCTGGGTGGATCGGCTCTCCTTGCCCAGGACGTCTCGGAGCTCAACGAACTCAATCGCGAACTGGCGCATCGTCGCATGGAGCTGCAACGCCAAAATGAGCTGCTTGCCGCCGACTACGACCTTAAGACACATTTGGCAGACCAAGAGGCCGAGACCTTACTGGTCCAAGACGTGGACCAAGCGCTTGCCCGTGCGCTCGAAGGGATGTACGACCTGCTGAGCTCGCTGCCGCCGTTGACCGATGAGGCATCTTCGCACGAGCGTTACCGCATGCTGCAGCGCGCCAAGATGCTCGTCGCCTATTGCAAACGCAAGGGGTCGCTCACGTTGGCACAGCACGGGGAGAGCGGTTTTGACCGCGACCGCATTCAGCTCATCGCCAACGAGCTTGCAAGTGACCTACGCACCATCGATGTCGATTGCGCCTCGATTATCGCCATACGGCGCCCGATGCACGCCAGTACGGTAAGCGCCCTGTACGACTGCGTGTATGACTTTGCGTTTTTTGCCTACACCACCGACCATCCGGCGCTTATGTATCACTTGGGCGACCATGACCGGTGCAGTGTCGAGCTGCGCGCCACGCTTTTTTCCAACGATGATGAAGATCTTTCGCAGACGCCCGCTGCGCAAGAGCTCGAAAGCGCTCTGCAAGGGCGCAACGTGGCATACCGCCTTGAGGGCGAGCCCGGCCAGCTGCGCATGATCGTCTTGATGCCGAGGGCGGGTGAGTGACGATGCAGATTTCGTTCATCCTTCCCCAAATCGTTGCGCTCGATGTTGTCTTTGCCCTGGCTGCGTGTCTGCAGATGATCCACGTCCCGCTCATCGCATCGCGCCGCTCGTCCTATAACCGTAAGGTGATTTGCGCCTACGAGACGAGCCTTGTGCTTCACCTGATGATTTCGGCGCTCATCTTATTCGCGTCGTCTGGCTCGTATCTGGTGGCGCCGCTTGACGTTTGCGCCAGGGCAATGGGCGGAGTGCTGTGGCTCAATGCCGCGATCTTTGCCTATGGCGTGGTCCTTATGGTGCGCTATCGTCGCCCTGTCATGCTGGCCGAGCTGCTGCTTGTTGGCGCCGTGACACCGCCGGTGGTTTTTGCCATGGGCTCGGTGTGGGCCGTTGTCCTTATCGCAGAGGGAGCGTTCTTCCTGTTCCGTTCCGTCGCGGCGCTCTTGATGGACGTCCGTAACCGCCAAGAGGATATCACCGCGTTCTCGACGATTGAAACCATCAACGTGATTCCCGTGGGCATCCTGTATCTGGACTCGAGGGGCCGTCCACTGCTCATGAACCGCTGCATGCGCAAAAACCTGGCGGAGCTTCATATGCCCACCGACCTAGGCGATATGAGCGGTACATGGAACGACCTGCGCAAGCTCAGCATGCAAATGCCCGAAGGCGGTAAGAACCGCGTGCGGATCAACCTGGACCGCTTTGGTGAGGCGCGTGCGGTGGTCGAGGTTTCTCCCGCCGAGATTCGCCTGTTTGTGTGCGATGACGTTATGGTCTCGGGCCGTTCGTTCGAGCGCATAATCGGTCTGGACGTGACAGAGTATGCGCATGCGCATGACCGCCTGGCGCAGGCCAATCACCTGCTTGAGCTTGCGGGCCAAGAGCTCCAGGCCCAGATCGAAGAAGTCAAAAAAGTTGCCGACAATGCGGCCTATCTGCGCATGCGCACCCGCGTTCACGATGTGATCGGCCAGCGCCTATCAATCCTTCATCGCTATTTGGAGGAGGGGCGCTTGGACGACGAGTCGCTCGAGCAGATCGACCCGCTGCTGCGCTCAATCGCTGCCGATCTGCGCAGCGGGGGCGACACCGAACCGGCAGAGCAACTGGGCGATATCGTCCATGCTTTTGGCCTGGTGAGCGTGCAGATCGATGTTGAGGGTGCGCTGCCTGAGGACGCGCGTGTCGCCGCTGCCTTTTTGCAGATTATCCGCGAGGCCTCGACCAACGCCACCAAGCATGCGCAGGCGCATCGGGTCCATGTGCGCTTGTGGCAGGAGAGGACGGATGCTGACGCCGTCGCGCACATGACGATTTCTAACGACGGGTCCCCGGCCCCCGTATCGTATCGCGAGGGAACGGGTATCCCAGGTATGAGGCATGTCGCGCAAGATCTGGGTGGCAGCCTAGAGGTCCACGCCACCCCGCCCTTTACGCTTACGGTATCCATTCCGCTTAACGCTAGCGACACGTCCCAAAGGAGAAACTCATGATCCGCGTGTTAATTGTCGAAGATCAGGCTATCTTGCGCGAGAGCCTCGCGCGTTCCGTGGGCGACCAGCCCGACATGACCGTTGTCGCCGCGATCGCCGACGCCTCGGATGCCTTGGACGTTGTGCTTAAGGAGCGTCCGGACATGATACTGATGGATGTGTGCACCGAACACGATTCCAACGGCATCGTGGCGGCGGCGCGCATCAAAGAACAACTGCCCGAGTGTCGCGTCATTATCATGACAGGCATGCCCGAGATCACCTTTGTCGATCAGGCCCGCGAGGCGGGCGTCGATAGCTTTGTGTACAAGAACGTCGGTATCGACGAGCTGTTCGCCGTGATGCGCTCCACGTTGGCTGGCTACTGCACGTTTCCCAAGCCGCCCGAGAGCATTTTTTCGGGCACGGCAGCCCTCGACGATGTCGAGCTATCGATTTTGCGCCTTGCCTGCGAGGGCAAAAGTCGTCGCGAGATTGCGGCCGAGCTGTTTATGAGCGAGGGCACCATCAAACGCCGCATCTCGGAGATCCTCAACAAGACCGGCTACGACAACATCATGCGTCTGGCTGTGCGCGCGGTAACGGAGGGTAGCATCGTTCCCAACATGGAGCGCTAACGATCGTTACGTATCGGCATACAAGCGACGGGGCCGCAGGATCATTTCCTGCGGCCCCGCCTGGTACCCGCGGATATGTCCGCCAATCCGCGGCTGTCGATGTCTGTCACCTACGCGATAGTTACGCTGTAGGAGGCGACGTCCTCGTAGGAATCGGTCAGATAGGCGTCGATGCCGATGGTCGTGTTGACCAGGTCGTCAAGGCTGTCGAGCTCGCCGCTCGAGAACGTGAATTCCTCGGTGGCGTTGGTGCCGGGCATCAGGTGAGCCGAGAACCAAGGTTCCTTCATGGTACCGTTGACGTTGGTCTTGCCGCTGGGGGCGTAGAAGGTCAGGTCCTTGTCGCTCTTGTTGGTGATGTTGACGACAAAGCCGATGTCGCCCCACTCGTCCTTGAACTTCTCGGTGACGGTGATGGTGCACAGGTCGTCATCGGCGACGGTGACGGCGGGGGAGATTTCAATGTTCTCGGTATCGTCGTCTTCGACGGCCTCATCGATCTCCTCTTCCTTCTCGGCGGCCTCGCGATCCTTCTTCACCGTGCCGGAGAGATCCTTATCGGACTTGGTAAAGATGAGCTTGTCCTCGCCTTCCTCAAGGATGAGCTTGCCGTCCTCGAGCTTCACGTCAGTCGTGTCCTTGCCAACGGTGATGCTTGCGGTGGTGGCGTCCTTGGCTTCCCACTTGAGGTCGTCGACTTCGGAGAACAAATCGAGGCTGCCCGTGCCGTCTTCGTTGAGGACCAGGATGATGTTGACGCCCCATTCCTTGAACATCTTCATGTACTCATCGGTCAGCTCTTCGCCCTCCATGGTTCCACCCGAGAGTTCCCAGCTGCCGACGAAGTTGGCCTTGGGGTCTTTGCCGCCGCCGCTGCAGCCCGTCAGGGCAAAGGCGAGCGCAAGGACGCATGTCAGAAATGCGAGTACGGACTTTTTGAACGTTGTCTTCATGGTGTCCTCCTTTATCGAACGAAACCCATAGAAGCAAATGCGGGGGTGGCGGATCCTCCGCCAATTACCAGATAGAGGGGCTAGGGCCTGGGCGTTCCGCAGTTGCTGCAGAACTTGCCGCCGTTTTCGCTGCCGCAGTTGGGGCAGAACCACTTGGCCGGTGCCGGGGCGGGTGCGGGACTGCCGCACTCGGAGCAGAACTTGCCGGTGTTGGTGGCGCCGCAGCTGCAGGTCCATGTGCCGGCCGCGGGGGCAGCGGCAGGAGCCGGTGCGGGAGCGGGTGCCGGAGCCGGCTGCGGGGCGGCCTGCTGCTGTGCCTGGCCGGCGGCGAACAGCTGGCTGGCGTTCATGCCGCCCATGCCACCTGCCATGCCCATGCCCATAAAGCCTGCCATCGCGCCGTTGGGATTGGCGGCTGCCGCGCGCATTGCGTCGCTCTGGGCGCTGGCAATGTTGGCTGCCGCCATAGTGGGATCGCGCATGACGGCGGCTTTCTGCAGGTCCTTGATCATCTGCTCGTCCTCTTGCGAGGCAGCGATGGAGTTGACGCCAAAGCTCACGATCTCGACGCCGCGCAGGTCACGCCAGTCGGCAGAGAGGACCTCGTTGAGCGCGCGGGCGAGCTCGGTGGTGTGGCCGGGGATGGCGCTGTAGCGGATGCCCATTTCCGAGATCTTGGCAAAGGCGGGCTGCAGGGCGGTGAGCAGCTCGGACTTAAGCTGGCTGTCGATCTTGTCGCGCGTGTAGCTATCGGTCACGTTGCCGCACACGTTGGTGTAGAACAGCAGCGGGTTGGTGATGCGGTACGAGTACTCGCCGTTGCAGCGCACGGAGATGTCAACGTCCAGGCCAATGTTGTTATCGACCACGCGGAAGGGCACGGGCGAGGCGGTGCCGTACTTGTTGCCGATGATCTCCTTGGTGTTGATGAAGTAGACGCGCTGGTCCTTGCCCGCGTCGCCGCCAAAGGTAAAGCGGCTGCCGATATTGGCGAAGGTCTCCTTGATGGAATCGCCCAGGTTGCCGCTAAAGACGCTCGGCTCGCTGCCGGTATCGAAGACGAACTCACCAGGCTCCAGCGCGACTTCGATGATCTTGCCGTTTTGCACCACGAGCATGCCCTGGCCGTCGTTGACGGCGATGACCGAGCCGTTGGAGATGACGTTGTCCTCGCCGCGCGTGTTGGAGCTGCGGCCACCGGTGCGTTTGCTGCCCTTGCAGGCCAAGACGTCAGCAGGCATCGATTCGCAGTAGATAAATTCCTTCCACTGGTCGGCCATGACGCCGCCGGCAGCTCCCAATCCAGCTTTCAAGAGTCCCATGGTGATCTTCCTTTCTCGTCAAAGGCCGGGTGGTATTGGTCGGATTGCTTAGTCGTCCTTGTCGTCTTTCATGACAACGGTGGTCTCGGTGTGGTTGAAGGTGTCGTGCTTCTCGGTCAGGTCGAGCTCGCCGCAGTACTCGTCGGCGTGGGTGTCCTCGTTGGCCGTCTTGAGCTGGCCTACCAGTAGCACGTCTCCGATAATCACGATGATCAGCGGCGCGACGATGTTGATGAGGATGCCCTCGATATCAAAGGCGAGGTAATCCGGATCGAAGGCGTTCTCACCCATAAAGAGAATCTGGGAGAGGATAAATCCGATCACAAAGAACAGCACCGAGGCAATAGCGAGCTTGGGCTTGGAGCAGGGGAGCTCGCCGACCAAGCGGCCGGTTTGGCCGTTCATGGCAAACAGGTAGCTCTTGCCGTTCCACGAGGTGGAGAGCATCCAGACGGGGAACAGGGCGTAGTCGCTGTCTTCCCAGGTGTAGTCGAGCTGCTTGCTTTCGACCGTGGCATCGTCATATTCGTCGACGACGGTCTCGCGCAGGGCCGAGATCGTGCTCTCCTCCATACGGCGCTCGGCGCGCGCCTTGCAGGTCTCGCAGTCCTCGTCGTAACGGTTGGCGATGTAGCCGGGCATATATGCGACCGAGAACGGACGCAGTGCGTCGTAGTCAAACGGCTCGATGGCGTCCATGTGGCCGTCGGGCATCTTGGACGATCCGTCGACGGGCACGCGCTTAAACGAGATATTGCCCTTGCGATAGGCGTCGTAGTGGTCGGTGGTCGTGACGGTGCGGTCGGATTCCTCGGTCACGGTCTCGTTGGTCGCGTCAAAGTACACTTCGCCGTCAACGCGGGCGCCGTAGAGCCAAAACGGCACGTAGACACCTTGGACCTCGTCGATGTGGTTGCCGGTGACAAAGCTCTTGGGCAGCAAGATTTTGCCCTTGTAGTGTTCCTTGAGTGCGGCCGTGACGTCGTCGCGCCCGAGCTTAAACGGAATCACCAGGTCGGGCGAGAAGTCGCCCGAGAGCTGGCCGGGCGCCACGGCAGAGTTGCCGCAGTACGGGCAGGTGGTGACGGCGACGGTGCCATCGGACACGAGCTCGGCGCCGCACGACGAGCAGATGTAGCCGGCGTTTTGGGCGAGCTCCTGCACCGCGTCGTCGGCGACGGGCTTGGGCGTTGCGGCTGCCGCATCGGCTTTGGCATCTGCCTTGTCCTGGCGCTCGCGATAGAGGGCCTCGACTTCTTCGACTTCAAAACGCGAATCGCAGTAGTCGCAGACGAGCTTTTGCTCGGCACTGGCAAAGTGAAGGGGGCCGCCACACGCGGGGCACTGATAGTTGACGCTCTCGAAGGCCATGATCGGTCCTTTCCGTGCCGGAGGCTATGCGCCGATGGCGCCGCCGCAGTATTCGCAGCGCCCACTGGCATCGGGAATGGTGGTGGCTCCGCAGAAGGGGCAGGTCACCGCGGTCTTGGGGGCCTTGGCGGCCACGACGCTGTCGCGTGTCTCCTGGCGCAGCTGCACCAGCGCGTCGCGGACCTCGGTTGCCTGGCGCTTGGCCTCGCGGTATTCGATGGAGCCGCGCTGATCGATGGTGGAGTCGTTTACGCGCAGGTTGATCTCGGTAAAGTACGGCGTGTTGACGTGAATGGTCAGATTAAAGTCGTAATCCAGGTCGTAGCGCGGCGGGTTGTAGCTCTCGCGCTCGCCGTCCTCGGTCTCGCGATAGATCTCGGTGCGATGCTCGTCGATATCCATATCGCAGCCGAGTACCTGCGAGAACTCGATGATGTCGGGATTGGCGTCGCGCCAGCGGCTCTGCGAGGTGATGACCAGCAGGCCCGCGTCCTCATCGAGCATGATGTTGGTGCGCCCGGCAGAAAGCGTGCGCGTGGGGTTGAACGACGCCAGGCGCTCGGCGTTGGCCTCGCGGTAGGCGAGTTGCTCACGGATATCGTCCGCGGTGCTGGAGCGATAGCCGTGAAAGTAGGGGGAGAGCTTGCCGGCGCACTCTTTGCACAGGTAGCCTTCATTGATTTTTGTCTTACCTAGAAGTCCCAGCTCGGTACCGCAAATCGCGCACTCTTTCTTCTCGAACATCTTGTCAAAGAAGCCCATGGCTGCCTCCCATCAACTGGTAGCGTGTGTCACTTTTGATGATGGGGGAGTGCGCAGCCTTTCACGATACCCAGACGGCTCAACGAGTCTCCACAACTGGGACACATGGCCCATTTTCATCTGCGGGTAGTCATCGGGGACGTTCTTAAACGACTGGTCGCGGGGGACACTCTTTGTCGAAGGCACTCATTGGGGACAGACTTAAATGAGTGGCAGTTGGGGGCACTCCTTGCCGAGCTGCAAGCCGTGCGCGCCCCTTCTGGGCCTTGCGGCTCAAAATCGGTTTACGCCGTGGGCTGTTGGGGTCAAATTAGCGACATTTTGAGGATAGGCTCGATATTAGGACTGGTTCTCTAATAGAATGAGTTTGCAGGCCATTAAGCGACTGCGGGGGGGGGTATTCATGAAAGGTATGGGAGACACAACAGCGTATTTGCGTTGGGGCATTCGGGAGATTATATGCCTGGCGCTGTTCTATTTTACGTTTTTGGCTGGCGAGTACCTCTTCGACATGCGCGTGGCCGAGTTTGTGCCGCCGAGCGAGGTTGCTACCTACGAGACCCTCATCGTCGGTGCGAGCGTAATCGGCTTTTTTGTGCGTCCTATTCTGTACTATCGCCGCCCCCGCGCGATCGATACGACGAGCGACATCACGGGCGTGCTGCTGGTGTCGGCATTGCTGCTGATGATTATGGCGGTTCGGTTTGAGGTGGTAATTGCCGGCGGTTTGATGGCGTGTTGCACGCTGGGCTACTGCGGATCGACCGCTCACGCCAACTTTGCGCGGCGCTTTGCGCGGACGCCGTACTTGGCGCGCGCGGCGGCGCTTTCATATGCTCTGGGCGTCCTGCTTCAGGTGTTCAGCCACATGGTGATACCCGCGGGGATTCCGCAGCAGTTTGTTTTTGTTGCCTGTGCGGTCGCGCAGGTGGCGCTCCTCCACGGCGTCCGCCGTGCCAAGCTGCGCGGCGAATCTGAGTTTGGGCCTGAACCCGATATCTCCGAGCTTTCGGTGGATGCATCGGAGTTTGGCGCCAAATGGCAAAACGATCCCGAGTCAACGGCGGCTTTTCGGCGCGCCGTGGTGCGTCTGACGATTGCAACCGCCTGCCTTACCGGGGTGTTTGCCGCCCTCAATGCGGGGCTCACGATCTCGCACGCCGCCGGGTCCGTTGACTTGGGCGATTGGTCGCGCTTGCTGATGGGCGTGAGCGCTCTGCTCGCCGGCGCCCTATTTGACCTGCGCGGGCGCTCGTGTATGAACATCATCATGACCTGCGCCGCCATGTTGTCCACGCTCTCATTCGCTGTGCTTATCACCGATGCCAACGGCGCCAACATACTTGCCGCCACCGTCATCTTCTATCTGGGTGCGGGCTTCTTCGTGGTGTTTTTCACGGCGAAGTTTGCCGCCATTTCGGTGTATGCGCATTGGTCGTATCTGTGGCCGTGCATGGGCCGCGTCATCAATAACGTTTGCGCGATGCTCGTGACGGCACCGGCGGTGGCGATTGTCTCGAGCCAGAACGTGCTGTTGGCAGTGGGCGTGGGGCTTGTACTGCTTGTGGGCATTGCGATCTCGCTGCTGGGACAGTCTGGGCATCAGGTCTATGACGTTGAAGTGCGCGGCGACCTGGCGTTTGCTGCTAGCGACCTTGGCACGGATCCCGTATCCGCCCAGAGCGAGCCCGCCCCCGCAGAGGTGCCGGAGTCCACACTCGACGAGCGTCTCGATACCTTCGCCGTCGCCTTTGAGCTTACGCAGCGCGAGCGCGATATTTTGGAGGCCTTGGTCGCATCGCGCGAGAGTGTTCAAGACATCGCCGCAACGCTCTTCCTTTCGCGCTCCACGCTTTACCGTCATATCGCCTCGATCAACAAAAAGACCGGCGCCTCCTCACGTGTGGCCCTCATCAACTTTTTCTGGTCCTGGGCGCCCAAGGACTAGCCCATTGAACTGCCTCCCATTTCTTGGACACAAGAAATGGGAGGCTTTTTTATGGCTGGA
>UQPT01000036.1:0-20096 GCA_900543045.1 uncultured Collinsella sp.
GGTTGCAAAGGAACTGCTGGAAAACTCCATCGACGCCGGTGCAACGCAGATCACGCTCTCCATCGTGCGCGGCGGCATTCAACAGCTGCAAATTGCGGATAACGGCAGCGGCATTGAGGCAGAGTATATCGATAAAGCCTTTGTGCGCCACGCAACCAGCAAAATTGCCAGTGCCGAGGATCTGGGCCACATCCACACCCTTGGCTTCCGCGGCGAAGCGCTTGCTTCCATCGCCAGCGTGGCCAGGGTAGAGGTGCTGACCCGCACCGAAGCGGACGAATACGCCTGCTGCTATCGCATTGAGGGCGGCGAGCCCCAGGGCATGGAGCCCGGCGCCCGCCCGCGCGGCACCACCGTAACGGTGAACGATCTGTTCTATAATACGCCCGCCCGCATGAAGTTCCTGAAAAAGGACGTCAGTGAGGGAACTTTTGTGGCGGATATCGTTCTGCATGAAGCGTTGTCCCACCCGGAAATTGCATTCCGCTTTCTGCGGGACGGCAAGCAGCAGTTCATGACCCCCGGTGACGGCCAGCTGCGCAGCGCTGCCTATGCGTTGCTGCGGCGGGAGTTTGCCCGCGACCTGCTGCCGCTGGATGGCGATGGCGGCGTTTATAAAGTGACCGGCCTTGTCACCCCGCCGCGCGCCTGCCGGGCGTCTCGCAGTGCGCAGCATTTTTACGTCAATGGCCGCTATGTCAAAAACCGCACCATGATGGCTGCGCTGGAAAACGCTTACGCGTTTCCTCAGCTCCGCACCCTGTCGGGTTCGAATCCCGGCGTTGGGGTAGCAAAAAGCCCATCACCGCGGGGGTAACGGGCTTCTCGTTTCAAATGGTGCCCCCAGCGGGATTCGAACCCGCGATATCCACCTTGAAAGGGTGGCGTCCTTGGCCGCTAGACGATGGGGACAGCGGGAAAGAGTATAGCAGACTTTTTTGCCGGCGCGTATATCGTTGGCAAACTGGAAAACCACCACAAAGGTGCCTGTCCCCTTTGTGGTGGTGGGGTGCTAGGGGAGGAGCTTCATGGCGGCGTCGTGGGCGGCGCGCTCGTAGGTGTCGTCGAGGGGCTTGAGCGGCAGCAGGGCTGTGGCCTGCGCATCGCCGCGGCGCTCGAGGGCGTGCGCGATCAGCCAGTCGGCGAGTTCGGGGTTTTTGGGCAGCGCCGGCCCGTGCAGGTACGTGCCGATCACGCCCTTGTAGATCAGACCCTCAAAGCCGTCGTCGCCGTTGTTGCCGGTGCCAGTGACGACGGACGTTCCGAGCGGCGTGGCATCGGCGTCCAAAAGCGTGCGGCCGCCGTGGTTCTCGAATCCGACAAAGGGCTCGGGTGCCAGGTCGGTCTTGACGGCGACGTTGCCGATCAGGCGGTCGGAGCCGCGCACAGTCTCGGCGGCAATGACGCCCAGACCCTCAATGCGATCGTCGCCCATGTAGTACGAACGGCCGAGCAGCTGATAGCCGCCACAGATAGCAAGCAGTGTGCCGCCGTCCTCAACATAGGCCGCGACCTTGTCTTTTTGAGCGAGCAGTTCGTGTGCCACGGCCAGCTGGTCGCGATCGGAGCCGCCGCCCATCATGACGATATCGGCATCGGTGAGATTGAGCGACTCGCCCATGCGGACCTCGTCCACGCGCACGGGAATGCCGCGCCAGGCGCAGCGGCGCTCGAGGGCGATGACATTGCCGCCGTCGGCGTAGAGGTTGAGGGCATCGGGGTACAGATAGACGATACGCAGGGGGCGCGAAAGCTCGACCGGCGCAATATCGGTGGGGACAGCGCTGCCATCGGCGCGCGTTACGGCGTGGGAGGCTACCGAGTTCGTATCGGTGCCTTTGAGTCCGTCGAGTTCCTTGACCAGCGGCGGAAAGGCCGTGTAGTTGGCGACGGCATAGAAAGTGTCGCCGGCGGCCTCGTCTGCCACGGCACCAATCGCCTGCTCGACATTCGAGATAATCGTGGCATCGATGCCGGCGTACTTGAGGCGCACCTGCATGTCGTGCGCGCGCGTGCCGCCGGCAAAGGCGACAAGACCCGGCGTGTCGGCGATGCGCTCGAAGTCGACGTCGTAGATCCACGATACATCGTGGCCGTCAGCATCGTTGTCGTTGAGGAAGAAAGCGCAGAGTCTGCCGCCTGCCGTCTTGATGGACTGGATTTGTCGATCGAAGCCTACGGGATTCTTTGCCAGGTTTGCCTCGACGGTGCGGCCGGCAATATCCCAGCGGCCCATGCGTCCGCCGGCGGGGACGTAGGCATCGAGCGTGGGCTGCAGATGTGCCGCGTCCACGCCCAGCTCGCGCGCCGCAAAGAAGGCGGCGGCAACGTTATAGACCATGTACAGGCCGTTGTAGCGTGTGGCGATGTGTGCAGCAGCAGCGTCGGGCGCAGGTCCAAAGACCAGGTCAAAGCCGTAGCCGTCGCAGCCGAGCTCCACGCCCGTCACGCGACGGACCAGCGCGGGACGCTCCCATCCGCACGAAGGACAATGATAGGCTCCGAGCTGGCCGTACTGCACGTAGTCATACTCCAGCGGCGCGTTGCACTGCGAGCAAAAACGCGAGTCGCTAATGCGATCGGACTCGGTGCCCGTGGCGCCGTCGATGCCAAAGGCGATGCCCGTGTTGGGGACGCGTGCGGCGATCGAGGCGCACAGCGGATCGTCGGCGTTGTAGATGAGCGTTGTCGTCGGAGAGAGCTCCAACGCATGGGCGATGACGTCTTGGGTATGGTCAATCTCGCCGTAGCGGTCTAGCTGGTCGCGGAACAGGTTGAGCAGCACAAAGTACGTCGGTTTGAGCTTGGGCAGAACGCGTACGGTGTAGAGCTCGTCGCACTCAAAAACGCCCACGCGCTTGCCGCTGCTGGTGTGCTTAAGGCCGCCGCGGGCCTCGAGCAGAGCACCCACCACACCAGGCTCCATATTGTTGCCGGCACGGTTGCACACCACGGTAGCGCCGCTGGCAGCAACGGCGTCAGCGATGAGGTTGGAGGTGGTGGTCTTGCCATTAGTACCGGTAATCACTACGCTGCGGTCGACAAGGCCGGCGAGGTCGCTCAGCAACTCGGGGTCGATCTTCATGGCGATGCGGCCGGGAAGCACGCCACCCTGGCGTTTGAGGACAGAGCGCAGTCCCCAGCGGGCGATATCGCTCGAGGTGCAGGCGAGAGATGAGCGGAGGTTCATGAAGCCGTTCCTAACATAGATGACATGGTCGGGGCGATCGCGTCGCTAAAAGCCGTAGCGGCGCGCAAATTCCTGGGCAAGCTGCGATACATCTTCGCAGGCGTTGGCCCAGGGGGCAAAGTCTGGGGTGTCCGAGATAATGCCGTCGGCTTCCCAAACCGCCTGGTGCGAGAGGTCCCAGGGGTCGCGCGGCTCGGGTCGGCAGGGAAGATACGGCGTCTGGTACATGGGATTCAGCAAGAAGAACGCGCCACCCTCGCAACGGTTAGCGAACTCACGCAGCGCGCGCGTCGCCGGGCGCATCTTGTTTGTTTTGAACAGCAAGATCGTGCGGGCGAGCAGGTACCAAGGAGAGTTTTCGAGTGCGTCTGCCCCCACCTGTTCCTCGAGCTGGTGGGCCAGGGCAAAAAAGCCGTCCTGGTCTTCCAGGCGAGCGAGGGCGAGCAACACGGTGCCGGCAGCTCGGGTGGGATAGCCTTCTGCCTTAAGGACGCGGCGGGCGTAGTTGGCAGCAGCGCGGTAGCGGGCGCTTGCCATGCACAGCTGCGAGATGGCCTCGAGTGTGTGGAGCCACCCGATAAGGGCCGGCTCGCTCACGGTAAGGTCCGCTGCGGTGACACCGTCGGCCAAAACATTATTGGCCCAGTAGTGCGGGGCCTCCATATCAAACCCGGGCACGCTTCGCTGCAGGTAATCGGCCGTGGTCGCCTCGAGCTTCATCAGGTCGCCCAGGCAAGCGTCAACGGGCGTGTCGGCCAGGATGATGGCGAGCAGCTGCGCGTCGACGGCCAGTGCATCGACGCGGACAATCTTGAGCAGCTCATCACGCATATCGTCGAACAGGCGGTTGCGCGTCTGCTCAAACTCCTCGTCGCTGCCCATGTCCTCGATGCGATGGAGCTCGTCGAGCAGGTGGCGATGAACACCGGCATAGGACAGCAGTGCCTGAGCATGCTCGGACTGCGCATACTTTTGGGGATTCGCGCTAATGTCGTTATGGACAAGCTCGCGTGCTGCATCGGTGAGCTCGGGGTGCGACGCCAGATAGGTGCGCTCCAGGTAGGCGGGGATGTAGACGCTCGGATCCATTAGAGGTCTCCTCCCTTAAACGGCAAGCCCTGCTCGGCCGCCCGCAGTATGCGCTCGTCGATCTGGGAGCGCACGATGTCGTTGGTGGCGACCCAGGCGGCAAAGCTGGCGTTGTCGGGCGCGCCCAGGCCCTCCTGCAGTACCGGCGTCGCCTCGGAGAGTGCAAGGACGAGCTCGTCGGTGGAGCCTGCACTCACGTTGACGCGGGCATAGACGCCATCGGGAAACTCGGTTTGGAAGTAGAGCGCCTCGGCTGCGTGCGGGCACGAGCGCGCAAGGATACGCAGGTAGTGCTCGGCACCCTCGTAGTCCAGCTCGCGCCAGGCTGCGCTCATCAGCGCGATGAGCGTCCACGGGTCCAAGTCGCGTTCTGCATCCTTGGGACGACGGCGCAGCGGCGTGTTGGCGAGATAGGGGACGGAGTGGGCAGAGCGAAAGCGCTTGAGCTCCTCAGCGGGGTATTCGAGCTTTGCCATGGCGAGCATTGCGGTGCGGCGGACGCCGGCAGGATCGTTGGGGGCAAAGTCGAGGCTGCGGTTTGCGGCTTCGAGCGACATGCGGTAGCGGCCGCTAATGAGGGAGCGCGATGCAAGGGCGGCAAGCCAGCGCAGGTAGGGGCGGCGCATAAGGTCGCCTGCGGCTTCACGCTCGTAGGGGTCCTGCGCCGAGGCGATCTTGAGCGCCAGGCCGTGTTCGACTTCATCGCACTTGGATACCAAGTACTGTACGTATTCCTCGTTGGAGTCAGCGGTGAGGGCGCACAACATGCGCTGCGCATCCCAGTTGGCCGGATCGAGTGCGGCGGCCTCGCGAAGCATGTTCTCGGCAGCGGCCTCTTCCTGCTCGGCTTGGGCATCGTCGGGGATAAAGGGAATGCGGTAGTCGACGGCCTCGACCACCTTGGCAATCAGATGCCCGGCGCGGTCGCGGTCGTGCACGATGAGCGGCGCGGGGTTGCGGGTGAATTGATCCATCAGACGCTCGACGGCGGGGCCGTCGGTGAGCGGGATATTGTCGCGGCGCAAGGCCTCAAGAACGAGGCGATGGCAATCCTCTTGAATGGGATCGAATGCCATGGGGCCTCCTTTGCTGCGGTTAGGGTTCAAATGTCTCTATATAAGGTTCTAGTTTACCCGCATGTGGCACACCGGGGGTGCCGCACTTGGACATGCACCTTTGCACCACGAAGACGGATGTCGCACAAATGTCGGCACCTTGGACGACTGAGTGGTATCACGGTGCCGCAAACGGTCGATTTTTGGCGGCGAACGGGGCGCATTTTGGAGGGGCACCGTCCTGCCCGGGATATGTGGTCAACCTTGATAAAACGTTTGCCCAGCTTGGGAGTATGAATGCCCCACAAGGGTCTTCAGGGATAGAAAAAACGTTTCATCATTGTCGGCTTTAGGTGAATAACTGACCAACCAGAACGGTAAAATAGTGTTTGTCTGAGCGTTGAGACGTTTAGACATCGCGCATTGTCATCGCCGGCAACGCGCAAAACGGTCCTAACGGAGCCAATCGGGTGCTCCGTTATATACGCAAGTCTAAGAGGGGCTTGTTTAGGAGGCACAGTATGGGACGTTTTACCAATCCTCGCGATCTGTACTTTGGTGAGGGCGCTCGCCACGAGGTGAAGAACCTCAAGGGCAAGAAGGCCATCATCGTTTCTGGCGGCAGCTCTATGCGCCGCGGCGGATTCCTGCAGGACGTTGAGGCCGACCTTAAGGAAGGCGGTTTCGAGGTCAAGCTGTTCGAGGGCGTCGAGTCCGACCCGTCTATCGAGACGGTCATGAAGGGCGCCGAGGCCATGCGCGAGTTCGAGCCCGACTGGATTATCGCCATCGGCGGCGGTTCGCCCATCGATGCCGCTAAGGCCATGTGGGTCTTCTACGAGTATCCCGAGGAGTCCTTCGACAACATCATCCAGCCGTTCAGCTTCCCCGAGCTGCGTCAGAAGGCTCATTTCTGCGCCATCTCCTCTACCTCCGGCACCGCTACCGAGGTCACCGCGTTCTCCGTCATTACCGACTACGCCAAGGGCATCAAGTACCCGCTGGCCGACTTCAACATCACCCCTGATGTCGCCATCGTCGACCCCGAGCTCACCTACACCATGCCCGCCAAGCTGTGCGCTCACACCGGCATGGATGCTCTGACCCACTGCATGGAGGCCTACGTTTCCACCTGCGCCTCTATGTTCACCGACGCCAACGCCCTGCACGGCATCCGCGAGATCGTCGAGTGGCTGCCCAAGTCCTATGCTGGCGACCATGAGGCCCGTCAGCACATGCACGAGGCTCAGTGCATCGCCGGTATCGCCTTCTCCTCGGGCCTGCTCGGCATCGTTCACTCCATGGCTCACAAGACCGGTGCTGCCTTCGAGAACGGCCACATCATCCACGGTGCTGCTAACGCCATGTACCTGGGCAAGGTCATCCAGTGGAACTCCAAGGACCCGCGTGCTGCCGAGCGTTACGCTTACGTGGCCAAGGAGATCCTGCACCTTCCCGGCGAGACCAACGAGGAGCTCATCGCTGCGCTCGTCCAGAAGATCCGCGACCTCAACGACCAGCTCAACATTCCGCAGTCCATCAAGGATTACGCGAATGGTGGCGTGAAGGTCGACGCCGAGAACCCGCAAATGGTTTCCGAGGAGGAGTTCCTCGCCAAGCTGCCCGAGATCGCCGCGAACGCCGAGACCGATGCCTGCACGCCCGAGAACCCGCGTGAGACCAAGGCTGCCGACTTCGAGAAGATCCTCAAGGCCTGCTACTACGACACCGACATCGATTTCTAATCGACTCTTGTTATCGTAACGAGGGGCTCCGCACGTATCCGTACGGAGCCCCTTTCTTTTTAATTATTAGAGAGTGGGATAAAAATGGCTGCAATCTTCAATAGCCCCAGCAAGTACATCCAGGGTCCGGACGAGCTGGCCAAGCTCGGCTCCTATGTCGAGCCGCTCGGCGCTAAGGCCCTCGTCATCGTGACGCCTTCGGGCAAGAAGCGCGTCGGTGCCAAGATCGAGGGCGGCTTTGCCGAGGCTAAGGCCGAGCTGCTGTTTGAGGACTTTAACGGCGAGTGCTCCAAGGGCGAGGTCGATCGCCTGGTTGCGCTCGCTCGCGACAACGGTTGTGACATCATCGTCGGCGTCGGTGGCGGCAAGATCCTCGACACCGCGAAGGCCGTCGCCTACTACCTGGAGTCCCCGGTTATCATTTGCCCCACCATCGCCTCGACCGATGCACCGTGCTCGGCACTTTCGGTGCTCTACACCGACGACGGCCAGTTCGATAAATATCTCTTCCTTAAGGCAAACCCCAACATTGTCCTGATGGATACGACGGTTATCGCGGCGAGCCCGGTGCGCCTGACGGTTTCCGGTATGGGCGATGCGCTCGCAACCTATTTCGAGGCCCAGGCAACGCACGATGCCGACGGCGGCACCTGCGCCGGCGGCAAGGGCGGAATGGCCGGCCTGGCGCTCGCCAAGCTCTGCTACGAGACGCTTATGGCCGATGGCGTCAAGGCCAAGGTCGCGCTGGAGAAGGGTGCGCTCACGCCTGCCGTCGAGCATATCATCGAGGCCAACACGCTGCTCTCCGGTATTGGCTTTGAGAGCTCGGGCCTTGCTGCTGCTCATGCCATCCACAATGGCCTGACGATGCTGCCCGAGTGCCACGGCATGTATCACGGCGAGAAGGTCGCCTTCGGCACCATCGTCCAGCTGGTACTCGAGGATGCTCCGACTGAGAAACTCGAGGAAGTCTTGGGCTTCTGCATTGAGCTGGGCCTGCCGGTCACGATGAAGGAACTTGGCGTTGCCGAGCTTACGCGCGAGCAGGCCATGATTGTTGCCGAGGCCGCCTGCGCGCCCGATGACACCATGTGCAACATGCCGTTTGAGGTGACGCCCGAGATGGTCGCAAACGCCATTCTGGGTGCCGACGCACTGGGTCACTACTACCTCATGGATGAGTAAACTAAGGTAAGGAAGGGGCAAAGCCGGCAGATGGCTTTGCCCCTTTTTGCTATGGTGCAAAGGGGGCAGGTTACTTTGCACCAATCGTTGTTTGATGAAGGGCGGATTCTCGTATGGCGCTTCCTATGGTTTATGGCGGTCCCGGCCGGTATGTTCAGGGGCCGGGCGAACTTTCGCGTCAGGGCAGGTATTTGTCATGGTTGGGCTGTGCTGCCTATGTCTTGTTTGACCAGGGCACCGAGGATCGGCTGTGCAGGCAGATTGTCGATGGATTTCTGGACGAAGATCTAAGCGAGCCGTTCTTTAAAATTTACAACGGTCCCTGTACGGAAGATGCCGTTGTCGAAATGGCCAAGGAAGCCCGGGCTGAGTATTGCGACATGGTAGTCGGTATCGGTGGTGGCAAGATGCTCGATATCGCTAAGGCCGTTGCGTTTTATGCCGAGCTGCCGTTGTGCGTATGCCCCACGGCGGCTTCGATGGACGGTCCGTGCAGCGCGATTTCGGTGCTGTATCACGAGGATGGGTCGTTCGACCGCTACTTGATACTCGACAAAAATCCCGATCTGGTCGTGGTTGATACCAACGTGGTTGCGGCAGCACCACTGCGGATGACGGTCGCTGGTATGGGCGACGCACTGGCAACGTACTTCGAGGCGCGTTCGTGTGCCGCGGCGCACAGCGCTAACGAGCACGGTGGCGCGCCGGGACACTTGGCCTTGGTTACGGCCCGTGCCTGCTATGACACGCTCATGGAGTGCGGCGTCGCTGCCAAGCGCGATCTCAAAAAGGGCCGTATATCGCCGGCGGTTGAGCGCCTGATCGAGTGCAATATTCTGCTTTCGGGCGTTGGCTTTGAGAGCGGTGGCTTGGCGTTGGCGCATGCCATCGCCAACGGCCTGACGATTCTGCCCGAGTGCAAGGCTATGCACGGCGAGGCCGTGGCGTTTGGTCTGGTGGTCCAGCTTCGTCTGGAGCGTGCGCCCGAGCTTGAACAGGTGCTCGAGTTTTGTCAGCGCGTCGGTCTGCCGACGACGCTCGAGGAGCTGGGCCTTGGCGAGATTTCCGATGCCGACCTGCAGGGTGTTGCAAATGCGGTCTTTAGAAACGAGCGTAACATAGCCAACGAGCAGGCCAAGGTGACCAAACAAAAGCTCGTGCAGCTCATGTGCGAGGCATAGTTTGGCGCTTGATTGACCTTGTGCAATCGAGGCGGCGATAGGCCATAGGCTATTTGTCCCAAAGGTGCTCCGCGTGTAATTTGCTCGAGGCACGGGCCGATGGCGTATCATTATCTCTTGCTTGTTTGCACTGCTCAGGGAGGGGCCGCGCATGGCGCAGGAACACGATCTGTTTGATGACATTATCGAGATCAGCAAGGGTTTCGACTTTCTTAAAAACCCGCTTGGCGGTGTGACCGATGCACTCGATCCGTCGGCGCCGCAGTGGAATCCTGCCGACTACAAGGAGCGTCCGCGCGGAAACACCATTCCGTGCCTGGCCTGCAAAAACGAGAAGAGCGGCTGCACCGCGTGCATGGACGTGTGCCCGGTCAACGCCATCGAGGTCGAGGAAGACGCCATCGAGATCCTCGACTCCTGTCGCAAGTGCGGCCTGTGCGCCGCTGCCTGTCCGACCGAGGCGATCATCTCGCCGCGCCTGGCGCCCAAAAACCTGTATGACGATATCGTCTCTGCTGCTACGAGTCATGAGACCGCCTACGTTACCTGCACGCGTGCTCTTAAGCGCATGCCGCGCGAGAACGAGGTCGTCGTTGCCTGTGTGGGCGATATTACGGCCGAGACCTGGTTCTCGGTGCTGGCCGATTATCCCAATGTGAGCGTGTACCTGCCGTTGGGCGTGTGCGATAAGTGCCGTAACACCGGTGGCGAGGACATCTTGGGCGAGGCCATTGCTACCGCCGAGGAGTGGGCGGGCACGGGCATGGGTCTGGAGGTCGATCCCAAGAGCCTCAAGTGCCATAAGCGCCGCGAGTACGAGCGCAAGGAGTACATGGAAAAGATCGCCCGCACCACGGGCCTTACCGTGACAAAGCTCAATCCGGCAACGGCGGCACTGGCCTCGGTGACGCAGAAGCTCAAAGCCCATCGCCATCAGATCACGCAGCTCGAGCGTACGCTCAACACCATGTGCGGCACCACGACGACCAAACGTCGCCGTTCGCTCACGCACGGGCGGCAGCTGGTGCTCTCGACGCTGCAAAACCACCCCGAGCTTGCCCAGAACATGCAGGTGAGTACGCCTGAGTGTGATTTTGACAAGTGCACGTCGTGTGGCGAGTGTGTCAATGTATGTCCCACGTTCGCCTGCGATTTGGTGGGAAGCGGCCGCTTTGCGTTGGAGTCCACGTATTGTTTGGGCTGCGGTGCCTGCGTCAAGGTGTGCCCCGAGCATGCGCTCAAGTTAGTTAAGCATGACGCGTCCAATCTGGTCGTCGTCGATCCCGAAGCCGAGGAAAAGGCCGCCCAGAAGGCCAAGGCTCACGAAGAAGCCCAGAAGGTCAAGGCCGAGGCAAAGGCCAAGCTTGACAAGATGCTCGACCGGGTGGAAAAGCTCGCGGACTAGTCAGCGACCTCTATCTCTGCTTCATTCGTGCCGCCGTGGCGTCCGGGTTCGCCCAGATGCTGCGGCGGCGCTATACTTATGCAGTTTGAAATGCTTTTACCAAAAGGAGCTGTCGTGTCCCTTTCCATCGGTATCGTGGGCCTGCCCAACGTGGGCAAGTCGACGCTGTTCACCGCGCTTACCAAAAAGACCGGCCTTGCCGCCAACTATCCGTTCGCCACGATCGACCCCAACGTGGGTATCGTCGATGTGCCCGATAGCCGTCTGCAAAAGCTCGCCGACATCGTCAACCCGGGTCGCATTGTGCCGGCGACGGTCGAGTTCGTCGACATCGCAGGTCTGGTGAAGGGCGCTAATGAGGGCGAGGGCCTGGGCAACCAGTTCCTGGCTAACATTCGCGAGACCGACGCTATTTGCGAGGTCGTGCGCTACTTTAAGGATCCCAACGTCATGCGCGAGGTGGGCCGCACGGGCGAGTTCGTCGATCCCGCCGGCGATGCCGACACCATCATGACCGAGCTCATCCTGGCCGACATGGGCACGCTCGAGAAACAGCTGCCCAAGCTCGAGAAGGAGGCCAAGCGCGACAAGGAGCTCATGCCCAAGTTCGAGGTGGCCAAGCGCCTGCTTGCCTGGCTCAACGAGGGCAAGCGCGCCGCGTCCATGGAGATGACCGACGAGGAGCGCGCCGCCGCCAAGGGCCTGTTCCTGCTCACCATGAAGCCCATCCTGTATGTGGCCAACGTAGACGAGGACATGCTCAACGAGGACTTGGCGCCCATCGATGGCGTCAAGCCGCTGCCGATCTGCGCCAAGATCGAGGCCGAGCTTTCCGAGCTCGATCCCGAGGATGCGGCCGACTACCTGGAGAGCTTGGGCCTGGAGCAGCCCGGTCTGGACGTGCTCGCACAGGCAGCCTACAAGCTGCTCGGCCTGCAGTCGTTCTTTACGGCCGGCGAGATGGAGGTCAAGGCCTGGACGGTGCGCCAGGGCGCGACCGCCCCGCAGGCCGCCGGCGTCATCCACACCGACTTTGAGCGCGGCTTTATTAAGGCCGAGGTCATTGGCTATGACGACTACATCGAGCTCGGCGGCGAGCAGGGCGCCAAGGCTGCCGGCAAGCTGCGTATTGAGGGCAAGGACTATGTCATGGCCGATGGCGACGTCGTGCACTTCCGCTTTAACGTGTAAGGACGACGCGCATGTTTAAATATGGCAAAAAAGCCGGCTACATGGGTATTGCGCTGCTCGTGCTTGCGGTGATTCCGCTGGTGGTCGCAGCGTGTGTTATCCCCAACATTGGTCCCGAGGTGGCAACAAAGTTTAATGCCGCCGGCGAGGCGACGCGCTGGGGCAAGAGCTACGAGTTGCTGGCACTGCCGGTGCTCAACTTGCTGCTGAGCGTGGCGACGTACTTTACGGCAGGACGCCAGGCTAAAAACAATGATGACTCCGCCGCCATGGCGCGTATCGTGTGCGAACGCTACCTGCGTAATGGTTGCATCACGGGTGTGTTCCTCAACGTGGTCAACGTTTACTTTATGTACTCGGCGATTACCGGAACGGGTTTTGGCTTGGGTTTCTAGCCTGTCCTTTTAGGCAACGAGCCTGCACGCATATTCAAGGGCTGCTGCGAGGCCGCCGCTCGATCGTGGTTTAAAGACCATGTCGGCGGCGGCCTCGTTTTCGTATCCGGCGCCGCGAAGGGCGAGTGCGATACCGGCTTCCAGGAGAAGGGGCAGACCACGTTGGCTGGTTGCGATTACGGCAGCCTGATTGAGCGAGCAGCTGTGCGCTTGGCATTGGATGGCAAGTTCACCTTGCGCCGGGCAAGGGACCAGAACGGCGGCGACGCGACTTGATAGCAATGCAAATGCTGTGCGCTCATCGGGCGAAAGGCATTCGGCTTCAACGACGACGAGCTTGGGCGGTGCGCTGTTTGTGCGAAGCATGGCTCGGTACATGCGGACCGAAGAACCCGACATAGAAAACTCCTGTGTATTCGTTTAAACGTAAACTATAGTTTACGTTTTTGTTCAGCTCCATTTCAAACTCGGCTGCATGGACGAACGTGCGAAACAGATTCTTGGCAAGCGAGTCGAGCAGACGCGCAGGGACCTTGGTATCTCCAAGGTCGATTTTTGTGTGGCGACAGGAATCAGCCGACCCTACCTCGACCGAATCGAAGATGGGACGGCAAATTTCACGCTCAAGGTTCTATTTAAGATCGCGCCCGCACTCGGCATGACGGTATCAGAGCTTCTCGAGGGCATCGAATAGGGGATACCCGTCGACAACTGAATTACGCCATCGGGATGCGGTCGTGGTTGACTTGGCTGTAGAACAGGCGCTGAATCTCGGCCGCATCACGTGACTGGCCGAGTGCCCACATGGTTTTGGCCACGAGCGTCTCGGTGGTCATGTCGTCGCCGCGCAAAATGCCCGGATGATCGGCGTAGGCACGGCCGACCTCATAAACACCCAGGTCAAGGCCCTCTTCGGGGACCTGCGTGGTCATAACGACAGTGCGACCCGAATCGACCCAGCGGAAAATTGCCTCTTGGAACGACTCGCCCGACTCACCAAACTCGGGGATACCGCCAATGCCAAAGGTCTCCAGAATCACAGCGTCGTAGCTATCGGCAAGAGCGTCCAGGATACCCGGGTTCACGCCGGGTGTCAGCTTAAGGACAAATACGCGCGGGTCGATGCTGTCGTAGAAACGAACCGGGTTCTCGTCCTGGTGAGTGCCGTGGAGTCCGTTGCGAACGATGCGGTCGTTGCGGATATAGGCAATGGGCGGATAGTTGACGCTAATGAACGCGTTAAAGCTCATGGTGCGCTGCTTGCGGGCGCGCGTGCCGGCAATGGCTACGCCGCCAAAGACAATCGAGACGTCGTGCGAACGCTCGTCGAGCGCATAGAGCAGGCTCTGGTACAGGTTGAGCTTGGCGTCGGTAAAGGGACTGCCCATGGGCTTTTGCGAGCCGGTGAGTACGATGGGCTTGGGGCTGTCCTGAATCAGATAGGAAAGCGCCGCCGCGGTGTAGCTCATGGTGTCGGTGCCGTGCAGAATCACGAAGCCGTCGTGGTCGGCATAACCCTCGACGATGACGTCGCGGATACGCATCCAGTCGCTCGGACGCATATTGGTGCTGTCGATGTTCATGGGCTGCACGACGTCGAGCTCGCAGAGGCCCGAGATCTCGGGGACGCTCTGGGCGAGCTCCTCACCGGTCAGGGCGGGGGAGAGGCCGTTGCCGTCCTCGGTCGATGCGATGGTGCCGCCCGTGGCGATGAGAAGGATGCGCTTCATGCTGGTATTCCTATCGTATTTGCCGCCGCAGAGGCGGAGTCGTTCGGCAGTATTGTGGCACAGGGCGTCCAATGTTCAAACGTATTACATCATCTGTAACGTTTGGTAACACTTCAATTGCCGTCAAATAGGCCCCGGTCGTGCGTTTGCCGTGCGCTGATGGCTGCGAGGGACGAGAAACCCCATATAACGTGTACACTATGTAAGCTGTTTTCGTTTATTCGCGCGGGTGGGCACAGGCTCCCCGCCAACAAGAGGGGGAAACCATGGATCAAAAGGCTTCCGCAAAGGTCCTCGTACTCGACTTTGGTGCGCAGTACGGTCAGCTCATTGCCCGTCGCGTCCGCGACCTCAACGTGTATTCCGAGATCGTTCCCTGCGACATCTCGGCCGATGAGATTCGCGAAATGAACGCCTCTGCGCTCATCCTCTCTGGCGGCCCGGCTTCTGTGTATGCCGAGGACGCTCCGTCCATCGATCCCGCCATCTTTGACCTGGGCCTTCCCGTTCTGGGCTTTTGCTACGGCCATCAGATCACGGCCGTGACGCTCGGCGGCAAGGTCGGTCACTCCGAGGTGGGCGAATACGGCCGCGCCACCATCACGCGTACGGCCGGCGCCAAGCTCTTTAACTCCACGCCTATGGAGCAGACCGTGTGGATGAGCCACCGCGACGCCGTGTCCGAGGTGCCCGAGGGCTTTACCGTTACCGCCAGCACCGACGTGTGCCCGGTTGCCGCCATGGAGTGCGTCGAGCGCAAGATCTTCACCACGCAGTTCCACCCCGAGGTCAAGCACTCCGAGTACGGTCAGCAGCTGCTGAGCAACTTTCTGTTTGAGATCTGCGGCCTGGAGCCCAACTGGAGCATGGATAACCTGGTCGAGACCATGACAGCCGAGTTCCGCGAGAAGGTCGGCGACGACCGCGTGATTCTGGCCCTGTCCGGCGGCGTCGACTCCTCCGTCGTGGCTGCGCTGGGCGCTCGCGCCGTGGGCAAGCAGATGACCTGCGTGTTCATCAACCACGGCCTGCTGCGCAAGGGCGAGCCCGAGCAGGTGGAGGAGGTCTTCACCAAGCAGTTTGACGTCGACTTTATCCACGTCCACGCCGAGGACCGTTATGCCGGGCTTCTGGCCGGCGTGACCGAGCCCGAGGAGAAGCGCCGCATCATCGGTACGCAGTTCTGGAAAGAGTTCTTCGCCGTGGCGCAGCAGCTCGAGACCGATGGCAAGCCGGTCAAGTACTTGGCTCAGGGCACCATCTACCCCGACATCATTGAGTCCGGCGCTCGCAAGACGGGCGGCAAGACGGCTACCATCAAGAGCCATCACAATCTGATCCCGTTCCCCGAGGGCGTGCACTTCGACCTTATTGAGCCGCTCGACCACTTCTTTAAGGACGAGGTCCGCGCGCTTGGTCTGGCGCTCGGTCTGCCGGGTCATATCGTGTTCCGCCAGCCTTTCCCGGGCCCGGGTCTGGCCATCCGCATCATCGGTGCGGTCGACAAGGAGAAGCTCGAGATCCTCAAGAATGCCGACGCTATCGTGCGCGAGGAGCTCGATGCCTACAACCAGCGTCTGTTTGAGCAGACCGGCGAGCGCAACTCCGAGCACAGCTGCTGGCAGTATTTCGCGGTCCTGCCCGACATCAAGTCTGTCGGCGTTATGGGTGACGAGCGCACCTACCAGCGCCCGATCATCCTGCGTGCCGTCGAGTCCAGCGATGCGATGACCGCCGACTGGGCCAAGCTGCCCTACGACGTACTGGCCCGTATCTCCGGCCGCATCGTTGCCGAGGTCCCCGGCGCCAACCGCGTGTGCTACGACATCACGTCCAAGCCGCCCGCGACGATTGAGTGGGAGTAAGCCGATGGGGCTTTGACTTGCACTTTTGAGTGCCGCACTGTGCCGCTGACTTTCGTTTTGTACGAGAATCACGGCAAAGCCGCCAGCGACATTGGTGAGTAAATACGGTGATCGAGCCTCCGTTCCCATGTTGGGACGGAGGCTTTTTTGCCGTTTTACTCCCTTTTACCTGCGATTTTGCAATTTACTTCCCGTGTTTGAAGACGGTAAGGCACGGGGCGGTATTCGGAGAAATGGGAGTAAGGGTTTATCCCAAGTGAGTAGACGTGCGTTTTTTGTCCCCGAGGGCGAAAAGAGGCCGTTCCAGAGCTACCGAAGCTGGATTTATTGATTGTTTAATCCAATCCAAGCTCTTTTAGGTCTATTTCGTTTTGGATGTCTTCATCGGCTTTTTTGCCAGTGATGGCACTGTAGGCTTCTTTTATGCCATTCTTCACTGCCCATTTGATAACGAAATACAGCGCAATCAAAATGAGTACTGCCGTCCCTGCGCTTATGCCTAATTCATCCCACATGATTCAATCCTCATAATTCCGATCTGTAGCTCGATTTTGTCCTCGAATTATGGCTTGGATCTGTAGCGTTGTCTAGGGCAATCGCAGCCGTCATCTTTGGGCAGTTTCGTAGAAAACGAGGACGCGCCGTTGACGAACGGCGCAATAGACAACGGCGTCAGTTTCAAGCCGAACTGACGCCGCTTCTGTATAAGGCTTGTTGCAAATGGCGATTAATGCCCGCGATGCTTCTGCTTGCGCTTCAGCTTTCGCTGCTCGAAGCGCGCCTCCGCCTCATCCGCGCGACGCTGGCCTCTTGCTTGAGCCGACTCCCGCTTCATCGCTTCCCGCTGTGCTGCGAGCGCCTGTTGTGCCTTGGTGCTCACCGCGGGCCGCTTAAGGGCTTTCGCTGCCTCGCGAGCGCGCCGCTTGGGGTTCTTCGCGGGCTTGCTTGCCTCAGCCGGTTCGCCACCGAAGAATGAGAACTTCTCCCATTTGCTTGTAACGAATTTCTGAATCTCCTCATCGGACGGTTCTGCGCCGAAGACGATGCGGGCGACGCCGTACCTTCCGTCCTCGACGTGCTCCGCCAGCCCGACCCAGAATTGCCCGTCGTGATATACGGTCAGGGTGGACGACACACTGATCTGCATGGCTGGTTCCTCCTTTATGTAGATGACCATGCAGAGAAGGGACAACCAAGGAGGCAGGTTACTGATGCGGACTAGCGCACGCCCACGACTACCCGACGGGGACTGTGTTTTCATCTCTGATGTCCGCATTGTAGCACGCGTGAATGCGCCCGGCATCGCTGCTGACATGGCGCGACTGGGAATTGCTCCTCGATGCATCCCTGTGTATATTGCCCCCCCGGTTTCGAAACTTTAAAAAAATTCGAGTTTCGAAACCGAGGAGGACCGAATGATGGCTTGGGTAGACCGCAATACGTAGGAAGTTTCGCCATCGCCTATGCTGAACACGAGGTCGTCTTCCTCCAATCCGATCAGGCTGACCGAGCAATCAGCACCTGGATCGACATTCCCCTGCACATGAACCCGCTTATGCGCGCGAACGGGGGGCTACAAGGGCATGACCGCGCAGGAAGCGCTTGGGGTAGCGAACGGGGCCGAGCATCGCCCTGCGCCGGCCTTGGTATCAGGCCCTCGCGCTGGGCGGTAATCCGAGGATCGGGAGTAAGGATTTGCCCAGCATCGATAATGCTCAGCTATACCCTTATTCCGTCTCCCTGCTCTTGCGGTATTCCGCGAGCCTGTCGTTCAATTCGCGGGTCTCGCGGCTCAGCTTGGCGTTGAAAGCAAGGGTGAGGACCGCCAGGATGGCGAGAAAGACAACCGTGAAGGTGACCCACGCCCCGGGGTTGTCCGCGGGAACCCAAGCAAAGACAAACGCCAATGCACAGAGGGCTGCGTAGAGGCAAACGTCGAACAGCGCCAGGCGCGCGGGATACGTCATCCGTCTGATCACCGCGGGCGTGAAGAACACGAACTGCAGCGCGGGGACGGTGACGCACGCGGCGAGAATCGACCAGCAATAGTTAATGCCCTGCTTGGCGGTGTCATCAGCGAAACAAGTCCCTAGTGCCAAGAAGGCTATCATGGCGACAGTGAAGCCGATACAGGTGCTTTTCACGAGTTGTCCGAGGTTTTCCACGGGCGTCTTTTTATCGGTGTCGATAATGTCCCTGTTAATCATTTCAGTCTCCCTTCCTTCGTTTCGACTGCTTCAGACCGAGCTTCGATTTGACGTCGGGCGCATACCGGCGCGAGATAACGACCCGCTCACCGTTCTCCAAGGTGGCGATGATCCTGCCGTTGACGTCGGGTTTGAGGGCGGTGATCGCGCGGAAGTTGACGATGCAACCTTTCGTGATGCGCAGGAAGTCGCAGTCCGCCAGGAGCTCCTCCATCTCGTAAAGGCGCAGGCCCGTCTCGAGAACCGTGTCGGCCGTATAAATGAACGTGTGCTTGTCGACAGACTCGATGAACAGGACGTCTTCTGCGCTCAGCACGCGCGTGCAGCCGTCGGCCGTGCCCGTCACCTTCCTGTCAAGCATGCGCAGCCGAGCCGCTATATCAAGCACGCGGCGATCGGCCCTTACGCAGACGATCGTGACTTCTATATCTTGAGCTGCTTTTTGCTCTTCGATTGTGATCTTCATGCGTCCCCCCTTTCGTACTGCTTTTATGCTAGCTGACGAAGATAGCTGAACCTTCGGCGTTTAACCAAGCTGCGCTGTCGAGGAACCAAGATGCAGACTGGGCGAGCTGAACAGCATGAGAGACTGCAGTCACGCACCCTCAGATCGAGCTCGAAACAGCAATCCTTGCCGCTCATGAACACCGGCACGTGAAACGCTATGCTCAAGAGCACTTAGCCCGAAACCCCTCGCATGCAGCTATCGAATCCGGGATGCTGTCCGTTTGGCCGCGCACGACGACGAGCGTACAATAGGTGAATACCAACAAGAACCTGCCTTCCATGCCAACTCCGCCACCTGACGTGATGGACGATCCGATTGCTCTTCTGGATTGGCTCGAGAAGAACGCTGACGGAATTACTGAGCAGGACTCCGAGGGCACTGCATTTCTTCATGCTGTTGCTATTGGCAAACTCCGCCCCCAGTTGGAAGCCATCTTAGGCATATCAGCCTTGGAGACGATGTTGTGACTTATATTAGCCAGTCTTCGCTCGACGGAGTCGGCGTTTACGTTAGCGCCGAGTTCGGGAGCGCATTGAGGTCATTCGCATTTCCCCATGCATTTGAAAGTGGAACCGTTGAACTCTTGGGTGAATAAGCCGCCTGCGACGATTCTTTCGGTCATCGCTCTTGTGTATCCCTCATGACCTGCGGAAATGCAAGACGTTAAAGCCACTGGCCACGATTCACTTCGCTAAGCAAGCGCCAAACAGGGAAAACAACCGTTTTGGCATCCCTTTTGAGCGGTTCCGGACCTCAAAGCCTTGCCGCTTTTGTCCCCGGGACAAAAATGAAACTGCGGGCTTGCGGTTTCGAAATAGTTTGCGAATTTGTCCCAGGGTTTGTCCCAAACGCCTATGCGAGGACACGCGGAGGGATTCGGCAGCAAGGTGGACAAAACTGACAGCTAAACTGGACCCAATTGGAATGGCGCTACGACAAACGAGCGTGAAAGAGTGGGAGTAGGACGACAGGGTTCTGACCTGCAATTTTGAGTGCCGCACTGTGCTGCTGAGTTTCGTTTCGTACGAAAGTCACGGCAAAGCCGCCAGCGACGGCGGTGAGTAAATACGATGATCTAGCCTCCGTTCCCATGTTGGAACGGAGGCTTTTTCTTTGGCTATTTACTCCCTTTCACCTGCGATTTCGCCATTTACTCCCCGCGTTTCAAGACAACAAAGTACAGGGCGGTATTCGGAGGAATGGGAGTAAGGATTCATCCCAAGTGAGTGGACGCGCGGTTTTTGTCCCCGAGGGCGAAACGAGGCCGTTTTGGGGTCCGCGAAACTCAAATCGAAGGTACCGTCAAGATTCTTTCGCAAATTGATCGAGGCGGCCTCGGCCCCGCCTTGC
>UQPT01000037.1:0-19465 GCA_900543045.1 uncultured Collinsella sp.
CAGATTGCCCATGCGCGCGCAAAAGCACGCCGCGGCAATCTGGGGCCCGTCCCCAAATACCTATAGATATGCAGGCCAGCGATGTGTTAACGATGTGCCAGCGGGTGCGCCGCCAGATAGACCTCGGTCAGTTGCGTACGATCGACATGCGTGTAGACCTGCGTGGTCGATATATCGGCATGTCCCAAGATCTCCTGTAGCACACGGAGGTCTGCACCGCCCGCAAGCATATGGGTGGCAAAGGAGTGACGCAGCGTATGGGGATGGAGTCCCACCAGCCCCACCTGGCGCCCGTAGCGCTCACAGATGGCATGGATGCCCTGGCGCGACAGACGGCGGCCGTTCTTATTTAAAAAGACCGCCGAGGTCTCGGTTCCGTGGGCATGGGCCGCCAAGCGAGAACGCCCCTTAGTTATATAGCGCGTCAGAGCTCGCGCCGCGCTTCCCACCAACGGGGACAGGCGTTCCTTTGAGCCCTTACCGCGAACGAGCACAAAGCCATCGTCGATATGGATATCGCCCACATCGAGCCCCACCAACTCGCTCACACGCAAGCCGCATCCGTAGAGCACTTCCAAGATGGCATGGTCGCGCAAGCCTATCTCGCCCTCGGGGAAGTCTTGATCGAGCAGCGCCGAGACATCCTCCACCGATAGATACTCCGGCAAACGCTCAGCCTTTTTAGGCAGGCGCAACGCCGCCGTTGGATTTTGGGCCACAATCCCATCGCGCACCAAAAAGGCATGCAGGCCCTTCACGGCCGCAAGCGCACGCTCCACCGAGGCATCGGAATAGCCCCCATCGCGACGGTCGGCGACAAAGCCCTCCACGACCTGACGAGTCACCTCATCAAAAGACATGATGCCCGCCCGCTCCAGATACGCGCAGTACGTCGTCAGGTCACGACGATAGGCCGCAATCGTGTTGCGCGCCAAACCCCGCTCGACCGCGAGGTAATCGAGATACTCCCCCGCCGCCACGGCGAGCGACGAGGGAGTAGCTTCGGTATGTTCTTTGTTCGCCGGCACCCTTAGTCCGTAGCGAGGTTCATGGGCGTCACCTGCAGGCGATCGACACCCTCGTGCTGGCCGATCGAGGCACGCACGAACTCTCGGAACAGCGGCTGCGGGTTGGTCGGACGGCTCTTGAACTCGGGGTGAGCCTGGGTTGCCACATACCAAGGATGCACGTCGCGCGGCAGCTCGACCATCTCGACCAGGCGCTCGTCGGGCGACAGACCCGAGATAACCAAACCGGCGCCCTCAAGCTGGTCGCGGAAGGCGTTGTTAAACTCAAAGCGGTGACGGTGACGCTCGTAGACGAGATCCTCGCCATATGCCTCGCGAGCGAGGGTATCGGCGGCGAGCTTGCACGGATAGGCGCCCAGACGCATGGTGCCGCCCTTCTCGGTGACATCCTCCTGCGAGCTCATCAGATCGATGACGCTAAACGGACCGTCCGGGTCGAACTCGGAGGAGCTGGCGCCGGCAAGGCCGACGACGTTGCGGGCGAACTCGCACACGGCCACCTGCATACCCAGGCAAATGCCCAGATACGGAATCTTGTGCTCGCGGGCAAACTCGGCCGCGAGGATCTTGCCCTCCAGGGCGCGCTTGCCAAAGCCGCCGGGGACCAGGATGCCCGAGGCGTCGCCCAGAACTTCGGAGACATTCTGCTCGTCGAGGCTCTCGCCGTCGACCAGCTGGACGTCCACATGGCGATCGTAGAAGACGCCCGCATGGTGCAGGGCCTCGATAACCGACAGGTACGCATCGGGCAGCTGCGTGTACTTGCCAACGACGGCGATCTTCACCTTGTCGGCGTGATGGTTGGCGTGATTCTGTTTGCGCAGGAACTCGTTCCACTCGCTCATGTCGCGCTCACGCGGGTCCAGACCCAGGCGCTCGCAAATGCGCAGGTCAAAGTCCTGCTCGGCAAGCAGCTGCGGAACATCGTAAATACTCGCGCAGTCCTCGTTGGTAAAGACGCAATCGGTGTCGACGTCGCAGAAGCTTGCGATCTTTCCGCGGATAGCGTCATCGATATGGTGGTCGGAGCGCAACACGATAATATCGGGCTGGATGCCAAAGCTGCGGAGCTCCTTGACGGAATGCTGCGTGGGCTTGGTCTTGACCTCGTGGGCGGCGGCGATATAGGGAACGAGCGACACGTGGATGTAGCATACGTTCTCGGGGCCGGCCTCCTTGCGGTACTGACGAATGGCCTCGACAAACGGTTGGGACTCGATGTCGCCGATCGTGCCGCCCAGCTCGGTGATGACTACATCGGAGCCGGTCTGCTCCTCGATGCGGCGGAACTTATCCTTAATGGCATTGGTGACGTGAGGAATCACCTGCACGGTACCGCCCAAAAAGTCGCCGCGACGCTCGCGGGCGATTAGGCTTTTGTAGATGGCACCGGTCGTAAAGTTGGAATCGCGGGTCAGGTTCTCATCAATAAAGCGCTCGTAATGACCCAGGTCCAGGTCGGACTCGTAACCATCCTCGGTTACAAAGACCTCACCATGCTGGAACGGGCTCATGGTACCGGGGTCGACGTTCAGATACGGGTCGGCCTTCTGCATCGTTACTTTGTAGCCACGCGACTTGAGCAGACGGCCCAGCGAGGCCGCGGTGATACCCTTGCCCAGGGACGAAACCACGCCACCGGTTACGAACACATGCTTGGTCATATTGAGTTACCTGCGCTTCCCGTAGAAGTTGTTTATCCACATCTTACGGGTCTTCATTGTAATACTCGCGCCGCGGACCGTCCGCAATTTTTCTCGCGTGCGATTGCATTTCTCGATCTTGAAACAAAACGCCGCCCGGTTTCCCAGGCGGCGTCGCTATGGCAAGGGTTACATGCTGCTATCGATCAGCAACCTCGTCCTCAAGCATTTCTTGAACGAGCATGCCGGTACGGACGCCCTCAAGATACCACTCACCACGTTCGGTGAGGCAAATGCCATTTGCAAGCTGACCGCCGTCGTCGCTATAACGCGAGACGACATCAATCATACCTTCGGAATCCAAGCGATCGATTGCGGCGCGGGCACGATACGGCGAAACCCCCACGCGCTCGGCAAGCGTTTTGCGCGAGAAACCATACGGCCCGCCATTGTCTTCGGTTTGCTGGTCGATCTCCATCAACACCAGCACCTCGACACGCTTCATATCGTTGACACTCGCACGACCCTTGCCCGCCATAGCAGCCTCCTCAAACCGAGCACGAGCATCTAACGCGCCGTGCGCGACCGACACACCTCACGATGGCAGGTAATATCCATCATGCGGCATCCCGCTAAGGATGAAACAGTTACGGTTATTGTATACCGCTCAAATTGTTTCTAGGCAGGTAAACAGCTATTTTTCGCCGAAATAGACGCTTTATTGATCAAAAAGCCGTACCGGGCGCTAACCCGATACGGCCAAAATGCAATGCAATTACCGCGGTGCTTCAAACTTAGCGATGGAAGAAACCGCGGCGCTCAAACTTGGGCTCGCAGCACACGTTGATGCCCAACTTGCGCAGTACCGTCTCGTCCGTCGGCGAGATAATCACGCTAAAGAAGGCATCGCAACCGCGCAGCTGCTCCAGGCCCGAAAGGACGCGAGCGGCCGTCTCACTCGTGGCCGAGGTGATCGACAGCGCCATAAGCGTCTCGTCGGTGTGGAGGCGCGGGTTTTTGCTGCCCAGGAAATGCGTCTTGAGCTTGCTGATGGGCTCGATCGCCTCATCGCTAATGACCTCGAGCTCAAGGTCGACGCCCGAGACATGCTTGAGGGCGTTCATAATGAGCGAACTTGCGGCGCCCAGGCGCGTGGAGGTCTTACCGGTCACCACGGAGCCATCGGGCATGACCATGGCACCCACGGGACCACCCGTCAGCTGCTCCCTGGTGAGGGCCGCCGAGCGCGCCGGTGAGTAGTTCTTATCGATGCCGGCTTTCTTCATAATAATCTTGAGACGGTCGACTTGCTCATCGCCCACGCCGGTACGGCGCACATTTTCGACCGCGGTAAAGTAGCGGCGGACGATCTCCATCTTGGAAGCGTCGCGGCAGGCATCGTCATCGGTGATGGCAAAACCGACCATATTGACGCCCATGTCCGTAGGGCTCTGGTAGGGGCTCTTGCCCAGGATCTTTTCCATCAGGGCACGGACTACCGGGAAGGCCTCGACGTCGCGGTTGTAGTTGACCGTGGTCTTGTTGTAGGCCTCCAGGTGGAAGGAGTCGATGATGTTGGCGTCATCGAGGTCTGCCGTGGCGGCCTCGTAGGCAATATTGACCGGATGCGTAAGGGGCAGATTCCAAACCGGGAAGGTCTCGAATTTGGCATAGCCGGCGGCCGTGCCATGCTTGTGCTCGTGATAGAGCTGAGACAGGCAAGTGGCGAGCTTGCCCGAGCCAGGGCCGGGCGCCGTCACGACAACGAGCGGTCGGGTGGTCTCGACAAACTCGTTCTTGCCATAGCCGTCGTCGGACACAATCAGATCGACATCGTGCGGATACCCCTCGATGGGATAGTGCAGCTTGGCGGGAATACCGAGCGCGTTCAAGCGGTTGCGGAACACATCGGCAGCAGGCTGGCCGGCGTACTGGGTGATAACCACAGCCGCGACGGCAAAGCCGTTGCCGCGGAACAGGTCAACCAGGCGCAGCACATCCTCGTCATAGGTAATGCCAAGGTCACCACGAGCCTTGTTTTTCTCGATGTGGTTCGCGTTGATCGCGATGATAACCTCGACATCGTCGGCGATGCTCTTGAGCATGCGGAACTTGCTGTCCGGCTCAAAACCCGGCAGTACACGACTCGCATGATAGTCATCGAACAGCTTGCCGCCAAACTCCAAATAGAGCTTGCCGCCAAACTGCGAGATGCGCTCTTTAATATGAGCGGCCTGCAGCTCGATATACTTCGCGTTGTCGAAACCCTGGCGCATGTATGGCTCCCGTCCCGTTTCGTAAATTAAGTTCCTACGCGATTATAACGGAGCCTGCCCTCCCCGATAACCAGACCATCAACAGGCACCAACCAAACACGCCATCGAAAAGTTGCGGTGAAATAGCTCCTGTTTAACCCCTCAAGACGGCCAAACGGGAACTATTCCACCGCAACTTCACCTTTTGGCGCAAAGTAACCTGACCCCTTTGCACCAACAGCAGAAACGTCGCGGGCAGAGAACGGACAGCGAACAGACACCAGAGCGAGCAAGCCGCCCCCTGCGCCAACAATGGCAGCGCCGCAGGTTGAGCATAAGTCAGCGAAAGCCCACCAGAGCGAGCAAGGTGACGTGAAAGAGGAGGGCATAGGCCTTTTGGCCATGCCCGACGATTGAACGTCAGATTGCCGCTCTGGCGGGCTTGCAGCGTCGAGTGGTTCCGGCGTTTGGTAAAACGCCGGAACACAAGAGCGCCCCCTCCCGCGCACGGAACGGGAGGAGGCTAAAGGTAGGAGTCTACCGGTGGGGTAACCCCACCGGACAGACGATGACCAGGTGATCCTTTACAGGATCGTCATGGTTTCCGTGGGGTACCCAAGGGGTACTTAGAGCATCACGCAAGCGACGGTCAGGATGATGGCGCAGACGACGGAGAGAGCGACGATGAGCTTAAGAGCAAACTTGAGCCAGGTCGTCCACTCGATCTTGGCCAGAGCAAGACCGCCCATGATGGCGCCGGAGGTCGGGGTGAACAGGTTCACGACGCCGATGGCGGCGGAGAAGATCATGACCATGACCTCGGGCGAGAAGCCGAGCTTAACAGCCAGCGGTCCCATGATGGGCATGGAGACAGTAGCCATACCGGAGGTCGAGGGGATCAGGAAGGACAGGCCGAAGTAGACCAGGAAGCTCATGGGAGCGAAGATCACGCCGGACAGGCCAGCCAGAGCATTGGCGGCAGCGTCGAGGACGTAGACGTCGAGGCCGGTGCTAGCCATGAGGACGGAGATACCACGGGCGAGAGCGATGACGAGGACAACGGACATCATGTCGGCAGCGCCGGTGATGAAGGTGTTGACGATCTGCTTCTCGGACAGGCCACCGATGATACCGATCAGGACAGCCATGAGGAAGAACCAGGTGGAAGCCTCGTCGAAGTACCACTGGCCAATGGGCAGGCCGGTGATCAGGGCAGACCAGCCCTGAACGATGGCGTTACCGTCGGCGTCATAGACGGCGCCAGCATCGAAGAAGTTGGCGACGCCCTCGTTGAGATCGGCCAGCGGGATGAAGCCGACGATCATGACGACGAAGGTGAAGGCAAAGGCGATCAGAACACCCTTCTGACGACCGGTGAGCTTGACCTCCTTGTGAACCTCGGAAGCAGCCTTGCCGTGAGCCTCTTCGGCGTCCTTGAGCTCCTGCATCGAAAGGATGGTGGAACCCTTGTCAGCCTTGACCTTCTTGGCATAGCTCATAACGAAGAGGATGGACATAACAGTGGTAACAATCCACAGGACGGCACCGAGGCCGATGATGATGGACTGGTTGACCTCAATGCCAACGCCAGTCAGAGCGTCAACGGCAGCACCGACGGCAAACGGGTTAACCGTGGAGCCCAGGCAGCCGCAGCCAGCGCCGAGCAGGACGGTAGCGGCGCCGACCATGGGGTCGAAGCCAGCAGCCATCATGGTGGCGGCGAGCAGGGCGTAGAAGGGAACGGTCTCCTCGCACATACCATAGGTGGTACCACCGAGGGAGAAGATGAGCATCAGCACGGGAATGAGCATGATCTCATTGCCCTTAAGCTTCTGCACCAGAACGGCAATGCCGTTGTCCAGGGCGCCGGTCTCGGTCATCATGCCGAGGAAGCCGCCGAGGATCATAACGAAGAGGCAGACGGGCAGAGCGTCAGCGAAGCCCTTGACCGGGGCGGTGCAGAAATCGCTCAAGCGGGCAGCGGTAACCGCGCCACCGGACGTACCGGAGACGATAACGGTAACAACCGCGACGATTGCCAGCAGAGCAAGAAGAATGGTGAACGATGAAGGCATACCGCGCTTTTTCTTAGCGGTCTCAGTCATAGTTCTCATCCCCCCTTCATAAATCAATTACTGATCTCGCCCGAAGCGGCTCTTCCGTGCCGTGCATGTCGCTCGGTGCGAGATTTTTACCAGACAAAAGCGCTCGGGGTGCGCAGCAATGCACCCCGAGCGAGATGCTAGATGCTCTTACTTGAGCGTAGCGTACATGACAGCCTTGATGGTGTGCATGCGGTTCTCGGCCTCGTCGAAGACCTTGGAAGCGGGGCTTTCGAAGACCTCGTCAGTGACCTCCTGCTCGGTGATGCCGAACTGCTCGCACTTCTCGGCGCCAATCGTGGTGTTGGTGTCGTGGAAGCTGGGCAGGCAGTGCAGGAAGATGGCACCCGGGTTGGCCATAGCCATGACCTCGGAGGTAACGCGATACGGGGTGAGCTGAGCGATGCGCTCGGCCCAGACCTCGTCGGGCTCGCCCATGGAGACCCACACGTCGGTGTAGAGAACGTCAGCGCCGGTGACGCCGTCCTTGACGTCGGTGGTCAGCTTAATGGTGCAGCCGTTGGCCTCAGCGATGGGCTTGCAGGCCTCGATGACGTCGTCAGCGGGCATGCACTCCTCGGGGCCGCAGGCCACGAAGTTCATGCCGAGCTTGGAGCAGACGACCATGAGGGAGCGAGCGACGTTGTTCTTGCAGTCGCCCATGAAGACGAGGGTCTTGCCCTTGATGTCGTAGTTGAAGTTCTCCTGGACGGTCAGGATGTCGGCGAGCATCTGGGTGGGGTGCCACTCGGTGGTCAGACCGTTCCACACGGGCACGCCGGACTTAGCGGCAAGCTCCTCGACGTCGTCCTGGGCAAAGCCACGGAACTCGATGCCGTCATACATGCGGCCGAGAACGCGGGCGGTGTCCTCGATGGACTCCTTCTTGCCCATCTGCGACGAACCCGGATCGAGGTAGGTGACGCCCATGCCCAGATCCATGCCGCCGACCTCGAAGGCGCAGCGGGTACGAGTGGAGGTCTTCTGGAAGAGCAGGACGATGTTCTTGCCCTCGAGATAGCGGTGAGGAACGCCGGCGCGCTTCATGTCCTTGAAGTTCTTGGAGAGCTTGAGCAGGTACTCGATCTCCTCGGTGGTGAGGTCGAGGAGCTTGAGGAAGCTACGGCCGGAGAGGTTAACACCCATGGTTCGTTTCCTTTCGAAAAAGTGAATTACTAAAAAGTGGTGCCCGTTTGACGGGCGAAACCGGTGCGGTTGTAGGGGGACCGCACCGGAACCGTTAAAACCTTAGAGGTCCTCGCGCCAGAAGGGCATGCTCATGCAGCGCGGGCCGCCGCGGCCGCGGGAGAGCTCGGCGGAGGGCACGACGAGAAGGTCCAGGCCCTCCTTGTACAGCACGTCGTTGGTGACGGTGTTGCGGGCGTAGACGCAGATCTTGCCGGGCTCGACGCACAGGGTGTTGGAGCCGTCGTTCCACTGCTCGCGGGAGGCCGCGATCGGGTCGCCGCCGCCGCAGGGGATCAGCTTGACCTGGTCGACGCCGGTGGCGTCCTCCAGGACGTGCTCGAGGGTGTCCTCGATCAGGCGGATGTTGACCTCGCCCGGGTTCTTGCCGGCGGTCAGCTCGTAGACGCGCAGGGTGCCCATGATGGCGGGGTGGATCGTGAACTTATCGACGTCGATCTGGGTGAAGACCGTGTCGAGGTGCATGAAGGCGCGCGAGACCGGGATGTCGAAGGCCAGGATGCGCTCGACCTTGGAGTCGGAGTTCCAGAAGATGTTCTGGGCCATGACGTCGATCGCGGCGGCCTGGGTGCGCTGGGAGATGCCGACGGCGAGGGTCTTCTCGTTGATGTTCAGCACGTCGCCGCCCTCGGTGTGGAACTGGCAGTCGCGGCGGAAGTACAGGGAGACGTCCTTGTAGTCGGGGTGGTACTTGAAGACGTACTTGCCGTACAGGGTCTCGCGGTTGCGGGTGACCGAGTACATGCGGTTGAGGTTGACGCCCTCGCCGACGACCGCGAACGGGTCGCGGGTGAAGTAGAGGTTGGGCATCGGGTCGATGATCAGGTCGGACTCGGACTCGGAGTTGACCAGGGAGTCGAGGGTCGTGGACGCCGTGAGGGGCATGTCGATCTCGGCCTTGGTCATGCCGGCCATGGTCTTCTTGACGAACTCGAGGTTGTCCTCGATGGAGTCCAGCTTCTCGCGGACGATCTGCGGCATGTGCTGGCCGCGGATGCCTGCCTCGGCGATGTACTGGTCGGTGAACTCGGCGCGGGCGCCGGGGACCTGGTCGAACACCTCTGCGACGAGGTTCTCGAGGTAGAGCACCTCCACGCCCTGGTCCTTAAGGATCTGGGCGAAGGTGTCGTGCTCCTGCTGCGCGACCTCCAGGAACGGGACGTCGTCGAACAGGAGTCGCTCGAGCTCGTCGGGCGGCAGGTTGAGGAGCTCGTCGCCGGGACGGTGCAGGCAGACCTTCCTGAGCTTGCCGATCTCGGAAGGCACGTGCAGACCTTTCGTCATGGCCTCCTACCTTTCTTTCGGGCCCCTGTCAGGGCCGATTCGTTAGCGCCCCTCCGTGTGAGGCGTTATTGCTGACGACATATTTATATCCAAAATCAGTCCATACTTCCACCTCGCCCCCGAACGGTTTTATATGAGGGGTGAACGGCATACACATATACTTCACGCATGGCACACTTTGATTTAATAAAGTTTATTTACGTGCTAAAACGCGTTTTCAATCCAAATAGCAAATGGAACTTAACTTTATTAAACCACCCTCAAATTGCATATTTCTAATAAAGCTATGAATAGAATTAGCGATTCATGCCGCGTCTCAACCATTTTCATTTTTATTCAGAAAAAAGTTTGTCCTATTCATTTCTGGTAAACAAATAACCGTTTACCAGACGCTTGATACCGTTCACCGGAAGCTCAGTATAAGGCCCAGCGGATACCGGCTCGCTTTACGGCCCCATTTGTAACAACTTGACTTCTCGGTATAGAAAAACGAACCCGCTTCCCCTAGGGAAACGGGTCCGTTTTCGATTATCTTCGGCCAATTTGGATAAGGCCCTCGAAGATCGTCGGAATCCTAGCGATCGAACTCCGCCAGTGCCTCGCCCAAAAGCCTCAGGCCCTCGCGAAGAACGTCTTCGCTCGCGCAGTAGCCCAGGCGTGCGCCGCAGGGAAGCTCAAAGCGGCTACCGGGGACCAGCAGCACTCCCCTCTCGGCCAACAGGCGCTTACAGAATTCCTCGTCATCCTCGGGAATATCCAGCTGGATAAACGAGGTGGATATTCCCTGCGGAGCCGTCCAAGAGACGCGGCTCTGCGCATCGATCCATGCCTGAGCGATATCACGGTTGCCAAACACGATCTTACGGTTGCGCTCAAGAATCTTGTCCTTGTGCTCGAGCACGTAGGTCGCCAGGGCGTCGTTGAACACGCCGCCGCAGATCATGGTGTAGTCACGATAGGTGCGGATGCGGTTGGAGACCTCTTCGTCGGCCACGACCCAGCCCACGCGAGCCGCAGGCGTCGAATAGGTCTTGGACACCGAGTTGGTGACAATGGCCTTCTCGTACACGTCGGCCATCGATATAAAGGACTCGGTGTTCTCGAGCGGCAGATACACCTCGTCGCACAGCACATAGGCGCCCACCGAACGGGCGATCTCGGCAATCTGGCCGAGCGTATCGGCATCGAGCACCGTACCGATGGGGTTCGATGCGTTATTGATGCAGATGAGCTTGGTGTTGGGGTGAACGAGGTGCTTGAGCTGTTCGATATCGGGCTTCCAGCCGAGCTCCTCGCGAAGCTCCCAATACTCGACCTCGGCACCGAGCGTACGCGGAATCTCGTAGAGCGGCGCATAGGTAGGCCACTCGGCAATCACGTGATCGCCGGGCTCCACAACGGCCATGATGGCGTTGAGGTTGGCGCCCGTGCAGCCATTGGTCTGCAAAATGTGATCGGGATTGACATCGCGACGATACAGCTTGGCGACCTCGGCCTTAAATTCCGGCGATCCCTCGATCCAGCCGTAGTTCATCTTCTCGCGATCCAGGCGCTCGTAGAACGTGGCGCCGTCCTGCTCGTCCAGTGCGCGAAGCTCGCCCATGGTCAGCGACGAGATCGTCGACTGAGCGATATCCCAGGTAGCACTCTTCTCCCAAACGTTGAGCCATTCCTCAACACCGATTGTCTTGATATCCATGGCCACCTTATCTGATCTTCATTTAGCGTCATTAAACATGAATGGGGCGGTGCGAAAGATCCGCACCGCCCCAATGGGAGACATCTAATGGCAGCTAGATGTTTGTAGTAAGACCTGTACGGGTCTTTGAAAACCTTAGAGGTCCTCGCGCCAGAAGGGCATGCTCATGCAGCGCGGGCCGCCACGGCCGCGGGAGAGCTCGGCGGAGGGCACGACGAGAAGGTCCAGGCCCTCCTTGTACAGCACGTCGTTGGTGACGGTGTTGCGGGCGTAGACGCAGATCTTGCCGGGCTCGACGCACAGGGTGTTGGAGCCGTCGTTCCACTGCTCGCGGGAGGCCGCGATCGGGTCGCCGCCGCCGCAGGGGATCAGCTTGACCTGGTCGACGCCGGTGGCGTCCTCCAGGACGTGCTCGAGGGTGTCCTCGATCAGGCGGATGTTGACCTCGCCCGGGTTCTTGCCGGCGGTCAGCTCGTAGACGCGCAGGGTGCCCATGATGGCGGGGTGGATCGTGAACTTATCGACGTCGATCTGGGTGAAGACCGTGTCGAGGTGCATGAAGGCGCGCGAGACCGGGATGTCGAAGGCCAGGATGCGCTCGACCTTGGAGTCGGAGTTCCAGAAGATGTTCTGGGCCATGACGTCGATCGCGGCGGCCTGGGTGCGCTGGGAGATGCCGACGGCGAGGGTCTTCTCGTTGATGTTCAGCACGTCGCCGCCCTCGGTGTGGAACTGGCAGTCGCGGCGGAAGTACAGGGAGACGTCCTTGTAGTCGGGGTGGTACTTGAAGACGTACTTGCCGTACAGGGTCTCGCGGTTGCGGGTGACCGAGTACATGCGGTTGAGGTTGACGCCCTCGCCGACGACCGCGAACGGGTCGCGGGTGAAGTAGAGGTTGGGCATCGGGTCGATGATCAGGTCGGACTCGGACTCGGAGTTGACCAGGGAGTCGAGGGTCGTGGACGCCGTGAGGGGCATGTCGATCTCGGCCTTGGTCATGCCGGCCATGGTCTTCTTGACGAACTCGAGGTTGTCCTCGATGGAGTCCAGCTTCTCGCGGACGATCTGCGGCATGTGCTGGCCGCGGATGCCTGCCTCGGCGATGTACTGGTCGGTGAACTCGGCGCGGGCGCCGGGGACCTGGTCGAACACCTCTGCGACGAGGTTCTCGAGGTAGAGCACCTCCACGCCCTGGTCCTTAAGGATCTGGGCGAAGGTGTCGTGCTCCTGCTGCGCGACCTCCAGGAACGGGACGTCGTCGAACAGGAGTCGCTCGAGCTCGTCGGGCGGCAGGTTGAGGAGCTCGTCGCCGGGACGGTGCAGGCAGACCTTCCTGAGCTTGCCGATCTCGGAAGGCACGTGCAGACCTTTCGTCATGGCCTCCTACCTTTCTTTCGGGCCTTTCGGCCGAATCTCTCAGCACCCTTCCGTTACGGGTGCTGCTTGCTGACAGCTCTAGTTATATCCAAATTCCAACCGCAATTCCACCTCGCCCCCGAACGGTCAACAAAGTTCGATGAACGGTATATCGAATATGATTCCCCCATAATGCACTTCGGCGTTCTAAAGTAGCTTTTCTAAGGTAAATGCTCTTTTTTCTTAAAAATCATTCGCAATTACAACTCCAATCTTTCGATTAAGAATTGCATATCTAAAACGGTTTTATGTATATAAATGACGCTTGTTCGTGTTTCTGTCTGTATTCGATGATATTCAGCTACCTATCATTCTTATTCACACATACTCACCAGTTGAGTGAGGATATAGACCGTTTTTCACAACGCGAAGGGCGTCAGCTCTATGGCTTGTCAGCGTAAGAAGTAGGTAAAGATACCGTTCACGCGATACGTCCGTGCCATAGGTCGACTAAATTGAGACAATAGTGAATAGTGTTAGGCAACCGTCCCCTGCGGGGACTGAACGGACAGATGCATATGCCGAGCAAAATCGAAAAAAAGCAAGCCGCCGCAAAGCTGCGCAAACCGCCGCGCGACTTCTCGTACACGCAGAACCGAGAGCTCAGCTGGCTACGCTTTGACAACCGTGTGCTTGACGAAGCCTTCGACGAGACCGTTCCGCTGTTCGAGCGTCTAAAGTTCGTGTCGATTTTCGAGTCCAACCTCGACGAGTTTCTTATGGTGCGCGTGGGCGGCCTGTCCGATCTGGCAGAGCTCAAAAAACAGCCTGTCGACAACAAGAGCAATATGACCGCCTCCGAACAGGTCGATGCTGTCATGGCCGAAATGCCCGGGCTCCTTACCCGATGGGAGTCCATCTTTAAGAGCATCGAGGGCAAGCTCGACACCCTGGGCGTTCACCGCGCCCGCATCGATTCGCTTACGCCCGAGGAGCGCACCTTTGTAACCCGTTACTTCCAGGCCTACGTGTCGCCGGTCATCTCACCGCTGGTGATTGACCCGCGCCACCCCTTCCCCAACCTGCGCAACGGCGCACTCTACCTGGCCTGCGGCCTGGACGGCGTCACCGACGAGGAGAGTCTGCTGGGCCTTATCGAGATTCCCACCTCGATGAACCGCGTGGTCGAGATCCCCTCGCCCACCGGCACCTACTCCTACATCTTGCTCGAGGACGTCATCCTCGCCTGCCTGGACAGCTGCTTTGGCTCCTATAAGCCGCTCGACCGCGCGCTCATCCGCGTCACCCGCAACGCCGACATCGACCCGGACGGCGAGGGCGTCGAGGAGGAAGAGGATTACCGTCAGCACATGAAGCGCATCCTCAAGAAACGCTTGCGCCTGCAGCCGGTGGTGCTCGCGGTCTCGGGGTCGCTCGAGAAGGCGACGCTCAAGACCATCCGCAAGGCGCTCGAGCTTTCGCGCCGCTCTGTCTTTACCTGCGATATCCCGCTCGACCTAGGCTACGTCTTTGGCATTGAGGGCAAGATTCCCGAGCACCTGCGCAACGAGCTGCTCTTTACGCCGTTTAAGCCGCAGCCCAACCCCACCATCGATATGACCCGCTCCATCCGCGAGCAGGTACTTCAACACGACAAGCTGCTCTTTTATCCCTATGAGGCCATGAACCCCTTCCTTGATCTGGTGCACGAGGCCGCCTACGACCCCGAGTGCATCTCACTGCGCATCACGCTCTACCGCGTGGCCAAGCAGAGCCGCCTGTGCGAGTCACTGATCGATGCCGCCGAGAACGGCAAAGAGGTCACGGTGCTCATGGAGCTCCGCGCGCGCTTTGACGAGCAGAACAACATCGAGTGGGCCGAGCGCCTGGAAGAGGCCGGCTGCACCGTCATCTACGGCTCCGAGGGCTTTAAGTGCCACTCCAAGATCTGCCAGCTCACCTATCGCGAGGGCATGGCGCTAACGCGCCTGACGCTGCTGGGCACCGGCAACTTTAACGAGAAGACGGCCAAACTCTACAGCGACTTTATGCTCATGACCGCTCACCCCGGCATCGGCGAGGACGCCAACCTGTTCTTCCGCAACCTGTCGCTGGGCAACCTGCGCGGCGATTACCGCTTCCTGGGTGTGGCGCCCGTCGGACTGAAACCGCTCATCATGCGCGGGCTTGACCGCGAGATCCAGCGCGCCCTCGCCGGCGAGCCCGCCCGCGTGTTCTTTAAACTCAACTCGCTCACCGACCGCGAGGTCATCGACAAGATCGCCGAGGCATCGTGCGCAGGAGTCCGCGTGGACATGATCATCCGCGGCATCTCGTGCCTCAAGCCGGGCGTTCCTGGCAAGACCGAGAACGTGCATGTCCGTTCTATCGTCGGACGCTTTTTGGAGCATGCGCGCGTTTACGCCTTTGGCGTGGACTCGGACATGATCTATCTGAGCTCGGCCGACATGATGACACGCAACACCGAGCACCGCGTGGAGATCGCCTTCCCCGTGCTCGACCCCACCTGCCGCGCCCTGGTGCACGAGTACATGAGCATGCAGCTGCGCGACAACGTGAAGGCCCGCAGCCTCACGAGCGACGGCACCTGGGTCCCCGTGGAGCGCGCAGAGGGTGAGAAACCCTTCAACTCGCAGGAAGCCCTGCTGGAGCGTGCCTACCGCAACGCCGAGGCCGCGCCCGAGCCCGTCATTGAGGCAAAGCCCGCCCCTGCTCCTAAGCCGCAGCCGGCCACACCCGAGGTTCAGAAGGTCCAGGCGACCGTCATTGAGCCCGAGCCCGCACCTGCACCTCAGCCCGAGCCGCAGGCAGCTAAGCCCGCACCCGAGACGAGCGCCCGTCGCGATAAGCCCGCCGGCAAGACCAAGGCCATCGAGCGCCATCGCCCCGGTCGTGTGCGCATGGGCCTGTGCCTGATCGGCCTGGGTCTTAAGACGCTCATTACCGGCAAGACGAAATAGTCGTTTGTAGAAGCAGTTTGTAGAAGCGCCCCGCATTTGAGGAAAGCCTCGGATGCGGGGCGCTTTTCCCTGCTACCATGGTGCGAGCAACAACACGAATGACAGGCAGGGATATGAAGCTCACTATAGAATCGATGACCTACGGCGCCGACGGGCTGGCGCACGCCGACAACGGCAAGGCCGTCTTTGTGCAGGGCGCCGTGGCAGGCGACACCGTCGAGGCCGAGGTCGTACAGGACGGCAAGTCGTTCATGCGCGCCCGCACGACCGAGATTCTGGAGCCGAGCCCCGATCGCATTCAGCCCCCCTGCCCCTTCGTTGGCATCTGCGGCGGTTGTTCGTGGGGCAATCTCTCACGCACGGCACAGCTCGCCGCCAAGGAGCAAAACCTGCGCTCCACGCTCGAGCGCATCGGCAAGTTCGCTCCTGAGCAGGTCGATGAGTTGGTACAGCCCATCTGCCACACCAAGGACGACTGGGGCTACCGCAATAAAATCGAGCTCGAACCGACCGTCGTCAACGGTCGCGTGCGCCTTGGCATGCACGGTGTCGACCCCAGCAAAATCGTGACCGTCGATGCGTGCCCGCTGTTCGATAAGCGCTTCCCGAAGGCGCTCAAATCGGTCGTCGGCGCACTCAACTATCTAAGCGGCAGCCATGACTTGGGACTCGAACGCGTGGGCATTCGTGCATCGCGCCGTACCAATGCACTCGAGGTCGCACTCTGGACGCCTACAGGCTCTTTTCCGCGCTCGCAGGTCTCCCGCGTGCTGGCGGACGCCGCTCATCCCACGAGCATCGTGCGCGTGATGAGCAAGGGCGAAAAGAAGGCCCGCCGTGTCTCCAAGGTCGAAATGCTCGCCGGCGAGGGCTCGTGGACCGAGAACATCGCCGAGGGCCAGATGCGCTTGTCTGCCCCGTCGTTTTTCCAAGTCAACACCAAGGGCGCCGAGATTTTGATTGATCTCGTTATGGACGCCCTCGACCCGCAGGAAGACGAGCTTGCCGTGGACCTGTACTGCGGCGCCGGAACCTTTACCCTGCCGCTCGCCCGCCGCTGCGACTTCGTCGCCGCCGTCGAGGCCTACGGCCCGGCCGTGCGCGACCTGCGCCGTAACCTGGAGATCAACAAGCTTGATAACGTCGACGTCATTGGCGGAGACGCGGTGCGCGAGTTCCCCGACCAGGATGCCGACGTCTTGGTGGTCGACCCGCCGCGCGCAGGCCTCGCCCCCGAGGCGATCGACCTTATCGCCAGCACGAGTGCTCGCGATGTCGCCTACGTGAGCTGCGACCCGGCCACCCTGGCGCGCGATCTCAAACGCTTTGTCGAAGAAGGCACCTTCTCCCCCGTCAAGATCACGCCAGTCGACCTGTTCCCACAAACCTTCCACTGCGAGACCGTCGTCCACCTTAGGCGCAACTAGCCACTTAATCATTGCTCAGAAAAATCATTGGGAAATCGAGCGTGGCAAGCGGAGGTCTTCGGGGTATAAGACGGCTAATTGTATGCCGCCTATGAAAGGAACCCTCATGCCCAGCGTTGCCGTTCTCGCCGCCGATGGCTTTGAAACTATTGAATGCTTGACCATGGTCGATGTCATGCGTCGCGGCGGCGTGCGTGCCACGCTCGTCTCGATCATGCCCACGCGTGAGGTCGTAAGCTCGCTGCAGATCCCCGTGACCTGCGATGCGCTCTTTGATGAGATCAACTTTGACGAGTACGACTGCGTCGTGCTGCCCGGCGGCCTGCCCGGTGCCACCAACCTGCGCGCCGATCAGCGCGTCTGCGACGTGGTCTGCGAGTTCGCCGCGACCAAGCACGTTGCCGCCATCTGCGCCGCCCCGTTTATCCTGGGCGAGCTCGACCTACTCGAGGGGCGCCACGCCACGTGCTTCCCTGGCTTTGAGAAAAGCTTCCCCGAAGGCGCCTATACCGGCGAGAAGGTTACGCAAGACGGCAACATCATCACCGCCAGCGGCATGGCCCAGTCGCTCCCCTTTGCGCTTGAGCTGCTGCGCACGCTCGCCGGCGACAAGGCCGTCGAGAAGGTCGCCGAGGGCATTCAGCTATGATTTTGGCTTCGCAATCACCGCGCCGCATCGAGTTGATGCGCGAGGCGGGCTATGACATTCGCGTGATTCCCGCAGATATCGACGAAACGCCTTTTGATGGCGAAGCTCCGCTTACACTCGTCGAGCGCTTGGCGCGTGCCAAAGCCGCCGCCGTTGCCGCCGAGCATGCCGAGCCCAACGAACTGACCGTCGCGGCCGATACTATTGTCACCTTTGACGGCCAAATTTTGGGCAAGCCGGCAGACGAGGACGAGGCGCGCACCATGCTCCGCGAGCTTTCGGGCCGCACGCACCAGGTCGCAACCGGCGTCTGCATCGTTAAGGCAGGCGACACGGCCGCTCCGCATGCCGCCGAGAGCCTGTCGTTTGTCGATGTGACCGACGTGACGTTCTATGAGCTTACCGAAGAGCAGATCGAGCGCTATGTTGCCTCCGGCGAACCCATGGACAAGGCCGGGGCCTACGGCATCCAGGGCACAGGCGGCCGCATGCTTGTGCACGATATTTCGGGTGACTTCTACAACGTGGTGGGCTTGCCCATCGCTCGCGTCGCACGCGCGATTCAAAAACTCTCGTAATTGCATCTGGCGCTGGTTATCCCCCAGCGCCTACAATTTTGCCGTACCGTACGGATCCCGACCGGGCATAAGGCCCGGCGGAAAACCGATAGGAGAAAACATGGACACACCGCTCGAAGCCATCGATGTTTGCAATGTCGATGGCTTTTGCTTTGGCAACTATACGGACGAGGAGGCTGGCACCGGCTGCACCGTAATCGTGGCGCCCGAGGGTGCCACCGGTGGCGTTGACGTTCGCGGCGGTGCTCCCGCATCGCGTGAGACCGACCTGCTGCGTCCCGAAAACACCGTTGATAAGGTCCACGCCGTCTGCCTTTCGGGCGGATCGGCCTTTGGCCTCGAAGCCGCAAGCGGCGTGGCCCGCGAACTCGAGAGCCGCGGCATTGGTCTGCCCGTCGGCCCCACGCAGGTGCCCATCGTGTGCTCCAGCTGTATCTTCGACCTTGCCTTTGGCGACCCCACCGTACGCCCCGACATAGAGGCCGGCATCGCCGCCGTGCGCGAGGCACTCGACAACACCCCCACCACGCTCGAGCAAGGCAATGTGGGCGCCGGCACCGGTGCCACCGTAGGTAAGCTCATGGGCCCTGCCACCTGCATGAAGGCCGGCCTTGGCACTGCCGCCGTGGCGCTCGGTCCCGTTAAGGTAGGCGCCGTGGTTTCGGTCAACGCCTGCGGCAACGTTGTCGACCCCCTCACCGGCGAGTGGGTCGCCGGCATGCGCGCCTCAGCCGATAGCGACCAGATCGTCGACATGGAACTCGCAGCCTTTGCCGCCGCCGGATCCATGCAGATGCCGCTCGACCGCACCAACACCACCATCAGCTGCATCGTCACCAACGTGGAACTCACTAAGGCACAAGCCACCAAGGTCTCTCAGATGGCCGCAGACGCCTACGCACACGCCATCCGTCCCACGCACACCACCAACGATGGCGACACCATCTACACCCTCGCCAGCGGCAAACTTGGCGCCCAGGCAAGCGCCGCCGTTCCCCTAGACCTGCTGGGCATGCTCGCCGTAAGGGCTTTGCAAACCGCCATCGTAAACGGAGCCAAAACCGCCAAAACCTCCCACGGCATCCCCGGCGCCGCGAAGTAGCCTAACCTGACCGGTTGCCCGGTGGGGCTTGGTTATGTTTGCTGCTCTACAGTCCTGGCTCGCACGAAGAGCACATTAAGTGCTCTTCGGCTCGTGCGGAACTCGCGACAAACATAACCAAGCCCCACCGGGCAACCTACCAACCAAGTCTTTTC
>UQPT01000038.1:0-19146 GCA_900543045.1 uncultured Collinsella sp.
CTCGTTCGGGTGGGCCATGTGTCCCATTCTGGGGGCAGGATTTGCGCCGACAAGTGGCAATATACGCGGGCACAAAAGAGGGGAGGGCCGATGTCGTCGGCCCTCCCCGGGTTGGGCGCCCGTTGTTTTAATGGAGCGCATGTGCGCGGGTGCGCATAGGCACGTGCGGGTGCCCCGTTACTTGATCTCGATGCTCGAAATCTCGACTTCGCGTGCCTCGTCAACTGCTTTCTTCATGTCGTCGGGGAACTCGATGGAGTTGAGGAGTGTCTCGGCTTCTTTCTTGTGCTGGTCGAAGTTCGAGATGAGGACGTAGGCGCTTCCCGGCTCAACGTCGGTAAAAAGCATGGTTGAGATGCCGCTGTTGTCCTCGTATGTTCCGACGAGCCACGTCCTGCCGTTATACTCGACGGACCCGCCATCCTTCCACTGGAACGTATCCCCCTTCTTTTCCGCCTGGTCGGCGTGGGATTCCTCGGCCGTTAGCGCTTTTTTCCAAACGGGGATAAAGCGATCGGCCGAGGCGTTCTCGTCTTCGGGGAAGGTGAGCTGAACCCTGTCGGCATTCTTGCCGGCGGAGTCGCTTACGCCGACGCCCTCGGGCATCTCGACCTTAAACCAGATAAAGTCGGTCTTCTTGGCGACGGGGACCTTTTCCTTGCTCTCGCTCTTGGAGGCGCTGCCGCCGCCCGATGCGCTCCCGCCGCAGCCGACAAGGGCAAACACGGCAAAGAGGGCGATGCAAAGGGAAAGGATCGATAGGGTCTTTTTCTTCATGGTGGCGTCCTCCTTGTCTGCCAGGGACATCGTGTGCCGCGGATCGCTGGGGCGGCGGTTACGCATGCACATGATGCCTTTGTTTGCTGTGCGGTTATTCCTCCATTCGTCGTCCGGTGTCGTGGCGAGCGTTGCCCCAACATAGGGCTCCTTACCTATATGTATGCCCCAGTTGCCGCTGCCCGGGAGTCTCGAAACGTGGGCCATGTGTCCCATGTTTGTGTCGCTGCCGCCTATCGTGTGCCATAGAAATCCGCGATGGCCAGGTGCGCTGACGCCCATGTGCTTATGGGCTAGACTTAGCACCATTATGTGATCGATGCGGTCGGTCGGCGGTTGCCGCTCGACCGATGTATATGACTTGAAGGTGCATGTGTATGAGCCAAGAGATGATGGATAAAACCTGTCGAGAGTTTGCCGAGGCACTTGCCGCACGCGAGCCGGTTCCCGGCGGTGGCAGCGCGAGCGCCTTTGTGGGCGCGCTGGGCGCCTCGCTGTGCGGAATGGTTGCCCGCTACGGTGCGACCAATCCCGCGCTTGCTGATCGTGCGGATGACCTGACGCGTGCGTTTGCCCATGCTGATGAGCTGGCCCAGGAGCTTGTCGAGTTGGTTGCCGAGGACGTTCGTGCCTATGGGCAGGTGTCCGCGGCATACGGTATTCCGCGTGACGATCCGGCTCGAGCGACCGCGATTCAGGATGCGCTGCATGTGGCCGCTATGCCGCCGTATCGCATTATGGATGCCTGCGGGCGCGCGCTGGCGCTGCTCGAGGACATGGCCGACAAGGGTTCGCGTCAGCTGCTGTCCGATGTGGCGTGCGGCGCCGTGTTCTGCCGTTCCGCTATGCAGGGCGCGAGCTTGACGCTCTTTGCGAACACCACGTCTATGAAGGATCGCGCTCGTGCTGAGGAGCTCGAGACGGCGTGTGATGAGTTGCTCGACATGTGGTTGCCGCGCGCCGATGCGCTGGCGCGCCGCGCCGCCGACGCCGCAAGGAAGAGGGGATAGCCATGGCTGAACTGCTGAAGGGTGCCCCCGTTGCTCGCGCTTTGACTGAGGAACTTGCTGCTCGCTGCGTGGCTTTGCGCGAGCGCGGCGTTGTGCCGACGCTGGCTATCGTGCGCGTGGGTGAACGCGAGGACGACCTATCCTACGAGCGCGGTGCGCTCAAGCGCTGCGAAAAGGTTGGCATTGAGGCTCGCCGCGTTTTGCTTCCCGCCGATGCTTCGCGGGACGAGCTGTTGGCGGCCATCGAGGACATCAATACCGATTCGTCTGTTCATGGCTGCCTGATGTTCCGCCCGCTGCCCGCCGGCCTTGACGAGGATGCGGTTGCCGCGGCACTCGATCCTGCCAAGGACGTTGACTCCATGACGCCGGTTTCGCTGCTCACCACGCTTTCGGGGCGCGGCGAGGGTTTTGCCCCCTGCACAGCCGAAGCCGTGCTTGCTTTGCTGGATCATTACGGCGTTGAGCTGGATGGAGCTAAGGTTGCTGTGGTCGGGCGCTCGCTGGTGATCGGGCGTCCTGTTGCCGCCATGCTTACGGCGCGCAATGCGACCGTGACGACGTGCCATACGCATACGCGCGACCTTGCTGCCGAGTGCCGTGCTGCCGACATTGTGGTTGCCGCCGTTGGACGCGCGCGTACGATTGACGTGGATGCCGTTCGCGAGGACCAGACGATCATCGATGTTGGCATTAATTGGGACGAGGCCGCTGGCAAGCTGGTCGGGGACGTCGATTTTGATGCCGCGGAGCCGGTCGTTAACGCCATTACGCCCGTGCCGGGCGGCGTGGGCGCCGTGACGACGGCGATCCTCGCCAAACACGTGATCGAAGCGGCCGAGCGTGCATCGAAATAGGCGTTTTGGGCTGTTTGAGGGGTTAGCTCTATACCCCGTGGATAAAAAATGCCAAATATGAGTACTGTTGCCAAGATAGTCACATATTCTTTAGGTCAAATAGGCTCTCTAACGATATTTATTATCGATAAAGAGCCTATTTTATTGGACCTATGAGGAATTACATCATCTAATTTTTGAACAAATGTAGACTTTTGGCACCCATACGTAGCAAAATTGATGTTACTAAATTGGTGACAGTACTCACATTTGGCATTTTTTGACCACAGGGGTTGCCAGCGCCGCGGTTTCGCCCTTTCTGCGCCGAAGCGATACACTGTTATCGTTTGATTTCTTCGCTCAGGGAGGATGCGCATGCCGTGCACAACGATTTTGGTTGGTAAGAATGCGAGCTACGACGGGTCGACGCTTGTCGCCCGCAACGAGGACTCGTCCAACGGGGTGTTTGAGCCCAAGCGTATGCGCGTGGTGCATCCCGACGAGCAGCCGCGCGTCTACACGAGCGTCCTGAGTCACCTGACCGTTGAACTGCCCGATAATCCCATGCGCTACACGAGCGTCCCCGATGTTATTCCCGGTCACGGCATTTGGGCCGAGGCGGGCTTCAACGAGCTCAATGTGGGCATGTCCGCAACCGAGACGCTCACCACCAACGAGCGCGTTCGCGGCGCCGACCCGCTCGTGGACTACGTGCCCGCCAAGGGCAACGAGGGCGAGGACGGATACGTTCCGGCACAGCCCGGTGGCCTGGGCGAGGAGGACATGGTGACCCTGGTGCTGCCATATGCCAAATCTGCCCGCGACGGCGTACGCATTCTGGGTGACCTGCTCGAGCGTTATGGCACCTACGAGAACAACGGCATCGCCTTTAGCGACGTGGACGAGATCTGGTGGCTCGAGACCATCGGCGGCCACCACTGGATCGCCAAGCGCGTGCCCGATGACGCCTATGTGACCATGCCCAACCAGCTGGGTATCGACAGCTTTGACCTGGATGACGCCGAGGGCGCCCAGGCCGACCACATGTGCTCCGCCGACCTGCGTGCCTGGATGGCCGAGTGGCATCTGGACCTGACGCTGGGCGTCGATGGCGACGGCCCGGCGACGGTCTTTAACCCGCGCGAGGCCTTTGGCTCGCACAGCGACAGCGACCATGTCTACAACACGCCGCGCGCGTGGTACATGCAGCGCTGCCTTAACCCCAGCGATGTGTGGGACGGCCCCGACGCCGACTACACGCCCGAGAGCGATGACATCCCCTGGAGCCGCGTGCCCGAGCGTAAGGTGACCATCGAGGACATCAAGTACGTACTCTCGAGCCACTACCAGGGCACGGAGTACGACTGCTACGGCAGCAAGGGCACGCCCGCCACGCGTGGCGCCTATCGCCCCATCGGCATCAACCGCAACAGCCAGCTCGCTGTGCTGCAGCTGCGCCCCTATGCGCATCCGGCCTACCGCGCCGTGCAGTGGATGGCCTTTGGCTCCAACTCGTTTAACGCGCTGGTTCCGCTGTACGCCAACGTCGAGACCATGCCCGAGTACTTTGCCGACACGCAGGCTCGCGTGACGTCCGAAAACTTCTACTGGGCCAACCGCCTGATCGGCGCGCTGGCCGACGTCCGCTTCCATGAGTGCGGCCGCGCAGTCGAGGATTATCAGGAGAAGGTCGGCGGCATGGGCCACAAGCAGATTCACGACGTTGACGCTGCCGTTGCCGCCCTGTCCGAGGCCGAGGTACCTGCCGAGCTCGCCCGCGCCAACGAGGCATTTGCCGAGCTCGTGCGCGTGGAGACCGATGCTCTACTGGGCAAGGTGCTCTACACCACGAGCTGCGCCATGAAGAACTCTTTCGCGATGAACGACAACGTGAGGTAGGGATTTCCCGTCGATTGAATAGCGCTAAAACGCTTTGTCGCTTTCGCTCAATCTTGGGTACAAGAACGCCAATGCAGTTGTTTGTGATTGGAGACAACCATGGTTATGAAACTCGATCAGCTTGTTAACGGCGCCATTAACGTGGGCTTTGGCGCTGCCGCCGTTGCTGTCGAAGGCGGCAAGAAGGTTCTCGACGACCTTAATACCAAGGGCGAGCAGGTGCGCAAGGACGCAGGCGCCCCCGGTATCGCCCGCAGTGTGTCCGACATGTTCGAACAGGCCGGCGGTACCATCTCCGATCTGACCGAGCGCTTGGGCATGCAGGGCGAGACCGCGGCCCAGCGCGTGCTCGACGAGCTCATTCTGGCTCGCGTCCGCGTCATGACAGCCCCCGAGCGCACGGCCTTCCTGGCCCATGTGCGCGACATCGTCGATTCGGTCGAGGACAACGTGACCTCGGTGCCCGTCGAGTCCGTTGAGCCCGACGATGCGAAGGATACCGAAGAGGCCGAGTAGCAGCGCAGATGGCAGATTCCACCACCGATTACAACAATCTAGATCCCTTGGGTGACGAGGCAGCGGTTGTCGATGAGGTCGACGCCGCCGTCTCGGGCGCTCGCAAGAAGCCGCGCGCTGTCGATATGGTGCCAGAGGAGCCCGACGCGATGGCGCCGGACGAGGAATACCAGCTCACGCCGGCGGGTCGTCGCGAACGCATCGGGCAGATTGTTCGCCTGGTCAAAAAGTACCGTGTGTGGGATAACCTCACGCCGGTTCGTTTGCGCCGCCTGCTCGAGGAACTCGGCCCCATGTTCGTCAAGATGGGGCAGATTCTGGCCAACCGGTCCGAGATTCTGCCGCAACGCTTTTGCGACGAGCTGCGTCGTCTGCGCTCCGACGTGGAGCCGGTGCCGTACGAGGTCGTACTCAGTTGTCTGGAAGAAGAATACGGCCTGCCCCTGGGGGAGATGTTCGATGCGATCGACCCCAATCCGCTTGGTAGCGCATCGCTCGCGCAGGCGCACCGCGCTCGTCTGGTGACGGGCGAGGACGTGGCCGTCAAGGTGCAGCGCCCCGGTGCGCAGCAGGTTATGGCACAGGACATCGATATCATCCGCTCGGTGGTGCGTATCGTTTCCAAGTTCGTCAACACCGATCAATTTGTTGACCTGCACGGCGTAGTCGAGGAGTTGTGGACCTCGTTTCGCGAGGAGACCAACTTTTTGGCCGAGGCCAAAAACCTCAACGACTTCTACGAGTTCCATAAGAGCGTTCATGGCGTGACGTGTCCTAAATCCTATCTGGACCTGTGCACCGAGCACGTGGTGGTCATGGATTACGTCGACGGCATTTCGATCGCCGATCCTGAACGCTTGGTGGCCGAGGGCTATGACTTGGAAAAGATCGGTGCCGCGATTGTCGAGGACTACTCGACGCAGGTGCTCGACGACGGCTTTTTCCATGCCGACCCGCATGCGGGAAACATCATCCTCAAGGACGGCATTGTCTACTTTATCGACTTGGGCATGGTCGGACGCATGTCGAGCCACGATCGCGGTATCGTAAAGGACATGATTTTCGCCGTGGCCGAGGGTGACGTGCCCAAGCTCAAGGATTCGCTCATGCGCTTCGCCGTGACGCGTGGCGACTCGGCTGAGCTCGATCATTCGGCCTTTTTGTCCGATCTTGACTTTATCGTGGCTGACTTTGCGGGCCTTGACCTTAAGGACCTAGATATCGGCGAGTTTTTGACCTCGCTGTTAAACCTCGCGCGTAAGAATGACGTTGAGCTGCCGAGCGTGGTGACGATGTTCGCGCGCGGCATGGTGACGCTCGAGGGTTTGCTGACCGAGTACATGCCCAACGTCAACATGATCCAGATCATCCAAACCCACATTAAAAACGAGAAAAGCACCTATGCGCGCGTGCGCGACATGGGGCGCGATCTTGCCGCGAGCAGCTATCGCGCGGCAAAAGGCTCGCTCGAGGCGGCCGAGTATTTGGGCTTGGCTTCGCGTATGCTCACGCGCGGCCAGCTTAAGGTGAACACGCAGATCATGAGCAGCGATAAGACGCTGCGACAGCTGGGCGGAATTATCGACCGCATGTCGATGGCAATTGTGATTGCTGGCCTGTTTATCGGTTCGTCGGTGGTGTACTACGCGCGCATCGAGCCGGTTGTGTTTGGTATCCCAGTCATTGGCTTTATGGGCTACGTGAGCGCGCTGGTGCTGGCGCTTATGCTGGGTCGCAATATCTGGCTCAACAGCCACGGCGGCAAGCACTAGAGGCTGCGGCCGTCACCGCATTCTCCTATCGCAAACAATAGCTTTTACCTTGGGCTTCGCCTGCGTGCGAGGCCCTTTTGCGTGATACCATACTGACGGTAATAATCGATGGCCTAGATGGTGGTGCGGAGACGCACGAATGCGCGGTTTTCCTGCGCGTTTGGGAGAATCGGGGTGCAAGTCCCCGGCTGTACCAGTAACCGTAATTCCTCTTGGCTCGGGATGTTCGCGTCGCAGATCGGACGGCGCCCCTGAGCCGTTAAGGTTAAGTCGGATCGCCTCCCATCTTGCATGCGGCTGCGGCGTATGCTGCCGGTGTGCATAGGGCTCTGGAGGGAAGAGAGATCCCGATGGGGGAACTCGAGCGCAACATGCGCGATGACGTGGGGCAGCCTCAAGGCAACGCTTCAAGTACAGACAATGGGGGACAAATGGATATGTTTGAGGACGAGCGCGAGCGCGCCTCGTTGCATCGCCGTGGCGCGATTGCACGCGGTGTAGCCAAGCGCGGCCTGGTGGCATTCCTGGCCTTCGCGATGGCCTTTGGCACCACGCCGGCTCAGCTGTGGGCCGAGGGCGCCGAGGGTATTGCCGAGGCCGTGACGCAGGCTGCAACGGGCGAGGACGCAGCGCTTGCGGGCGGTACCGCTGAGCAGAGCGGCGCCGAGGTTTCGGATTCCGAGGGCGCGCCTGCGGCTAGTGCCGCCACAACAGAGGCAGCAACTGGCGACGAAGGCTCGGCGACGGGGGAGAGCCCTGCCACGAGCGAGCAGTCTTCGACGGCGCCTACTGGCCAAGCAGGATCTGCCGCCGCGGCTGCCGTCCAGACAGAGAACCCGACAGAAACCGGCGATGTCGCCAAGAAGCAAGTCGAGGTCTCGTTCTCGATTATCGGCACCGATGCCGACGGCAAGGCTCAGACCTGGGTGGCACCTACGCAGCTTAAGCTCGACGAGGGCTCGACGGCTGCGGACGCCTTCGTTAAGCTGCAGCAGAAGGTGGGCTTCAAGGCGAAATACGATCCGAACACGGCATACGGTTTCTACCTCGAAAGCATCACGTCCCCGAGCGATGGCCGCACGCTTGCCTTCGATCCGGCGACTTATGCCTACTGGCAGCTGTTTGTCGACGGCGCGTCTTCCTCGGTTGGCGCGAGCGGCGTCAAGCTCACCCAGGGGCAGAAGATTGAGTTTGCCTACACGGCTGGTAGCTCGTCCCCTGTCGTTAAGGACCAGGTTGCCGCAAATGTGACCGTCATTGGTCGCGATGCCCAGGGCAAGACTCAGACTTGGGTCGATAACGCGCAGTATGTGGTGACGTCCGGCTCGAACGCACTTGACCTTACAAAGGTCGCGCTTGAGGCGAATGACATCGATGCCGTTGTTGCGGGCTCCTTCATTCTGAGCCTTAAGTACAACGGTGTTGAGCTGGGTACGCCCCAAGATTATTCGACCTATTGGCAGCTGTTCATCAACGGCAAATCGAGCGACTACACGGCGGACAATGTCACCATCCATGCCGGCGATACCGTCACGTGGTTCTACAGTGGCTGGGGCGACCAGCTGCCGTCCGATTCCGTCCATGCTTCCGTTCAGGTCCTCGGTAAGGACAAGGACGGCAAGCAGCAGGTGTGGGCCTCGACGGGCCAGACGAGTCTCAAGGCGGGCTCTACTGCCAAGGATCTCCTTGAGCAGACTGGTCTTGATCTCGTTACTAGTGAAGAGTCTTGGGGCTGGTGCCTCAGCGGCATTAAATCGCCGCTCGACGGTAAGACCTATAAGTATGATCCTGCGACCAAAAGTTATTGGCAGTTCTATGTAAATGGCAAGTTCGCCCAGGTCGGGGCTGGCAACTACGAGCTCCAAGAGGGCGATGCCGTCACCTTTATGTATGGTGCTGACGCCGATGTCCTTCCTGGCCAGGTTCTTGGGTCTATCGATGTTATCGGCCCCGATGTCAACGGGAACGATACGCGTTGGGGCACGGCAAGCAATGTTTCTCTGCCCGAAGGCTCTACGGCTCAGGACCTTATCGAAGCGGTTCTGAAGGCTCAGTCTATCGATTACAAGGCCTCTCAGGGCGGCGCTTACTGGTTCCTGAATTCCATTACTTCGCCGTTCGATCACAAGCCGTATGGCTGGGATGGTGCGACCAAGAAATATTGGCGTCTGTTTATCAACGGAGAGCCCTCATCTCTCTGCGCCAACCAGGTCACGCTCAAGAGTGGCGACAAGGCTACGTTTGCCTACACCACCGATAAATCGCTCATGCCCGATCCCGACAAGATTGTCGTGGACCCGAGTGCGACGACTCCTGATTGGGATGCCGAGTGGGCCGGCTACGGTAACAGCGGCAACGGTACGTCCGTTACGGACGCCAAGACGCCTGCGCAGGCCGCCGGTCTTAAGTGGGCCTTCGATTGGAAGGCCGAGTCTGGTCAGCAGTATGCCAACTGCAGCGAGCCTGTCATTGCTAACGGTTTTGTGTACATCGCGACCGAGAACGAGCTCATTAAGATCGATTCGTCCACGGGCAAAAAGGTTGCCTCTGCGCCGCTTGCCTCCAAGGTGAGCTATACCTCTCGTCCGATCTATACCAATGGCCTTATCATCGTTCCGCTCAACGGCGGTGCGGTCCAGGCGATTACTGCTGACAAGCTGATCTGCAAGTGGCTAACGCCTGGTTTGACGGACTTGACGCAGAGCTCCTGCACCGTCGTTTCGGACGGCGAGTACGTCTATGTAGGCTCGGTCGATATTTCGTATGACGAGAATTACAACGCGACCTACGGCAACGGCTCCTTTGCGCGCATTAAGATTGCCACGGGCGAAGTTTCTTGGCAGAACATCGACCCTGCCGAGGGCTATTACTGGACTGGTGCGGCTTTGACGGATAAGTATGCCATCGTTCCTACGAGCGCGGGCACGCTTAAGTGCATTGATAAGACGACGGGCGATGTCGTTTCGACCATGAAGCTCGGCGCTGTCGCAAATGCCGATTGCATTGCCGATCCGTCCAATGGTTCGACCTTCTATCAGATGACGCACGACGGAATGCTCCATGTGATTTCGCTTTCGGCAAAGGGCGTGCTGAGTGAACAGAAGACGGTTGATCTGGGCCTTACGAATAATCTGAGCGCCCCTGCGGTGTCTGGTGACAATCTGATTGTCGGCGGACAGACGGCTAAGGGCTCTGCTCTGGTTCTCTATAACCTGAAGACGGGTAAGACCACGATGGTCGCTGCTGCCGACGGCAAGGCGCTGCCGGCTGGCCTCAACGGTATTGCTGCTACTCCGCTGGTGAGTGTTCAGGGCGGCAAGACCTACGTGTACTTCACCGTGAACAGCGCGGATAGCAAGGATTACGTCAACTACTCTGCTGGTGGTGGCGTGTATCGCTATACGCTCGGCGACGCAGAGGCGACGCAGATTTATGATGCGGCCGGCCATTACCAATACTGTGACTCTCCGGTCATTGCCGATGCTTCTGGCAACCTCTACTACATCAATGATTCGGGCATGCTGTTCAAGCTCGGGGCTGTTGAGTCTTGGACGGTTGCCTTTAATTCCAACGGCGGGTCTGCTTGCGACACTAAGTTTGTGGCTACGGCCGACGGCAAGCTGGTCAAGCCGGCCGATCCGACGCGCGATGGCTACACTTTCGGCGGTTGGTTCACCGATGAGGCTTGCACGCAGGCGTATGACTTCAGTACGCCGGTGACGGCCGATCTGACGCTGTATGCCAAGTGGACCAAGAATGCCGTTAACCCTGGCGGCAATGGCGGTTCTGGCACTAATGGTGGCAACGGTGGCGCTGGCAACGGTTCCGGCGCTGGCGCTGGCACTGGCACTGGCACTGGCACGGGTTCCGGCTCCGGCACGAAGGGCCAGCAGGCCGGCGGCGCTATCGCCCCGGGTCAGAAGCCGGTGACCAAGACGACGGTGTCGACCAAGACCGAGACCAAGGACAACAAGTCCGACAAGAAGGACACCGATAAGTCCGATAAGAAGGACGAGAAGAAGTCTGACAAGAAGTCTGACAAGAAGGACAACAAGTCCGACAAGAAGTCCGATTCCAAGTCCGATACGGGTGCTGCATCCACGACCACTGCTAAGAAGTCCTCTGGTGCCTCCGAGCAGGAGACTGGCACCAACCCGCTCGCCGTTGTTGGCGTTGCCGCCGGCGTCATCGGTCTCGCCATCGTCGGCGTGTTCGTGTTCACCAAACGTCGGTAGGTGAGGGCTGTGTCCAATAAATCCAAGGACGCTGACCCCAAGCAACCAGATTCCTCGTTTATCCAGCTTGACGATGCAAAGCAAAAGGGCGCCGCTTCGGCGGCTTCCGCCCCTCGCCGCAAGGCGCTCCTCGGCGTTCTGACTGCCGCGTGCACCATTCTGATCGTCGTCTCGCTGGGTTTCGTCCATCCTTCCACAAGCGGTGCCTGGTCTATCGACTGGATCATTCAGGCCGTGACGGGGGAGAGCGTCGTCACCAAGGACACCAAGGCGTCTGGCTCGTCTGCCGCTTCGGGCGAGGCCAGTTCCAAGGATTCCAAGTCATCGAATGACGCAAAAGATGAGTCCAAGCATTCTGATGAGTCCAAGTCCAAGGACGATTCCGAGTCTTCAAACAAGGAATCGGACAAGAACTCGGATAACAAGAAGTCTGAGGACCAGGACGGCAAGAAGTCTGGCGATAAATCCGCTGCCCAAAATACGGGAGCCGGTGATACTTCCAATGCGTCTGGCGGTGCTTCTTCGGGCGGTGGCCAGTCGTCTGATGGAGTTTCATCCTCTAATGGTGGAAACGCCTCCTCGGGCGGCCAGAGCGGCTCGCAGGAGTCCAGCTACGTAACAGTGACGGTTTCGGTCACATCGAGCGCTGTGGGCAATCCTGTGTCTTCTGGTGGCACCTTTACCTTTAACGAAGGCGCTACCGTCTACGATGCCCTGTGCGCGCTGGGCCTTTCTGTCAACGCACATGGCTCGTCGTACGGCACGTATGTCTCCGCGATTGGTGGTTTGGCCGAGAAACAGTACGGCGGTACGAGCGGCTGGATGTACTCCGTCAACGGCACAACGCCCATGACGGCCTGCAGCAACTACGTTCTCTCCAACGGCGACAACGTGGTCTGGTATTACGTTACAGGCTAGAGGCCTCGACATAGCGCGCCAGACGGGCGGTTCGGACAAACATCCGGGCCGCCCGTTTTTCATGCGAATGGGATTGGGTCGCCGGGTCTCTCGGCAAACAAAAAACCGGTTGGAACGGGAATTCCAACCGGTTATACATTCAAGCAAATAATGAATCGACTACGACCGTGCGCCCTCGAGGAAGAAGCGGCGGCTGAAGTAGTTGTACCAGGTGACGAGGAACGTGGCGATGGCCTTCATGGCCTGGTAGCCGATGCTCAAAAACGTGACGCCCACAAACATATATAGGTCGTTGAGGCCCAGGCCGATCACCGACAGGATGGTGAAGATCGTGAACTCGCGCTTGCGGCTCATGCCCTCGCGGTGGTCGAACACGTACTTCATGCTGAGCCAGTAGTTGACCACGACGGACGTGGTAAACGAGACCGTGGTGCTCATCAAAAAGTCGAGGTGAAACAGCTCGACAAGCGCAATGAGCATACCCCAGTCGATGCCAAAGGAGATAAGACCCACGACAGCGAACTTGAGGAACTGCTTGGTATGAGGTTGTGCCAGTGCCTTGCGCACGTAATCACATCCAATGCGTTGATGAATCGAGCAGAGGATACTTTAGAGCTTTTGCAAGGGAAGCGTAAGGTCTTTGCCAAGAACTATACGAACTCGCCAAATTTTCAAGAGCTAATCCGCAAACGTTGAAAATTTGCCCGTAAACGAGCAAAGCCCACGAACAACACAGCGCTTGACGCGCGTCATCCGTGGGCATTGTAAAGCTGTAAGGTTGCGAGTTACTTGGTCTCATCGCCTTCCAGGAAGATCTTTCGGGTCACAAAGTTGTAGACCATGACAAGCGCGGTGGCGCAGATCTTGGCGATATTGGCCTCGAGTCCCAGGCCGGCGTTGAGTGTCAACACGATACCGTCGTTGAGTGCCAGGCCGATCACGGACAGCACGACAAAGATAATGAACTCGCGGCGGCGGCTCATGCCTTCCTTGTGCGCAAACACGTACTTCATGCTGGCGACGTAATTAAAGATGAGTGAGATGGTAAAGCCGCTGGTGTTGGCGATTAGGATGTTAAGGCCCAGACCGTAGTGGAGCAGATTCATGATGCCAAAGTCGATGACCGTGGCGACGATGCCGACGACGCCAAACTTCATGATCTGCGCAAGGAGCTTCTGCATGGTACCTGCCTTAGGGTGGCGCCGGGACGCCGTGGGGATGATAAACTCAGCAAGTTTAGCCAATCCCCACGGGTGGTGCTAGGCGCGCTCCTCGATAGCACCGTTTCTATATGCATCGAGCAGCTGGCGCAGGTCTTGGATCTGGCTGCGGATCTTGGCTCCGGAATCGGTGTCGCTCACCATGCGGCGACGGTCTGCTTGGTCAAAACGGTTGGTCTCGCTTTCGATGTCCACGTTGCGCGTGAGTGCCTCGGCAACCGTCGTAAAGGCCCGGTGCGACTTGAGGCGGCAGCCGCGCGAGCTCGAGATGAGCGTATAGCCGGCGATACCCGTCTTGGGGTGGTAGGCGCGGCAGAAGCCGCCATCGATGACCAGCAGCTTGCCCTCGGCGCGGATGGGCTGCTCGCCCTTGGTGGTCTTGACGGGCGTGTGGCCGTTGATGATGTGACCGGTCGGTGAGCATGCCATGGGCGCGACGCCAAACTCGCGCATGATGTCATTGCAGACCGAGGGCGACTTGGTAAGCGTAAAGTACGGGTCCATCGGCTCGACCCAGGTGCTCTTATCGGCGATATAGGCGCGCTCAAAGGTGCGCACCAGGCGTCCGCTGGCGGGTGAGTTAAAGCCAATCCACAGGTACCACATCCAGTCGAGAGCGTCGCGGTCGCCCACGCGCCAGGCGCGGCGGGCGATGTGGTCGCAAAAATCGAGATAATCGCGGCCAGCGTGCCAGGTGCCCAGGCAGTTCATGCTGCTAAAGGTGCCGTCTTCGTTGAGCGGCACGCAGCCATGGAACAGCAGGTTGCCGTTGGCGACCTTGTATATCGAGCCGTGGGAATAGAGGAAATCGATATGGCGATGCAGGTGATCGGCGGTGACAAACTCGGACACGAGCTTGTCGATGATGTGCTGCTCCTGGGGCGTGAGCGTATAGGGGTCCGTCGGGTCGACGGTGGGGAAGTCGTTGGTCGTGAGCGGCCACACGCTGCCGTCGGCGAGCGTGACCGTGCCGGTGTCGTGGTCGATCTTGTCGAGTAACAGGCGGTCGGTCATGTCGAACTCGGGATGGCGCTGGATAATCTGACCCTCGAGCTTAAAGAGCAGCACGTTGATGGCCTTGATCAGCGGGGTGATGGACTCACCGGCGGTGTAGGTGGCATCGGCAAAGGCGACAAGCTCACGCAGCGAGATGCCGTAGTCGTTCTCCAGGATCTCGTAGTTGTCGTAGCGTAGGTTGTTGCGCAGCACCGTGGCGATGCAGGCGGGCTCACCGGCCGCAGCGCCCATCCACAGCAGGTCGTGGTTGCCCCACTGGATGTCGAGTGAATGGTAGGTGAGCAGGCGGTCCATAATCTTGGCCGCGCCGCCACCGCGGTCGAAGATGTCGCCCACCAGGTGCAGGTGGTCGACGGCCAGGCGCTTGATGAGCGAGGCAAGCGACTCGATAAAGTCGTCGGCGCTTGCGGTCTCCAGGATGGACTCCACGATGCGCTCGTGATAGCGCACGCGATAGTTGTTCTCGTCCGGGTGCGTGTGCAACAACTCGTCGATGATATAGGCGTAATCGCGTGGGATGGCCTTACGCACCTTGGAGCGCGTATAACGGCTCGAAAGCGAGCGGGCAACCATAATGAGTTGGTCAAGCATCGTCTTGTACCAGGTGGGCGAGTCCTCGCGCTGGCTGCGGACCAGCTCGATCTTCTCGCGCGGGTAGTAGATGAGCGTGCACAGCTCGCCCTTCTCGTCAAAGGAGAGCGTTTCGCCAAAAATCTCGTCGACATGCTCGCGCACGACGCCCGAGCAGTTGTTGAGGATGTGCATAAAGGCTTCGTACTCGCCATGCACGTCGCTCATAAAATGCTCAGTGCCTTTGGGCAGGTTGAGGATGGCCGAGAGGTTGATGATCTCGGTAAACGCGGATTGCTCGGTGGGAAACTGTCTCGACAGCAGGCGCAGATACTTGAAGTCTTGCGGATTGCGATCGAATGCGACCATGAAACACCTTCCGATAGGGCTGGTAAAACTGATAAACAGCGTAAAACGTTTATCAGTATGCGCCGCTTTTGTTTCGATTGGGGATGGGCAGCCGAATTGTTAGCCGAACGGTTTGGTAAATCGATTTAGTGGAGGTAGATATGGCGGTTGAGTGGAGACGACAGAGGGTGTTTTCTCAGATATTTATGCGTGGGGCCGGTGGAGACGATGGTGGTAAAGATGTTCGCTATTTTTGGTTCGATTTGGTAAATAGTGGACATATGTACCGTATGTAGGCTCACTGTGCGATAATTTGCGCAGCAATGAGTAAGGAGCCTCATATGAGTGATTTTGTCCTGACCTGTGAATCCGCCGCCGACTGAACCCGTGAGTTCTTTGCGTCGCGCAATATCCCTGTCGTGTGTTTTCATTACGAGATCGACGATGTTGTCTATACGGACGATCTGTATCAGTCGATTACGCCGGACAAGTTTTTTGCCCAGATTGCCGCGGGCGCCATGCCCAAGACGTCTCAGGTGAGCGTGGGTGAGTACGAGGAGTTTTGGGAGCCGTTTGTTGCCGAGGGCAAAGACGTGCTGCACCTGACGTTGTCATCGGGTATTTCGGGCACGTATGGATCGGCCTGCGTTGCGGCGCAGATGCTCGCGGATCGCTATCCCCAGGGCGGCAAGGTGCGCGTCATCGATTCGCTGGCGGCGTCTTCGGGCTTTGGCCTGTTGCTGGAATATGCCGCCGACGTGCGCGATAGCGGGGCGTCACTCGACGAGACGGCCGCTTGGATCGAGGAGCACAAGCTCAACCTGCACCACTGGTTCTTCTCGACCGATCTGTCGAGCTACCTGCGCGGCGGTCGCATTTCGGCCGCGAGCGCGATCATCGGCACGGCGCTTAAGATTTGCCCGCTTATGACGGTCGATTGCGAAGGTGGGCTGTCGCCACGTGAGAAGATTCGCACTAAGAAGCGCGCGATTTCCGAGATGGCTAAGACCATGATGGCACACGTGCAGGACGGTGCGGATTATTCGGGTAAGTGCGTCATGTCGCACTCGGCGTGCCGCGAGGATGCCGAGGCAGTTGCGGCGCTGATCGAGGAACAGATTCCGCAGCTTAAAGGCAAGATTGAGATCAATAACATCGGTACTCTGATTGGCTCGCATACCGGACCTGGCACGGTGGCGCTCTTCTTTATGGGCGACAAGCGCGTGGATTAATTTGCCCCATCACATCGCTGCATGATTGCTCAAACGAAAACGGCCCGCCTCACGTTTGTGGGGCGGGCCAAGATGTTTTGCTAGCGTTTCTTTCCGCGGAAGAAGAAGCCGTGCAGTGACGGCTTGAGGCCGCGGTTGGCGCGACGCTCCTCGATATGATCGTGGATCGAAGCGACGCGCTCGATAACCTCGTCGGGAATCGGCACGTCGGGATTCATGTTCTCGACCTGGCTGACCTCGGCGGCGGCGACCTGGTCGATAATGGGCACATCGTCGTGCGAGATGACAGGCGTGGCGTCTTCTTTCATCTTGCGGTAGCGCTGCATCATGTCGGTCTGTAGCTGCTGGGCCGAAGGCGGTGTCCAGATGATGGCGTTGGCACCGGCGGCGATGGTCTCGCGGATGCTCTCGGGCGTCTTGCCGCCCGGCGCGATGAGCGGCAGGTTGGGATAGTGCTTGCGCAGCTCGCGTAGGACCTGCGGCGTGTTTTTGCCAGCGGCGATGTTAAGGATCTTGGCGCCGGCGCGCACTTTGGCATGTGCATCATCGTCGCAACGTACGACCGTGGCGATGACGGGGATGTCGGCGATGTTGGTGATGTGCTCGACCATCTCGGCGGTGGCGGGGGAGTTGACCACACAGCCCGCCGCGCCCTGCATCTCGGAGACGGCTGCCATCTGAACGGAGCGCTTACCGGTCGTAGTTCCGCCGCCCACGCCTACAAAGACCGGGCACTCGGCAACGGTCAACAACGCCTGCGTAATGGCCGGCTGTGGCGTGAAGGGGTAAACGGCAAAGACGGCATCGGCGTTGGAGTTGCGGATGACCGCGACGTCGGTGGTGTAGATAAGCGATTTGATACGACGACCGAAGAGCGTAAAGCCGCTGGCCTCCTCGATCTCATCGGGCATGCGGAGAGCCGCCTTACGCAGACGCCCGTCGATGGGCAGCGGCTCCATGGGCAAAAGGCCGTTGGGAGTTACGGCCACCTGGGGCTCGGTAAATTCGTCTGCAAGCTCTACCTCGGAGAAGTCGACCGAGGCGACGATGTCCTCGTGAACCTCGGCGGGCACATCGATGGGGGCTTGGTCGTTTGCCGCGGCAGGCGTGTCGAAAGAGCTGGTGCCGACGAAGGCGTCGACGCGCTCGTTTAGATCGTTGAGGGTATCCATGGAAGCTCGATTCTATGTGATGACGGCCGGCGCGATGCAGCCGGAATTGCGAATGCTAAATCGTTTGACGAGTTGATTTTTCCCCGCTGCGCCATTCGTTAGACCGAAGGACCGGCGAACGTGAAGGAGCTGTGGTGGCGGGGATCGAGGTGCTATCTTGAAAGTCCCGTTTAAAAGAGAGGTGACGCGGTATGGAATTGACAGCAATGTTTGGCTCGATTGGCCTGTGTGTAGGCGCAATCGTTGCCGCCGCGGTTATCTACTTTGTGGTCACGGCCATTAAGGGCAAAAGGGCCGAACGCAAGGAGCGCGCGATGCTTAAACAGCATCGCGACCAACAGGGCAAACGCGCACAGAGATAGCTTGTTGAGTTTTGGATCCGTGCGCTAGCTGCGTTTTCGGATCAGAGCAATGTAGAAGCCCTCAAAGTCGCGGCTAGGCGGAATGGTGAGCGTGCCGGGCAGGCCGTTGGCGATGGCCGATACCTGACCCGCGGCAATGGCCTCGGTCAGGGCGTTGCTCTCGATACGTGGCTCCTCACCAGCTTCCTGGGCGCGGCGTGCCTCACTTTCGCTTGGCATGCCGTCGAGGGGGATGAGCTCGCAGTCCATATGCTTGTCGAGGGCCTCTTGCAGGGCGTCCTCGTTTTCCTGCGGCAAGATCGAACAAGTCGAATAGACGAGCGTGCCGCCCGGTTTGAGGGCTCCCATGGCGCGGTCCAGAAGCGCACGCTGCGAGCGGGCGCATTTGACGAGCAGCTGCTCGGTCAGGCCGCGCAGGCTTTTCTCGTTGCCGCTGATGACGGTGCCCGTGCCGGTGCAGGGAGCGTCTAGCAGGATGCGGTCAAAGCGGAAGAACTCGTCGAGCTCGCGTGCGTCGGTGCGCATGACGGGCACGTTTTTTGCGCCTTGGCGGTGGAGGTTGGCTTCGAGCTTCTCGGCGCGGGGAATGCTCATCTCGCAGGCGGTGAGGTATGCCTGGCCCTGGGTGAGGGCGGCGATCTGCGTCGTCTTGCCGCCAGGGGCTGCGCACATGTCCAGGATGTCCTCGCCTGCCTGGGCGCCCAACACCAAAGGCGGCATCATGGACGACAGGCTCTGTAGGTAGATCTTGCCGTCGCGGTAGATGTCGAGGTCCCACAGATCGGAAACCTGGGCCTCGGGCAGGATAAAGGCGTCTGGGTACCAGGCGACGGGGTTGTGGGCGATGCCGGCGGCATCGAGCGCCGCAGCGATGTCCTCGGCGGTCGCCCTGAGCGTGTTGGCGCGCAGCGTGACCGGGCGTGTGGCTGCAGCACCGAAGCCCTCGATCATGAGCTCGGCATCGGCGGGCGCATAGGCGCCGGCGATCGTGTCGACCATAAAGCGCGGCAGGTCGGCGGCGGAGTGTTGGGCGGCAAGCTGGTCGGAAAGCTCGGTGGCGGCAAACTGCCTGAGCTTGAGCTCGGCCTTGACCTGCTTTTTCTGCTTACGACGACGCGGCTTGGACATCCGTCTTTCCCTCCACCGAAATGATTATTCTGGGACGGGGATTAAAAAATCATTCCATGACCCCCGTCACAAAAAGACTGTACTGTGGCGCCCGGGAATGATTTTTTTAATCCCCGTCCCAGAATAATCATTCC
>UQPT01000039.1:0-19067 GCA_900543045.1 uncultured Collinsella sp.
CTCCTGCCCCAGCTCGGCTGTAGGCTCGGCCGCGGGCTCCGGATCGCCAAACGGCAGTGAGGGCTGCACCACGCCACCCGGGAGCTTTGCTTCGGGCTTAGGGTCGCCCAGCAGCTTGCCATGGCGGCGACGAGCGGGCTTCTCGGCCTCGCGCGCGGCCTCAGCAGCCGCCTCGCGCGCCTTCTCGGCAACAAACGCCGCGGCCGAGGTATCGAGCTGCACCGTCGCGTGCGTACGAGCGGGAGCGGCGACCTCGCCAGCGTGCATCACGATAACGCCGCAGGTGCTCGTCTTAACAAACTCGACCATCTTGGGGTCGGTGAATCCCGTCACGTCGTTGACGATCGAGGCGCCGCAGCGCACGGCCGCCTTAGCAACTGCCACGTGGCGCGTGTCGATCGAGACGATGGCGCCCTCTTTGGCCAGCGCGCGCACCACGGGCAGCACGCGGCGAGCCTCCTCGTCGGGGTTGACCGGGGTAAAACCAGGGCGCGTGGACTCGCCGCCTACGTCGATGATGTCAGCGCCGGCGTCGAGCATCGCCAGGCCGTACTCGATGGCGGCATCCGGGTCGAAGTGTTCCCCGCCGTCGCTAAACGAATCGGGCGTCACGTTGAGGACGCCCATGATGCGCGGACGGTCAAAGCTGAGCTCGTACTTTCCGCACCGCCATGTCTTGCTATCGTTCGCCATGAACATCCTCCTCAAATGCCCGCGCCGCCGCGCTCGGGCGCAGGCGGCGGGGTCGCTTTGCAATCAGTCTTTCTATTGTATCCGCGCACACGGGCTAGAACGCAAACGCGGCCGCGATGTCGCAAGAAATCAGCAGGTCGGCATTTGCATCCTGATCGGTGGGAGCAAGATTGCAAATAGCCAGCGTATCGCCGGTAAAGTAACGCGTAAGGCCCGCCGCCGGATACACCACGAGCGAGGTCCCGCCCACAATGAGGGCATCGGCCGCGGCGATGGCGGCAACGGCGCCGGTCAGCACGTGCTCGTCGAGCGGTTCCTCGTAGAGCACCACATCGGGCTTGATGCGCCCACCGCACGCAGGACACACGGGTACGCCCGCGGCGTCCTCGTGCTCGCGCGAGCAAATCCACTCGGCGCTATAGACCGCGCCGCACGACTGGCAAATGTTGCGATGGACCGATCCGTGCAACTCAAACACGCGCTGCGAGCCCGCCATCTGATGCAAGCCGTCGATGTTTTGCGTCACCACGGCATCGAGCTTGCCAGCTCGCTCCAGCTCGGCCAGCTTGGTGTGGCAGCGGTTGGGCTTAGCGTTAAGCGCGATCATCTTGGTTCGGTAAAAGTCGAAGAACTCCGCCGGATGTATCTCGTAAAAGCTGTGCGACAGCATGGTCTCGGGCGGATAGGCAAACTGCTGGTGATACAGGCCGTCCACGCTGCGAAAATCGGGAATGCCGCTCGCCGTGGAAACACCAGCGCCGCCAAAGAACACCACACGCCCGTGGGTATTGAACAGCTCCGCCAGCGCGGTGGAGGCCTGCTTGGAATCTGTTATCGCTTGCGTCATGTTTGTCCTCCGTCCACGTTGGTCGGGGCGGCTGCGATTGCGCCGTCGCCCACGGAGCCCACCCCGCCCCTGTTGCGCTAATCTTAAGCCTGCCAACCCCGTCGAAAGGACACCATGCCTCAGACTTACACTTTCGCCTCGTGGAACGTCAACGGCCTGCGCGCCGTGCTCAAAAAGGACCCGAGCTTTATCCAGATCGCGCAGGAACTCGATGTCGATGTCCTAGCGCTGCAGGAGACCAAGCTGCAGGAGGGCCAGGTCGATATCGACCTGCCCGGCTATCACCAAACCTGGAGCTACGCCGAGCGCAAGGGCTACTCGGGCACCGCGGTCTTTAGCCGCCAGGAACCGCTGCGCGTGCTGCGCGCCGATGCACTGCTGCCCTACGCCGGCAAGGGTGGGGCTGCCGAGCTCGTCGCCCAAGCCGCAACCGAGGGCCGCGTCTGCGCGCTCGAGTTCGACAAGTTTTGGTTTGTGGACGTCTATACGCCCAACGCCCAAAATGAGCTCGCGCGCATCGACGTGCGCATGGCTTGGGACGATGCCTACCGCGGCTTTTTGGCAGGCCTCGAGCGCGAGACCGGAAAGCCCGTGGTGACCTGCGGCGACTTTAACGTGGCACACGAGGAGATCGATCTTAAGAACCCCAAGTCCAACCGCGGCAACGCAGGCTTTTCGGACGAGGAGCGCGGCAAGTTTACCGAGCTGCTCGACGCCGGTTTTACCGACACCTGGCGCGCGGCCAATCCGGACGTCGAGGGCGTCTACAGCTGGTGGAGTTACCGCTTTAATGCCCGCAAGAACAACGCAGGCTGGCGCATCGACTACTTCCTGGTAAGCAACGCAATCGCCGGCAATGTGCGCGACGCCGGCATCCGCGGCGACATCTTCGGCAGCGACCACTGCCCCGTCACCCTCGCCTTGGAGCTCTAACCCCCAAATGGTCCCCCCGGGGACGGAGGAAAACGGACCATTTTCACCTCGCGGGGGCATCCATGCGACCCACCCGCCACGAAATCGGCCCGTCTACTACGTTTAAGCCACTACCCTCAACCACGGCGAACAACGCAAAAAGAAAACCGCAGGTAGAAAGCCTGCGGTTTTTCATAAAACGCGGTTGTGCTTGGGGGTGTCGGGCTAAACGTAGTAGATGGGCCAGTTTCGTGGCGAGCGCCGTCAACTGATTCCCTGGGGACGGAAGAAAACGGATCAATTGACTCTCTGAGGGCCATGATGCCCGTCATATCAACCGGCCATTCCAAAACTATGCCGGTTTACGGGACTGAATCGCGAGCCCCCAGCCATACGCAATTCCGAAATAATAAAACCACAGGTAGACGGCTTGCTCCATTTCGAAAAAAGCCGGTATGGTCTGCCTGTGCCAATCTAGCCCCGTAAACCGGCATAGTTTTGATATGACACCAAGACAGTATTGGTTCTTGCCTCGACGCAACCACCACTACAGCCCGTACTTCACGACGACGCGGTTGATGCGGCGACACCAGGGCTTGTACAGAGCGGCCAAAAACACGCAGGTCGCGAGTCCGTGCGTGATATCGAACGGTACGGCGGTGGCAAGACGCGCTATGGCGCCCGTCCACGTGAGCGGCTGCACAAAACCGATGATGTCATACGCGTTGATCACGACGCCATACAGCAGGCCCGACGCAAAGCCATACGCCAACAGCGCCGGCATTCGCACGGTTCCATCGGCGCGGTCAAACGCGCCCGCATGCGCCAGTGCGCCACCGATATAGCCCACCAGACCCCAGGCATACATCTGCCACGGCGTCCACATGCCCTGCCCAAAAAAGAAATTGCTGGTCAGCGCTGCCAACGCGCCGACCATAAAACCATTGCGACGGCCAAGTGTCGCACCCGCGATAATGGCGATAGCGCTCACGGGCTTAAAATCGGGAATGGGCCCAAACAGGATGCGCCCCGCCGCGGCCAGCGCCGCCAGCACCAGCGTGGGCATGATCTGGCGCAGGCCTGGACGTGATGTCTCATAGCCCGCAAAAAACAGTGCGAGCACGAGCGCCACTACAACCAGCATGGCAAGCGCCGCCTGCTCAATGCCCGCCAGCAACGCCGCAGTCATCACCGCTGGCACCGCCAACAACAGCGGGATCTCCATTTTTGTGAGTAGGCGTGAGGCGCGATGATCCGTCATCCCATCACGCCCTATAAAACACGTTGTCGGCAAAGAAGTCGGCCGGTGGCTCCATGCAGGCGATCTCGCCGTCAAACATCATGGAAATGTCATCGGCTACCTGCTCGGCAAAATCCAGGTCGTGCGTTGCCATGATGACGGTGCCGCCAGCCCGCGCATGGTCGCGCAGGGCGCGGGCGATGATGCGGCGGCTGGCCAGGTCCAGACCCTTGGTAGGCTCATCAAGCAATAGCAGTTCGGGGCCGATTAGCAGTAGCTTTGCCAACGCAAGCAGTTGGCGCTGTCCGCCCGAAAGGTCATAGGGGTGGCGTTCCCCTAAGCCCGCGAGCCCCAGACTCACCGCGCGCTCCCGCGCCATATCCTCGCCGTACCCGCAGGTCGAAGCCCATTCCATCAGCTCGTCGCGCACCGTCTCGGCAACCAACAACGCCTTGGGATTCTGGGGCAGCAGCGCCGCCGATACCGCCCCACGCACCATGCGACCACGCTGCAACTTGACCGTTTTGGCCAGTACCGAGAGCATCGTCGACTTGCCGCAGCCGTTTCCGCCCACAATCGCATGCACCGCACCGGCCGAAAACGCCACGTCGAGCCCGCGCAGCACCCAACCGCCCGCGCGATCGTAGCGAAACCAGTTCCCTGCCAGGGTGGTAGCCGACCCGCCGTGCATTTTTTGGAGTATTCTGCTCCCATCCGTGCGCGGAAAGGCTTCCGAGCCGTTCTTGAGCGACGTTTGCGCCACAAATTCGGACGATTTGTCCAATTCCGAACTTTTTTTCGCGCTCGATACGTCCCCGGGCGGCTCCAGAGAGCCCAAATTGTCCTCACGCCTGCTGAATACTCCGTTTTTTGCACATCGGACGGCACCCCACCCCAACATGTCGTCGGAAAACAGCGATTCTCGGCGTCCCAAAGAAACCATATCCGCCACCTCGCGCACGCGGCCGCCCTCAATCCGGTACGCACACGTCGCATACTCGAGCATTGGGCGCGGTTGATGCGTAGCCACAACAACCGTGCAGCCCAACTCACGGTTCACGCGAAACAGCGCGTGCAGAAAATTCTTCTCGGCAACGGGATCGAGCTGAGACGTGGGCTCGTCGAGTAGCAGCACACGCGGACGCAGCGCCAGGACGGCGGCAAGCGACAGCAGCTGCTTGCGGCCGCCCGAAAGCGTATCGGTATCGCGATGAAGCCAGTCCTCCAGACCAAAGAAATAGCTGGTCTCAGCTACGCGACGGCGCATCTCATCACGTGCTAGCCCCAAGTTTTCCAGGCCAAACGCCATCTCGTGCCACACGGTTTCGCACACGATCTGGTTCTCGGGATCCTGGAACACATAGCCCACGCGCTCCGCCGATGCCCGCACGTCCATATCGGCAACGTTCTCGCCCAGCACGCGCGCATCACCAGTGCGCTCGCCCGCCGGCGCGATCTCGGGCTTGAGCAGCGACAGCAGCGTCGACTTGCCCGAACCGGTACCGCCAACAAGCAGCGCAAATGCACCTTGGGGAACACGCCAATCAAGTCCCTCGAGCACCGGTGCCTCGGCCCCGGGATAGGCAAAACTAAGGCCTCGCACCTCAATCGCCGGCGCGGCCGAGCCATATGCCACACCCGCCGCCGAGCTCCTATCAAACCGAGCCATCAGCCAAACCTCTTCTCATCAATCGCATGCAACGCGCAAGGCAGCACCATCCAGGCAGCGTACACGACATAGCCCGGCCACGGCGCCGGCACCGAGAGCTGCGGATAAAACGAATACTTCGTCGTCGCGGTCCACGCCACTGCCGCCGTGGCCACGCCAAACAACGCAAGCCCAACCAGCGCGGCAACGTCGCTGCGCCCCAGTCGATACCGCGCATACGTCGTTCGACGCGTCGCGGCGCCCCACCCACGGGAGCGCATGGCGTCCGCGCGCTCCAGCGAATCTTCCATGCCCCAGCCCATCAACACACTCGATGCCCGCAAACGCGAACGCACGGGGTCGGCCGGCGCGCGGCCCGGCACATCGATCGCGTCCTGCACCGCCAGCACCGTGCGGCCGCGGCGCAAAAACTGCGGGATAAGCCTCATGCACATCGAGATCATGAGCGCAATCACCGGTGCGGCATTGCCCAGCAGCGCGAGCACCTTGTCGTATTCGAGCATCGACGCCGCCGCCTCAAACCACAGCACGCTCGCCACAAACAGCCCGCCCATGCACAGGCCGTATACCATGCTCTCCAGATACACCGCGCGCATGCCAATACGGAACAGCTCCGTCGAGCCCGAGGCGCTAAACAGCGGATTGAGCACCGCGACGATCAAAATCACCGGCAGCTGCCAGCGGAGCGCGCCCAGCGTGCGGGCAGCCCCACGCGTCGCAAATCCATACGCCAGCCCGCCCGCAAGTGACAGCGCAATCAGTACCGGCTGCATCGAGAACATAGTGAGCCCCAGCGTCAGCACTATATAGAGCGCCGGCACAGCCGGATGCGACATCGAGAATGCCGCGACGGGCTCGCCGCCAAACTCCTCTCGTATGTTGTCCACGGGCACCCCCGTCCCCTCGCTCAAACAACAGCTCCGCAGCACCGCCAACGCCGCACGCAAGCAGTGCAAACGCCACGCCGGCGGCGCAAGCCTCAACCGCCGCAAACCAATCGTTACGCGCTCGTCATATGCCTGCGGTATCATATTGCGCCGTGTATCGTTTCCAAACACACGTCTCTATAACGTAACAGGAGATCACATGGACGCAACCGCAATTATCCTCGCTGCCGGCGAGGGCACCCGCATGAAGTCGAACCACTGCAAGGTTTCGCACAAGATCCTGGGTAAGCCCATGGTCCAGTGGATCGTCGACGCTACCATCAAGGCCGGCTGCAGCCGCGTCGTGGTTGTCATCGGCAGCCACGCCGACGAGATGCGCGCCCTCATCGACGGCGCCTACGCCAACAGCGCCACCAAGGTCGAGTGCGTCGAGCAGACCGAGCGTCTGGGCACCGGTCACGCCGTGAAGGTCGCACTCGAGGCCTGTGGCATCACGCAAGGCCCCGTCGTGGTGCTCAACGGCGACCTGCCGCTCATCACCGCCGACACCGTCGCCAAGTTCGCGCAAACCGTCGCCACCGGCGAGCTCGCCTGCACCGTCATGACCATGACCCCGCCCGATCCTTTCGGCTACGGCCGCATCAAGCTGGGCGCCGATGGTCAGATCGAGCGCATCATCGAGCAGAAGGACTGCACGCCCGAGCAGGCCGCCACGCTGCTGGAGTGCAACGCCGGCTGCTACGCCTTTGACGGCGCGCAGCTCGCCGCCCACATTAACGAGATCGGCAACGACAACGCGCAGTCCGAGTACTATCTGCCCGACATGCTCGAGATCCTCAAGGGCCACGGCCAGGCTGTCTCCATCTTCCACTGCGACGACTACCGCGACGGCCTGGGCGTCAACAGCCGCATCCAGCTCGCACAGCTCACCGCCATCGCGCGCGACCGCATCAACGAGCACTGGATGGCCGAGGGCGTTACCTTCATCGACCCCACGCAGGCCTGGATCGGCCCCGATGCCGTTATCGGCCGCGATACCGTCGTGTGGCCGCAGACGCACCTGATCGGCCACGTCACCGTGGGCGAGGAGTGCCAGCTCGGCCCCAACAGCCGCCTCACCGACACCACCGTCGGCAGCGGCTGCGTCATCGACGAGACCATCGCCATCGAGGCCGTCATCGAGAACGGCGTCGACTGCGGCCCGCGCGCCTACCTGCGCCCGGGCACCCACATGCTCGACGGATCCAAGGCCGGCACGCACGTGGAGATCAAGAAGTCCACGATCGGCGAGGGCTCAAAGGTGCCGCACCTGTCCTACATCGGCGACACCACCATGGGCTCCGGCGTCAACGTGGGCGCGGGCTCCATCACCTGCAACTACGATGGCGTGCACAAGCACAAGACCGTCATCGGCAAGGACGCCTTCATTGGCTCCGACACCATGATGGTCGCGCCCGCCCAGATCGGCGACGGCGCGCTCGTGGCCGCTGGCTCCGTCATCACCGAGCCGGTCCCGGCAGACGCGCTCGGTCTGGGCCGCGCCCGTCAGGTAAATATTGAGGGCTGGGCCGCCGATTACCGCCGCCGCCTGCACGAGGACGACGAGGTATAACGTTTTACCAAGCACAAAAGGAGCTGCTCCATGGGGGCGGCTCCTTTTTCTATCGTGACCTGCGCAACCGGATGAGTGGTCGGTTCGTGTCCGTTGGCGGTAAAGACGTTATCAGGACCCGATAAACCCCGCCGCGCGGTTACAATGCAACAAGGCATCTATATGGCATTCGATGTATAAAGGAGAAGGGTAATGCCGATTAATGATCCCGAGAAGTCGGAGAATATGCGCAAGTCCATCCGCGTGTATTCCGGTTCCTCCAACCGTCCCCTCGCTCAGAAGATTGCTGAGTACCTTGGGGTCGAGCTTTCGGGCCTTACGCTAAAGCAGTTCGCCAATGGTGAGATTTACGCCCGCTACGACGAGACCGTCCGCGGCGCCGACGTCTTCCTGATTCAGTCCGTGGCCGGCGGCAACGTCAACGACATGCTCATGGAGCTGCTCATCGCCACCGACGCTGCCAAGCGCGCATCCGCCCGCTCCATCACCGCCGTTATCACCCACTACGGCTATGCCCGCCAGGACCGCAAGGCCGGCCCGCGCGAGCCCATCACCGCCCGCCTCGTCGCCAACCTGCTCGAGCGCGCCGGCGTCAACCGCATTATCACCCTCGACCTGCACCAGGGCCAGATCCAGGGCTTCTTCGATATCCCGGTTAACCACCTGTCCGCACTGCCGCTGTTTGGCCAGTACTACAACGACATGCACTTCGACACCGACAACCTGGTTGTCGTCTCCCCCGACGTGGGTCGCGCCAAGGCCGCCAAGAAGCTGTCCGACATGCTCGGCTGCGACCTGGCCATCGCCCACAAGGGCCGTCCGCGCCACAACGCCGCCGAGGTCATGGGCATCATCGGTGACATCAAGGGCAAGACCTGCATCATCAACGACGACATGATCGACACCGCTGGCACCCTGTGCGCCAACGTCAAGGAGCTCAAGGCTATGGGCGCCGGTGACATCTACGTCTGCGCCACCCACGGCATCTTCTCCGGTCCGGCCATCGAGCGCCTGAACGATGCCCCCATCGTCGAGTGCGTCGTCACCGACGCCATCCCCGTCGAGGTCGGCGGCAAGATCAAGACTATCTCGGTCGCCGAGGAGTTCGCTCAGGCCATCTCCGCCGTTTACCACGAGGAGCCCGTCTCCACGCTCGTCGGCGGCGACTTCGCGCTGTAGTCGCTCGACCCTCGCATCCCTCCGGAAGCCCCGGACGCGCCTGCGGGGTTATCACGCGAACGTCCTCGCCGCTTTGCGGCTGCGGGATGTTCGCTTTGATAACCCCTCCCGGCGTGTCCGGGGCTTCCTGCTGTCTCGGGGCAGCTGTTTTCTGAAATGACTTTGCTGCAACCTTTCCTCGCCTTCGGCGGGCGTGGTAGCCTTTGTCGTTGATTAAACTTTTATGTGTAACGGAAGGACAAATATGGCAGCTGCACAGCCGCTTAAGATTCGCATGGTTGCCGGACTTGGCAACCCGGGTGAGGAATATGCCGAGACCCGCCACAACGCCGGCTTTAAGGCGATCGATGAGCTGGCCCGTCAGGCCGGTGTCACGTACTGGAAAAACCAGGCCGGCGCCGAGGTCGCACTCATCAACATCAACGATCCCGAGGAAGAGGGTGGCAAGCGCCAGATCGTGCTGGTCAAGCCGCAGTCGTACATGAACACCTCGGGCGGACCCATCTCCAAGCTCTGCCGCGAGTACAAGATCAAGGCCGAGGAGCTGCTCGTCATCCACGACGAGCTTGACATTCCCGCCGGTGACGTGCGCGTCAAGGTGGGCGGTGGCCACGCCGGCCACAACGGCCTGCGCTCCATCATCGACAAGATGGGCAGCCGCGACTTTAGCCGTATCCGCACCGGCATCGGCAACCCTCCCGGCAAGATGGCCGTGGCAGACTATGTGCTCAAGCAGCTGCGCGCCCGCGAGGCCGAGGACTTCCAGGACACCTGCGCCCGCGCCGCCGTCGCCGCCGGTCTGGCCATCGTGCACGGCGTAATCTACGCCCGCGACCACGTCAACGGCGCCGCCTCCGCCAACGGCAAGCACTAAAACCTACCGTTTAGGGATGTTTATTTTGGCAGGTTTTATCTGCGGAAACGCCCCGGTGGCCGCATCGCAATAAACCCCGCGCCGCCCTACACGCATAACACCCCAAAGGGGGCCGGCCTCATCACAACCCGAGGCCGGCCCCCTTTGGGGTTTTGCCTGATAAAACCGACCAAAATAAACCTATCCCTATTTGGTAGGTCGAAGTGGATAAACCCTTTTCCCAACCGCCGAAGACACACGTAAACAGCATGTCCATGAGGGTATAATTTGCACCGTATGTCTGCACAACGCCTGTGCGCGTACGGTTTTACTCGGGCTACCGTCCATTTCCGTGGAGGCGCGGTTCGGCGGCCCTAACAAGAGAGGGGTTCTATGTATAAGATCCTGGAGAAGACGCAGTTCTCGGAGAAGGTGTTCAAGTTCCGCATCGAGGCGCCTGCAATCGCCAAGCATGCGCACGCTGGACAGTTCCTCATGGTTCGCGCCAACGAGACGGGCGAGCGCGTCCCGTTTACCCTGGCTGGCTGGAACGGTGACGAGGGCTGGGTCGAGTTCATCTTCATGGTGATCGGCAAGACCACCGAGATGCTTTCCACCTATGAGGCCGGCGAGTCACTGCGCGACGTCGTGGGCCCGCTGGGCGTTCCCACCGAGATGGCCGAGGGCCCCTGCGCCGTCATTGGCGGCGGCGTCGGCCTGGCAATTGCCTTCCCGGTCGCCAAGCACCTGGTCGAGACCGGCCACGAGGTCCACGCCATCATGGGCGCCCGCACCAAGGACCTCCTGCTCATGGAGGACCAGTTCCGCGAGCTCCTCGACGAGGACCACATCCATATCACCACCGATGACGGCTCCTACGGCGAGCAGGGCGTTGTCACCGCTCCGCTGGAGCGCCTGCTGCAGGACAAGGCCGTGAGCCAGGTCTTCTGCGTCGGCCCCGTTCCGATGATGAAGTTCTCGACCCTCACCGCCCAGAAGTACGACACCCCCATCACCGCGTCCCTCAACCCCATCATGGTTGACGGCACCGGCATGTGCGGCTGCTGCCGCGTCGAGGTGGGCGGCGTGACCAAGTTCGCTTGCGTCGACGGCCCCGACTTCGATGCCACCCTGGTCGACTGGGATGACCTTCGTGCCCGCCAGGCCGCTTACCGTTCCGAAGAGGGCGAGTCCCTCAAGGCCTATGAGGAAAAGAGCTGCGCATGCCACTAGTTAACGGTCGTTTCGTTGCCGATATGAAGTCGCCCCGCACCCCCGATAACGAGGAGCCGGCTGCCGAGCGCGCCTGCGACTTCCGCCCCGTCGACAAGGGCTTCACCGAAGAGATGGCGCTGGCCGAGGCCGAGCGCTGCCTCAACTGCAAGAAGCCGTTCTGTGTTGAGGGCTGCCCCGTCAACATCAACATTCCCCGCTTTATCGAGCAGATCCGCGCGAAGGACTTCGGCGGCGCTCTCGATACCATTCGCGAGGACTCCATGCTTCCCGCCATCTGCGGCCGTGTCTGCCCGCAGGAGAACCAGTGCGAGGGCAAGTGCATCCGTGGCAAGAAGTCCGAGCCCGTGGCCATCGGCCAGCTCGAGCGCTTCCTGGGTGACCGCCCCGAGCTCGCCTCCACGCCCAAGATGGCCCCCAAGAACGGCAAGAAGGTCGCTGTCGTCGGCTCCGGCCCGTCCGGCATCACCTGCGCCGGCGAGCTCGCCCGTAACGGCTTTGACGTTACCGTCTTTGAGGCCTTCTTCACCGGCGGCGGCGTGCTGGTCTACGGCATCCCCGAGTTCCGTCTGCCCAAGGCGGTCGTCAAACGCGAGATTGACGGCCTGGAGGACATGGGCGTCAAGTTTGAGTACAACTCCGTCGTGGGCAACATGGCCACGGCCGAGGAGCTGTTCGAGCAGGGCTTCGACGCCATCTACGTGGCGACCGGCGCTGGCCTGCCCAAGTTCCTCAACGTCCCCGGCGAGAACCTGCCCAACGTCTTCTTCGCGAACGAGTACCTCACCCGCGTGAACCTGATGAAGGCCAACAAGTTCCCCGAGTACGACACCCCCACCAAGCACGGCAAGAACGTCGTTGTCTTTGGCGGCGGCAACGTGGCCATGGACGCCGTCCGTACCGCCAAGCGCCTGGGCGCCGAGCACGCCATCATCGCCTACCGTCGTACCGAGGACGAGATGCCCTGCCGTCGCGCCGAGCTGCACCATGCTAAGGCCGAGGGCGTCGAGGTTCTGCCGCTCGTCTCCCCGCTCGAGTTTGTCGCTGGCGAGGACGGCTCCGTGTGCGCCGTCAAGGTCCAGAAGATGGAGCTCGGCGAGCCTGACGAGTCCGGCCGTCGTCGCCCGGTGCCCATCGAGGGCGCCATCGAGGAGATCCCCTGCGACGTCGCGATCTCGGCTATCGGCACCAACGCCAACCCCTTCGCTGCCAAGATCGGCGGCAAGATGGAGCTCAACAAGTGGGGCTACATCGTCGCCGACGAGGAGACCGGCCAGACCACCGATCCCCGCATCTGGGCCGGCGGCGACATCGTCACCGGTGCCGCTACGGTCATTCTGGCGATGGGCGCCGGCAAGAAGGCCGCCGCTTCGATCACCAAGAGCCTGCTGGGCGAGTAATCACCTACAGCGCTCGCCATCAAACGGCAAAGTCCCCGTCGAGCACACGTCCGGCGGGGACTTTTTCTATGCCGACCGCCCCAACCACCACAAAGGGGGCAGGTGCCTTTGTGGTGGTTGGGGACTTGGCCGTTCGTTTTGTCTCAATCTGTAACAGCTGGAGTCCGTTGAGCCCTGCAGTTGTTACAGATCGAGATATTGTGCCGGCCGCCCACGCCGCATCTCAATCTGTAACAGTTAGAGACCAAATATGCCGCCTGGTGTTACAGATCAAGACGTTGGGCTGACGGCCGAACGGTTCATCTAAATCTGTAACAGTTAGAGCCATTTTCGCTGGCTTGGTGTTACAGATCGAGACTATGCAAAAGCCGAGGATAGGCACTGCCGCCAAGGCCTTCCCCTCGGCCTAAAACAAAAACCACCACAAAGGTGCCTGTACCCTTTGTGGTGGTTTTGGTCGGCTAGCCTTCGAGCTGCGCCACTTTGTAGCGGTAGGCTGCAGCGATGACGTCTTTACAGCCCTCGCGTCCCAGCTTGGCGCGGTTGACGACGATATCCTTGCCGCTCGTCATTTTCCACTTTCCGGCGCTATAGCGCTTATAGAACGCCTCGCGCGCCTTCTGCTGCTGCTTGACCAGCTTGGCGCCCTTCTTTTTATTAAGTCCGCGCTTCTTGCGCACAATCTCGACGCGGTCCTCAAAGGGTGCGGTCACCAACACGGCAATGTGGTTGGGGTTGTTACGCAGCAGGTAATCGGACAGGCGACCCTCGATAATGCAGCTCTCGGTCTCGCCCAGGTCCAAAATCACCTGGCTCATCTTTTGAAACAACTTATCCGAGTACGAACGCGCATCGTAGCGGTCGGGCAGAAACGCCATGTTCTCCACGGCCAGGCGCTCATCATAGGCGGCCATCTTATCGAGCGACTCGCCCGCGCGCAGCGACGCACGCACCAGCAGCTCGTTGTCATACAGCGGAATCCCCAACTCGTCGGCAAGCATGCGACCAATCTCGTGGCCCTCGGCGCCAAAGTCGCGCGCGATGGTAATGACCACAGGATTCTTCTTATTCTCCAGATCGCTCATCGCGATTCCTTTCTAACAAATGAGAAAAAGGCGATTCCTGATTCCCATTTTGTCACTTACGACCGTCCTGGTTTCCCAAGTGCGGCAGATTGCCCCGAAAGAGGAGCGCCGCGTACTAAATGTACGCAAGCGACGATTGAGGGGCAAGGTGCCGTGCTTGGGGAAGCGGGACTATGCGGCTACGATGCGGCGCTGATATGCTCGGACCAGCAGCGAGATACCAAAGTTGAGCACAAAGTACATCGCAAACACCAAGCCGTAGAGCATAAGCACCTGCGACAGATCGATCGCGTGGGCCATCACGACGTTTGCCGTGTACATGAGCTCGGCCACGTTAATGCCCGAAAGATACGAGCTGTCCTTAATGACGGTCGTGCACTGGCTAAACAACGCCGGAATGATCGTCTTAAACGTCTGCGGCAGAATGATGTAGCGCATGGTGGCAAAGAAGCCGAAGCCCTGGCTCTGCGCCGCCTCAAACTGGCCGCGCGGAATCGAGTTGAGGCCGCCGCGCACAATCTCGGCCATAACAGCGCTGGTAAACAGCGTAAAGGCGATGGTCGAAATCACAATGTCCAAACCCTGCACCGTAAAGTAGATGAACAGGATCCACAGCAGGTTCGGCGTGCAACGGAACAGCTCGATATAGGCGCTCACCAAAATACGGAATGGGCGGGGCGCATAGCTTTTAACGAGCGCCAGGACCGTGCCAAAGATGAGCGAGAAAAAGATCGACAGCGCCGAGATCTCTATGGTCTTAACAAAGCCGCCCCAAATGTAGAGCAGGTTGGTCGCGTTGAAGATTTCCATGCGCTAGGCCTCCTCTACGTTGTCGAGCCCCAGCTCGGCCAGGCTCACGCCGCGCGGACGCTCCTTGGAGCGGCGCTCGAGCCACTGCACCAGCATGGCGAGCGGAAAGCAGATGATGAAGTACATAAGGCAGCAGACGATGTATCCCTGCAGGTAACCGTACAGACTCACAAAGTTGTCGGAACGGTACATAAGGTCGCCGCCGGCCACAAGCGCCAGCACCGACGTGTTCTTGACCAGGTTGAGCGCTTGGTTACACAGCGGCGGCAGAATGATCTTGAACGTCTGGGGCAACACGATGTACCAGTATGCCTGCGCACGGGTGAAGCCCTGGCTCTGGGCCGCCTCCATCTGACCGCGCGGAACGGCCTCGATACCGGTGCGGATGACCTCCGAAATGTAGGCCGCGTGATACAGGCCCACGCCCAAGAAGCCCAGCACGAACGGCGCGATGCGCGCCGGCTGGTCGGCACCAGTTATGGCCTGCAAAAACTGCGGACCGGCCATGTACATAAAGAGCACCTGAACGGGCAACGGAGTGTTCTGGTAAAACTCCACGTACACACGGCTTATGGCGCGCAGCACGCGCGAACGGGTGGTGGAGAACACGCCCAGCAGCGTGCCCAGCACGAGCGACAGTAGCAGACCGGCAATGACCACCTGCAGCGTCACGCCAAAGCCCTCCCAGAAGGGCCCCATGTTTTGAAATGTCGTCGACCAGCGGTCGGCGTCAAACAATCCTTCGAGCATTTGATTCCTTCCTTGGACGATGCGCCTATACAAGACCCCAGGTCTTGACCTCTTGGTCGAGCCAGCCATCGGCCAGTCGATCGCAAATCACCTGATCGACCACGGCCGAAAGGTCGCAGCCCTTCTTGGTCGCCACGCCGTAGCCCTGCTCGCCAAACTTGACCTCGGGCTGCAACAGTTCAACGGTCTCGTTCATGTAACCGGCCAGCGTGGAGCGGTCCATGGCAAAGACGTCGATATTGCCGGCGTCGAGCGAACTCTTGATGATGGGGTAGCCGCTAAAGGCCCTAAACTCGGGCTTGCAGCTAAAGCCGTTGTCCTTGATCATCTGCTCGATCAGGCCCTGCGTGGTAGCGCCCTGGCTCACGCCAATGACCTTGCCGTCCAAGTCCTCAATCGAGGTAAAACCCGAACGCTTCTTGACCATGAGTCCCACGTAGTCGGTGCGGTACGGCGTCGAGAAATCCCAGCTCTTCTTGCGCTCGTCGGTGATGGTGTAGGTCGCCGCGACCACATCAAGCTGGCCGTTATCGATCAGCGGGCCGCGCGTCTTGGGCGTTACGTCGGTAAACTCGACAAGCTCCTGGGCACGGGCCTCCTTGTAGCTCACGCCAAAGACGGCAGCGGCAATCTGGTAGCACAAATCGACTTCCATGCCCTCAAAGCGACCCTTGGCGGTGTCGTAATAGCCGTAGCCGGGAACATCTTTCTTGACGCCGGCATTCAGATGGCCGCGCGACTTGATGGCCGCAAGCTTGGATCCCTTGTCGGAACCCTCGCCACTGGTGGAGTTGCCGCAACCGGTGAGCGCGGTCCCCGTCAGCACGAGCATGCCGGCGCCCGCCAGCTGCAAAAAGTGACGGCGCGACACGGCCGTCCTCGTCATATCCGTCATGTCCATCACCGCGCCTAGTGCAGAATCTTGGACAGGAACTCGCGGCAGCGCGGGTTCTCGGGGTTATCGAAGAAGTGCTCGGGCGTGCCCTCCTCCAGGATGCGGCCGTCCTCCATAAAGATGACGCGGTCGGCCACCTGGCGCGCAAAGCCCATCTCGTGCGTCACGCAGATCATGGTGATGTCCTCCTGCGCGAGCTCAATCATAACGTCCAGAACCTCCTGGACCATCTCGGGGTCGAGCGCCGAAGTCGGCTCGTCAAACAGGATGATGGGCTGCTTGGTGCACAGGGCGCGGGCGATGGCGATGCGCTGCTGCTGACCACCCGAGAGGTTCTGCGGATACTCGCCGGCCTTATGCGCCATGCCGACGCGCTTGAGCGCGGCGATGGCGACCTCGGTCGCCTCCTCCTTGCTCTTCTTTTGTAGCTTGATGGGCGCGAGCGTCAGGTTGCCGAGCACCGTCATGTTGGGATACAGGTTGAACTGCTGAAACACCATGGAGCTATACTTGCGGGCCATCTCCAGGTGATTCTTTTTGGTGAGCGGCGTACCGTCGATGATGACCTCGCCCGACGTGGGCTCCTCAAGATAGTCGACGCAACGGATGAGCGTCGACTTACCCGAACCGGAAGGCCCGATCATTACGAGCTTCTCGCCGCGCTTGACGGTGAGGTTGATATCTTTGAGCACATGCAGGTCGCCAAAGTACTTGTTGAGATGCTTGATCTCGATCATGTCTGCCATGAATGTCCCTTCCCTGCGTTAATACGAATTGCACTATTGTACGGAAAGAACCACGTTCCCGCAGCCCACACTACATTCCCGTAAAGAACCCGCAATCTTCCACCCACTCATTGGGGACAGACTTAAATGAGTGCCCCAATGAAGGTTACTCATTTAAGTCTGTCCCCAATGAGCGCTCAACCGCCCTTGTTGAGCATAAGTCAGCGAAAACCCGTACACGCGAGCAAGGTGACGTGAAATGAAAGGGCGCAGACCTTATGGTCGCGCCCTTGAAATTGAACGTCAGATTGCCGTGTGTACGGGTTTGCAGCGTCGAGCCGTTACGCGGTTTGGTAAAACCGCGTAACAAATTACGCAAGCTTTGCGCCGACGATCTTTGCCGCGGCCGGCTTGTCGAAGTTGCCACCGGTGGCCTTGCCCAGAGCACCCATGACCTGGCCCATCTGCTTCTTGGACGTGGCGCCCAGCTCGGCGATAACCTGCTCGATCAGGGCCTCGAGCTCCTCGCCCGAAACCTGCGCGGGCAGCAGACTCTCCAGAATCTTGACCTGCTCGGTCAGGTTGTCGGTACGCTCCTGGTCGGTGCCGGCCTTGATGGACATCTCCAGCGTCTCGCTCGTCTGCTTAATCAGACGCTTGATCATGCTGTTGACGTCTTCCTCGGTCACATCGCGGCGCTCGTTGACCTCGATATTCTTCACCTCGGCCTTGACCTGGCGAATGATGGACAGGCGAACCTTGTCCTTAGCCTTCATGGCTGCGATCATTTCCTTCTGCAGCTCTTCGTTGGTCATCTGCAAATCCTCCTCAATAGTGCGGGCGACACTCACACGAGCGCCGCCCCATGATTACTCAGTCGTCGACGAATTGTCGGTCGAACTCTTGGTGACGCCCTTCAGGCTGACGTTGTACGGCACGTCCTTGGGCATGGGGTTAACGGTGATGTCGGCGTCCTTCTTGTACTGCTCCAGCCACTCGCTGTACGCAGTGCTCTCTGCCTGCGTCTTCACCACGTTGGAGACATACTTCTTGATGTCCTTGGGTACCTGCTTGATATCATCGACCTGATTATCGACATGGAAGTAGTCGGTGCACTTGATGATGTGGTAACCATACGTCGACTCGACGACGTCGCTCACATCGCCCTTGTTGAGCCCCTCGAGCGCCGCCTGGTAGCTGTCGACGAAGGTAGTGAGCTTATCCCAACCCACATCGCCCTTCTTCTCCTTGGAGCCGGTGTCGTCGGAATACTGCTCCACGGCGTCCTCAAAGCTCAGCTCGCCGGAGTTAATCTTGTCCAGGCACTCCTGCGCCTTGGCCTTGGCGGCAGCCTTGTCCTCGTCGGATGCGTCGGAATCGACCTTGATCAGGATGTTCGACGAGCGGCGGGCATCGTTGTACTTCGACAGGTTCTCGTTGATGTAATCGACGATCTCGCTGTCCTTGGGCTTGCTGGTGGGCGCCACGGCTTCCTTGAGCTTTTGCTGCGCCAGGCTCTCCTTGAGCGAGCTCTTATAGGTGTCCTCGGTGTAGCCGTAAGTCTTAAGGGTCTTCTTAAAGGTCTTGGCGCCGCCCGCGCTCTTGCACGCGTCCTTCCAAGCCTTCTCGACCTCCTTGTCCGACACCGTCACGCCGTTTTCCTTCTGCGCCTGCTGAAGCAGAATCTGCTGCGCGTAGGAATCGATGAGCTGTTTGCGGTACTTCTTGGGCGTAAGGTCGTTGTTGACCAGGTACTGCGCCCAATCCTTGTCCTTGGTATAACCATAGGACGTGCGCATACTCATGATCTGCTTGGTCACGGTATCCTCGGTGAGGTTGGTGCCGTTGATGGTGGCGGCAACGCCGCCGGTGAGCTTGTAGCCCGAGCTGGCGCTTTCGGTCTGCGACATCAGGCCGGAGCACGCCATGGCCGAGACGGAGAGCAGCATCGCCAGCACGCCGATGACCACCAGGACAATCTTGACGGTCTTGGACGCGTACGTCTTGCGCTGCTTCTTGCGAGAGCTGGAGGCGGCGCGGGCCTGCTGCTCGGGCGTCGGCGCGACCTCGGGGTTCTTTTTCTTGTTTGCCATGTTTGGCCTTTCACATCACGAATCGAACAAACGCCATTGTGTCACAACGCAGCCCCCGAGACACACCTGGTGCATGGGAGACGGTTTAATCTGCACCATTTTGGTGCAAAGGGGACAGGTCTGGCAGTTGGCAGTTAGGGACGTTCCTTTTAATATGAGCAGGACATTGTCAAGAGGCAAAATC
>UQPT01000040.1:0-19042 GCA_900543045.1 uncultured Collinsella sp.
AATGCGCAGTGATCCGAACTCCACCATAGTGTCGATGAACATGAACATCTCGTTGCGTTCAATTTTGAAACACTCGGTCGTGCGACCGTCGGCGGATGCACGTCGCCGCGGACAGGGGCAAATCATGGATAGCGATGCCAAGCTGAACATCTTGACCGAGGCCCTGGCTGCTGCCGGGGCCTCGGCATTGGCAATCGATGCGCGTGGGGACGTCGTGATTTCGACCATGAATGACGCGGCGCTTGAGCGGGATGTGGCGGCTTTTGTCGCTGAGCGCCTCGACCGTATAGGAGACGGCGCGCGTCTGGTTATGGGGCGCGCGGGTACGCGCCTGAGCCTGACCGTTCGCCCCACCGACAAAGAGGGTGGGGGCCTTTGGGTCGTCGTGGTCCGCGAGGTGCGCGGCGCCGCGGCACATGCGGGCATCGAGTGGCTCAACGCCGACGAAGTTGAGGCCCGCTACGAATCGAGCGCGTACGGCATCGTTGAGGGGGCGGCCTCGGCAGCTGCGCCGGTCGCCGAGAGTTACGCGCGCGGCGTGCCCCTTATGCTCGAGGGCGAGCTGGGAGCGGGTCAGGTCGAGATCGCCAAGCGCCTCTATCTGGACGGTCCTTTTGCCGATCAACCCTTTGTTGCCGTTGCGCTCGATGAGCTTACCGATCGCGGTTGGCGCCACGTGCTCAAAAGCGCCGAATCGCCGTTGTTCCAAACGGGGCTGACACTTTGCATTGAGGGCTGGAACACGGTTGGCCCCCAGCGTCTCCGCGAGCTCGTTTCCACGATGGCCGACACCGCGTTGGCGACGCGCTGCCATGTGGTGCTGACGGCGAATGACATGCCGGGCGGCAGCGAAAGTGATCAAGCTGCCTTTGTGACTGAGCGCTTCGCCTGTGCGGTGAGCGTGGCGCCGGCAATCGCCGAGCAGGGAGCCGCGTCGACGAAGGTTGCGCGCTATTTGGAATATCTCGCTGATGCATTTGGGACGGCAGCGCCCACGTTGTCTGCCGCGGCGGCAAAGACGCTCGATGTTTACCGCTGGCCGCGCAATTATCTGCAGCTCCGCGAGGTCTCGGAACGACTGTATATATTGGTGGGGGCGGGCACGGTGGACCGCGCTGTGGCGGAGGAAGTGCTCGCCCAAGAGGACGTGATTAAGACCGCAACCTTTGGCGCTCCGACACTCGAAAGCGACCTGTATATCCTGCGACCGCTGGCCGATACCGAGCGAGATATCGCGCATCTGGTTGTAGATCATCTCCACGGCAACCGGACCCGTGCGGCGGAGGTGCTGGGCGTAAGCCGAACAACGCTGTGGCGCTTGCTGAAGGACGATGACCGTTGAGCGAGGCGCCCGTGACCGCGCGCGACGCGTGTGCTACAGTCCAAAGCGTTATTGTTTCGATTTGGTTACGGCGTGCGGGGGCGTATGGCTGAGACTACAAAACCGAGCCGCAGAAGGCGGAGTGCCGCGCCGGTTAACCGACGCACAACATCGGTGACGTGGGGCAAACACGCCTCGGGGTTTGACGGCTCGTTCAAGCGCACTAAATACGGCTATCCTTCGACAGGTGCTCGCTTGGCAATGCAGGCAGAGTCCTCGCTGTGGGGCCGCAAACGCGTGGTGGGCTCAAAGCTCAAGCACGACGGCACGCTCGGCTACATCAGCCGCGGGGCGGCTCGCCGCAGTGGGCTCAATCCTGCTGGTTGGCATCGTTATGTGCCGATCGCGGTCGTCGTTGCAGTGATCGTCATCGCACTCGCTGCGCTTGGCTACGCCGGCGGTGGCGCCAACTTGGACGCGGTGTTTAAATCGCCCGAGCTCGCGCATGCAGGCACAGAAGTTGTCGAGGGCGCTCAGACCCAGACGGGCGTCGCGCCCCAGCGCGGCATGGTCGCGGCAGCCTCCACCATCGCCGACGCTCAAAAGGACGAGGGCGAACAGGGCGACGGCGCCGAAACGACCCACACGAACGAAACGACGACAACTCCATCGGCAAGATAAGTTGCGAGTGGGGTGGCTAAAATAGCCTCGTCCCAAATTAGCTACCCCTATGACGCTCTTGGGTTACCTTACGTAGACGACGTTGTCGCGGCGGGGTTTGGGCTCGGGTAGCGTGTCCTCGGCATAGCCCAGAATGCAGTGACCGACACCGCGCAGGCTGCCGTCGGCGGGCAGGCTCCAGCTGGCCAGCAGCTCCAGGCCCTCGGGCGAGTCAAAGACCTCATGCGCGCGGTGAATCCAGCATGAATCGACACCCAGTGCATAGGCGGCGTTGAGCAAGTTGCCCATGGCGAGCGAGCCGTCTTCCAGATGCGTGGGCACGTTGCGGTCGACCAGTACCACCACAACCGTTTTGGCTCCGTAGAAGGGGTCGCCGTTGCTACCCATGACTTGGGCGTTAAGCTGCGAGAGACGCTCGACGGTCGCGGGATCGGTGACGGCGACAAACGTCACCGGCTGGCGGCCCATGCCGCTCGGTGCATATTGGCCGGCTTCGATAATACGTGCAAGCTTTTCGACCTCGACGGGACGATCGCTGTATTTGCGGCAGCTGCGGCGGTGAATGAGCGCTTCGATAGTCTCCATGGTGCCTCCTTGTAGTGGCGTTGCAGATGCCCCGTTCATACCCGTCGGGCTCAAACGATAGACGGTCAATTGCCCGGCCAAAAGGATAGATTCCAATTGGGAAAGTAGGTTTGCATAAAAGTACCTTCAGAATGTGACAAACAAATGGGATGGTTAAACGTTTTATCCCGTCTACCCTGCGGTTTTTTACCACTTGCCTAAATGACGAACGTATAACCTCTGATAAAGGTTTTACTAAAGGAGTACCAACGTTTATCAATGCGCCGTGGTGGCGCCGGGCCAGGAGGTAACTATCATGTTCCAGGCTGGAGATGTCGTCGAGACCGACTTCGAAGGATTTCTGAAGCTGCTGCGTTCCAAGACGCGCGCTTTTGTGACGATTGACGATCACGAGTACTACATCACGCACACCGATGGCTATTGGCGTGTTCAGGATTGCGAGGCCCTCAACGACAAGGGCCACTTTACTGACTGCTCCGAGCTGGTCAATACGGTCTGCGAGGTTGTTGAGCTGCCTTGGATTTGCGGCAAGAGCCTGCATGACAGCTTTGCGGGCGCTACGGTCTACGAGGCCGTCGCTGCCTAACAGGCAATAAAACCCGATTTTCACGTGACCGCTGGCGCCGCCCCCGCGCCGGCGGTCTTTTTCTGCCGATAGGCCATAAAAGTGCACGCGTTTGCGGAGAGCCTGTTGACGATAGTCAAAACTCGGACTAATCTAGAGATATAAAATTGGTCAAAATTCGGACAATCGAATGGTGGGATAGATGAATAGTGCGGTTACGCTGGTCGACTTCGACCGGTTGCTCAATGGACTCGACCATATCTATTCGGAGTTCTCGCGCGCCTGCGGCCTTTCGGACTGCGCTTACTGGATGCTCGTCGATACCAGCACGGCGGGCGGCAGTATTGCCGTAAGCCGTCTGACAAGCGAATGGTTCTACAGCAAGCAGACCATCAACTCGGCCATTAAAACCTTGACGGCGCGGGGCTTCGCAACGTTGGAGTTTGCCGAAGGCAGTCGTAAGAACAAGGTTGTGAGCCTGACCGAAGAGGGCAGGCGATTTGCCGAGCGTTATGCGCTGCCGGCACTCAAGGCCGAGCAGCGAGCCTTTGGCGCGCTTGAGCCGTGTGAGCAGCGCGAGATTATGCGCTTGATCGGAAAATTCTCTCAGGTGCTCGGTGAGGAGTGCGAGGCATTTAAGCAGCATATCGCTGCCGAGAGCCAAGCCGAGAATCAAGGTGAGGGGGAGTCGTGCGACTGTTAATGAGGTTTCTGAAGCCCTATCGAGGGCTTATCGCAGTGACGCTGCTGGTGCTGCTGGTTGATAACGTCGGCACGCTGTTGGTTCCCACGATGCTGGCGAACATGGTCAACACCGGTATCACCACGGGTGATGTCGACTACATTTTGCGCAATGGCCTCTACATGCTTATCGCGACCGGCATGGCCAGCGGCGGCGCGGTGCTGGGCTGCTATCTTTCGGCGCGCTTGGCCGCCAACGTGGCCTGCGATATCCGCAATGCCGTGTACGACAAGTCGCTCGAGCTCGCGGCCAGCGACTTTGAGCGCTTTGGCACCGGATCGATGATCACGCGCTCGCTCAACGACATCAACGTGATTCAGCAGGCGATTCTGCAGACGATTCAGCTGGTGCTGCCCGTGCCGTTTTTGGCTGTGGCGGGCATCATCTTCGCTTGGTTTATCGATCCTGCCATGGGCACGCTTCTGGGCGTCGTGGTTGCGATTGTGCTGGTGGCGGCGGTCTTTACGGTTGCCAACGCGGCTCCGATCTTTATGCGCTTGCAGAGCTTTATCGACCGCATGAACGTGGTGCTGCGCGAAAACATCGTGGGCGTGCGCGTCATCCGTGCGTTTAACAAGGAGCGTCACGAGGAGCGGCGCCTGGACGAGGTGTTCAGCGACTACGCCGCCAACGCCATCAAAGTCAACCACCTGTTTGTGGGCCTCGACAGCTCAAGCTTCTTTTTGATGAACATCGCCGAGGTAGCGGTGCTGTGGGTTGGCGGCAACCGCGTGGGCGCCCACGCCATGCAGATCGCGAGCATCTCGGCGGTGCTGGAGTACGCGCTTCTGATCCTGTTCTTTGTGATGATGGCGCAGATGGTGGTGCTAACGCTGCCACGCGCCGCGGCATGTCTAAGCCGTGCACAGCAAGTGCTGGAGATTGAGCCGAGCATCGTCGATGGCCAGCGTACGCTTGATGCGGCCGCGTCCGACTCAAAGGACGGGGCTGATGCAGTCGCCGTGTTCGATCACATGTCGTTTCGCTTTGACGACGCCGAGGAGGACACGCTGTGCAATTTGAACTTTACTTGTCGACGCGGTCAGACGACCGCGATTGTGGGCTCGACGGGCTCGGGCAAGTCGACGGTGGCAAAGCTTCTGCTGCGCTTCCACGATGCCACCAAGGGCGTCATTCGCCTGGACGGCGTCGATCTTCGCGAGCTTTCGCAAGACGAGATTCGCGGGCGCATTGCCTATGTGCCGCAAAAGGCATGGCTGTTCTCGGGTACCGTGGCAAGCAATCTGCGCTTTGGCAACGAAGACGCGACTGAGGCCGACATGCTTCATGCGCTCCAGGTTGCCCAGAGCACCTTTGTGCTCGATCAGCCGCAGGGGCTCGATACCCCGGTGGCGCAGGGCGGTACGAACTTTTCAGGCGGCCAGCGCCAGCGCCTGGCCATTGCTCGTGCGCTCATGAAGCGCGCCGACCTGTATATCTTCGACGACAGTTTTTCGGCCCTGGACTTTAAGACTGATGCTGCCCTGCGTCATGCGTTGCAAGACGAGACGCGTGACGCTGCGGTGCTCATCATCGCGCAGCGCATCTCGACGATCTTGCATGCCGACCAGATCGTGGTGCTCAAGGATGGCGAGGTCGTGGGCCTAGGCACGCACGACGAGCTCATGGAAACCTGCGAGGTGTACCGCGCTATCGCGGAATCGCAGATGAAGGGAGGTGAGTAGCATGACCGAGGAGCTCAAGAAGCAGGGCGGCGTTGATGACGCCGCTGCCGCGGGACTGGTTGAGGAAACGGCTGCCGCGGTACCCGAGCTGGACGATGCCGCCAAGGCGGCGGCCGAGCGCGAGGCTCGTCGCCAAGCGCTGTACGAGGAAAACGAACGAGCCGAGGATGAGCGTGCCCGCGCCGAGGCAGAGCGCATGCGCGACGTGGATGACGAAGACGAGGACGAGACGCCTCGGGATATCTGGGCGACGGTGCGCCGTTTGTGGAACGAGGCTACCGGCGACCATTGGCGCTTCTATATCGTGTTCGTGAGCATTGTGTTCTACGTCATCTTTAACACCGCCGCGCCGGCATATAGCGCTCATGTCATCGACGAGCTGTGGGGCCATATACAGGTGGCGTTTGCCAACGACACCACCTTCAACATCACCTGGGAGAGCTGCGGCAGAACCATCTTCATCTACTTTTTAATCTGGACGGCCGCCGGATCGTTCTATGCACTGCAGAGTTTTTTGATGTCGAGTGTTGCTGAGCGCCTCAACCTGCGCCTGCGCAACCGCATCGCGCAAAAGCTCAGCCGTCTGCCGCTCGCTTACTTTGATGCGCATCGCCCCGGTGAGGTAGTCAGCCGCGCGACCAACGACCTGGACAAGATGTCCGAGAGCATGCAGCGCGGATTGCTGCAGCTGCTCGTGTCGATCGGTACGGTTGTGGGCGCTGTGAGCATGATGTTTGTGTTCAGCGTCGAGCTCACGCTCGTCTTTTTGGGCTTTACGGCGGTGTCGCTGCTGGTGACCAAGGTGGTTTCGCGCCGCACGCATGACGTGACGGGCGAGCGCCAGGAGTGGGTGTCCAAGATTACGAGTGCGGTCGAGGAGGGCTATTCGGGCCGCCTGGTGATTCGCGCGTTCAACCGCGAGCGCCAGAGCTCTGTCGAGGTGCATGAGGCTTCGAACGAGTTGGCGCGCATGAGCGCCAAGGCCGACTTTATGATTAACGCCGTCGGCCCCGCGGTGCGCTTTATCGGCCGTTTGGCGCAGATCGTGATCGCGCTCGTGGGCTGCAGCATGCTGGTTGCCGGTCATATGACTGTCGGCGTGTTCCAGGCGTTCTTCCAGTTTATCTACGAGGCGTCCGAGCCCATGACGCAACTCTCGTTTACCTTCAACTCGCTGCAGAGCGCGCTGGCGAGCGCGGAGCGCGTGTTCGACCTGCTCGATGAGCCCGAGATGGAGGCCGATCCGCAGCCAGGCGAGGCCGCCAAGCTGCCGGGTCGCGTGGAAGGCCGCGTCGCCTTTGAGCATGTGCGCTTTGGCTATGCGCCCGATAAGCCGCTCATGCGCGATGTGTCGTTTACCGCTGAGCCGGGCCAGAAGATTGCCGTGGTGGGAACCACGGGCGCGGGCAAGACCACGCTCATCAACCTGCTCATGCGCTTTTACGAGATTGACGGCGGGCGCATTACGCTTGACAGCGTGGATACGAGTCGTATGGATCGCGGCGAGCTGCGCCGGCAGTTTGGAATGGTGTTGCAGGACGCCTGGCTGTTTGATGGCACGATCGCCGAGAACATTGCCTATGGTTGCCCCGGGGCAACGCGCGACGAGGTTGTGGCGGCGGCGCGCGCCGCACAGGTCGATTTCTTTGTGCGGACCATGCCGCAGGGCTACGACACGCGTGTTGCCAATGACGCCGAAAGCATCAGCCAGGGTCAGCGCCAGCTGCTGACCATCGCGCGCGTGCTGCTCAACAACCCGGCGATTCTCATTCTGGACGAGGCGACGTCGAGCGTGGATACGCGCACCGAACTTGCCATCGGCCGCGCCATGGACGCGCTCATGCGTGGGCGTACGAGCTTTGTGATTGCGCATCGCCTGTCGACGATCGTGGATGCCGACCTGATCTTGGTCATGGATCACGGCAACATTATCGAGCAGGGCACGCACAAGGAGCTGCTGGCTGCCGAGGGCGCCTACGCCGACCTCTACCTGAGCCAGTTCGCATAATGTGACAAAAGGACAGTCCCTTTGTCACATCAGAAATAAGGCGCGCCGGGGATGGATTCCCTGGCGCGCCTTTGCGTTGACATCGATGCTATTGGCCGTTGCTTGCGTCCTATCGCTCGTCCACGAGCTTGGCGACGAGGGCCTTAAGCTCGGCCACCTCCTGCTCGAGTTCATGTACGCGGCGGGCGTTCTCGGTGATGTCCCGGCGGTTGAGGGCGCTTTGCTCGGCGGCATCGTCAGGCATGTATTCGCGGTGCTGCTTGGCGTCAAAGTTTTCCTCGAACACGCGGCAGCCGTTGCGTTTGATAATGCGCCCGGGCACGCCCACGACGGTGCAGTTGTCGGGCACGTCCTTGACGACGACCGAGTTGCTGCCGATTTTGACGTTGTTGCCAATGCGAATGTTGCCGAGCACCTTGGCGCCTGTGCCCACGGTGACGTTGTTGCCCAGGGTGGGGTGGCGCTTGCCGGTCTCGTTGCCGGTGCCGCCAAGTGTGACGCCCTGATAGAGCACGCAGTTGTCGCCCACAATGGCGGTTTCGCCGATGACAACGCCCATGGCGTGGTCGATAAAGAAATGCTTGCCGATCTGTGCGGCAGGGTGAATTTCGACGCCAGTGATATGGCGGGTGATTTGCGAGAGCACGCGGGCGAGCGAGCGATGGCCGTGCTCCCAGAGCCAGTGCTCGGGCACATGGTTCCACTTGGCGTGTAGGCCGGGATAGGAGAGGAAGATGACCAGGCCGTTTTGCGCAGCGGGATCCTGTGCCTGGACGGTCCTGATGTCCTCGCGAATGGTATTGATAAAGCTCACCGGCCGCCCTCCCTTAGCGCCGCGACAATGCAATTCAATAAAGTATAGCGATTCGCTAGGGATTAGGAAGAACAATCTTACTCGGCTTTGCGTGACAGGTGTCAATTATGCAAACTTGCTGGTAATGAAGTCACGCTTTTGTAAGGTCGTGTGCGTGGCGGCGTCGCAACCGTATACTGGTCAACTTGGACGTGTCCGCGCCCACAACTGAGAGGTTTTACTTCATGGGTTTCATCAATTTTATCGCTGAGCTACTTAAGGATCCGCGCACCGCGATCGCCAGCTGGATCGCCGCCGGCCCGCTTATGGCCTACGGCTGCGTGTTCCTGATCATCTTTGTCGAGACGGGCGTGGTGTTCTTCCCGTTCCTTCCCGGCGACTCGCTGTTGTTCGCCTCGGGCTTCTTTGCCCACAACGGCGGCTTTAACATCGTGGCCCTGCTGGCCGTCGCATGGACGGCTGCTATCTTGGGCGATCAGTGCAACTTTATGATCGGTCATTTCTTTGGCCAAAAGATCATCGCCTCGGGCAAGGTGAAGGCCATGACGCCTGAGCGTATCAAAAAGTCCGAGGACTTCCTGGACAAGTGGGGCCACCTGGCCATCTTCCTGGGTCGCTTCTTCCCGTTTATCCGCACCTTTGTGCCCTTCATCGCCGGTATGGGCGGCATGCACTGGCGTAACTTTGTCATCTATAACGTGCTGGGCGGTATCACCTGGTCGACGGTCTTTACGCTGCTGGGCTATTTCTTTGGCGGCATCCCCTTTGTGCAGGAGCACTTTGAGCTGCTAATCGTTGGTATCGTTGCCGTGTCGATCATCCCGACTGTGGTCGGTCTGGTTAAGGCTAAGCTGGGCAAAAAGAACGCGTAGGCGTCTAAAACCGATTGGTGCAAAAAGACCCGCCACTTTGGATGGCGGGTCTTTTTTGTTGTGGGAACGATGTGTGGCGTTGAGTGCGAGGCTATTGGACCTCACTCAGCTTCTGTAGAACGCGCCCCTGGACCTCGAGATAGTAAGCCTGATCCTCGGCGGACAGCGAGCTTTCATCGACGCTGTCAAATTTCTGCGACCAATCGCTGTATTGCTGCATCATCGATCCGTAGTCGGCAAGCATCGATGCGGTGTCGTCTGAATTCTCGTACTTTTTCATGAACTCGACGTAGCTATTCATAAACTGTTCGTAGCCGTCCATCATGGCGTGGAAGTCAGAAGAGGATGCGGCCGGTGCGGTTTCGGTCTGCAAATCAGCGGCTGCCGCATCGGTATCGTCGGCCGCGTCTGCCTGCTCGCTGCTGTCCTGCGGCTTCTCGAGCTCGATGTCGAGGGACTTTGAGCTGCTGTAGTAGGACAAGGTCAGTTTTGCTCCGCTGGGTGCCGTTGCCTCAAAATCATCGGTGCCTTCGCCCGAGAAATCGGTATAGCTAGCTTCTTTGCAAGCGTTGATGTAGCTATCGTAGTCCGCTTGTGAGACTTCTTTCAGCGTTGCCGAGAAAGAGTCGGAGCTGTTCTCGTATATCTCGCCCTTGTTTGTATTGGGCTTGGGCAGTTCGGTCGCGAGACCGCTGCTGGGCCAGGTGAACGTGTCGGCGGTCTTTGATGGGCCCGAAGAGCCGCAGCCGCTCACGCATGAGCTGATACGTGCCAAGATAATCAGGATAACAAGCACTGCCAGAACGATCGGCCATTTCTTCTTGCCTTTGGGCGGCTTGCCATCGGGTGTCGACACCGTTTGGGGGACGCCATTATCCCCGCTGCCTGAAGCTTCCCAATCCATAGTTGTTCCTTCCCTTGATATGGATGACACTGCTTCGAATTGTGGCTGTGGGCTGCGGGGGTTTCATCAGCTGCCAACTGAATCTGGTGAGAAATTCAGTTGGCAGCTGATGAAATTATTTGCCTGGTGTTTAGGATGGGAGGAAAACGTTGGACGGGGGATGACGGCGTGGGCGAGTACAATCTGGCACCCGGCGAACTCATCATCATGCAGACCTCGAATGTGCGCTTGGGCGTTGGCTCTGGTAGCGAGGCTCTCGATGAGATCGTGCTTACAAATATGAATCTAATCTTGGTCGCAACGGTCTCCGAGGGGCTGTTTAAAACTCGACGCTATCTCAAGCGCTGCCCGCTCGATTCGATTCTGTGCTCGGCGGATGTCCCCCAGACTATCGCAGCGCGTGTGAATAGTACGCCGGTGCTGCGAGTCGCATTTTCGGAGGAGACCGTTACGGTGAGCTTTACCGAAGGCGGCAAGCGCCTTGCCGACCGTTGGGCCGAAAGTGTGCGCCGCGCGGCGGCGGGCAACATCGATGCCATCGATACTTCGGAGCTTCCCTCAGGTACAGCGGCAGAGATTGCCGATTTTGTAGACGGTGCCGTGGGCGTTGTCGGGGCAGTTGGCGACTCCATTGGCAGTGCCTTGGGTGCTTCTCTGAAGGTGCAAAAGCCTCATGCCGAGAAGATGGCCGCAAAGGCGACGGCAAAGTGTCCCGGATGCCATGCGCCCGTCGCGGGACGCAAAGGCCAGGGCATCGTTTGCTCGTACTGCGATACCAAGTTTGTGCTGTAGGGTGAGGTGGCTGTGGGTATTGTGAATGTTGCCATCGACTCGCTCGGTGGCGTACTCGCCGATCAATGGAAAGATATTGTCACGGCTGGTCATTTTGACGAGCATGTCGTGGTTGCTCCCGGGGTGCGTAAGGTTGGGCAAAACGGGCGCGGCGGAAACTACGGATCGAGTGACGTTCTGTCCAACGGCTCGCTCATTTTTGTTCCCGAGAACACCGCGGCGTTTATTTTTAGTCAGGCGGGCATCGAGCAAGTTATAACGGAACCGGGCGGTTTTGAGTATCGCGACGGCGAAGCGTCGCTTTTTGATGACCACGATCGTGAAGAGCAGGGCGTCCTCAAAATGGTTCTCGGACAGGCGGCGCGTCGTGTCGGCTATGCGGGCATGTCGCCGTCGCAGAAGCGTGTGGCGTTTGTCAATCTGCGCGAAATCCGCGGTATCAGGTTCGGCACGCGTGGACCGCTTGCGTATAACGACTTGTTTTACGGCGCAGATCTTGAGGTCTTCGCGTATGGTCAGCTGTCACTGCAGGTAGTGGATGCCGAGCGTTTTATCAGGAATTTTCTTCCTGCGAACGTCTATAGCTATTCGTTTGACGACCCGCGCGCACGGAGCATGCTGATTGCAGAGTTTCTGGCTTCGTTCATCGTGGCCACGAATGCCTTGTCGTCCGAGGTCCGAATTTCGCAGCTGCCGTCACACGTCAACGAAATTCGCCATATGATCCTGGATGAGGGTAATAACGCGGGGTCATGGCAAGATCGCTTTGGCATCAAACTTGTGCAAGTCGCCATCGAAAACATTGAATTCTCCGATGACTCGCGCGAGCTTATCAAGAGCTATGCGAAAAAGAAGCTGGATGTTAACGCTTACGAGGGGGTTTCTAAGCAGACAGCCGATGTGGCGGCTCAGCAGATGATTGCCGAGGGCGTACGCGAGAACGGGTTTGGCGCTGCGGGCGGCATGGTGCTCGGCATGGGGCTGGCGGGAATGCTCAACCCCCGTAACGCTTCTGTAGAAGGCGTCGCGGGCGCGGTCTGTACGCCGGATACGATGGAGCCCAAGGGGGCGCCAGGGGACAGTGCCGAGTCCGCACGGACGCTTGAGGATCAAATAGAGGCCGTAAAGAAATTCAAAGAGCTTCTCGATGCCGGGATTTTGACGCAAGAGGAGTTTGATGCCAAGAAGCGTGAGATTCTAGGGCTGTAGAAGTACGGAAGGGCCGGCGCGATGCCGGTCCTTCTTTGTGCTGCGGAATTATTCGCGGCACCCCGGACCTTACCACTGGGCTGCGTAAATATCACAGCTTGCGTGCGTGGGCGGATTGTTGACGTCGATCGAAACAGGGACCGTCGAGCCGACGGAGGGGCAGCCGCAAAAATTGTTATAGCCGGCAACGATATTGCCTTGTTTATTGCGCAGGATAGCCGATAGGAACACTTGGGTCTTATCAAAGCCGCTCGGGGCGCTTTGGAGTTTGAGTTTTGCCAAGAATGATTGCATGCCGTCTGCCCCAGCGGATTCGGTGCTATCTAAAATTTCGTACACCGGTGCTTCGGTGGCGGTGGCAAGTGCAACGCCGCTGGGTGTGACTGCCTCGAACTCAACGCGCGCGGGAGCGGTGCCATTTCCCGTCTGATCGCCAAAGTAGACAGTCTGGCCGGGCTCGATGGCGCTGTAGGTTTTCTCATCCGTAAAGATCAGGTTGTCATTCGCGTCGTATCCGTAGACCTTAATGGTGGGAAATGCGATGGCGGCGGGGCCGTCGGAGTTTTTAAGGCCGATGCCAAAGTGGACGTATCCGTGCCCGTCAACCGACCAACCTGATTCCGCGATCGAGAGCTCGGCGGACAAGTGGTTGGCATCGCTTGCCGAATTTGCTTTTTTGGATGTCGAAACGCCGTCAGACTGGCCGGCTTGCGATGAGGACGTGGGCCCGTTGTTGCTTTCTCGGCCGGCGTAGAACGTCGAGATGGCAATCGCGCCGACTGCCATCAGCCCGGCAAGCATTGCGGTGACGAGTGCCAGTTTTAGCAGCAAGCCGCCAAAGGTCCGCGTCCTGCTTTTGTCTGGGTTGCGCTTAGACGCATGCGTGCCCGCCGCTATTTGGGCGTGGTCGGTTTGCCCATCTGTGCCAGAAGATGCCCTATCGTTTCCCGGTCGAGACGAGCCGGAGAGCGCCCCTGCCATCTCTGCCGCAGACTGGAATCGCGCGCTTGGCTCAAACGAGCAGGCGCGCGTGATGGCATGGACGAGCGTCGCGGGTGCATTATCAAGATGTTTCTTAAGAATCTGCTCGTAAGCCTCGTCATCAGGACGGATGCCCGTAAGCGCAAAGCCAAGAACGCGTCCGATGGAGTAGACATCGCTTCGCGCGTCGGTCTGGGCAAAACCGTATTGCTCGGGTGAGGCGAACCCCCAGGTTCCAAGGGAAGTCGTGTCCTTGCTTGCCCCTTCGACGCGCATGCGGGCAATACCGAGGTCGATGAGGTGTGCGCCGTTCGCGGCAACCACGATATTGTTGGGGGAAATGTCACGGTGGACGATACCGTGTCTGTGGAGCTCCTCGGCCGCCTCACAAAGCTCGATGGCAAGCGATGTTGCCTCTTCCGGCGTCAACGGCCCATCGGTTTCGATAACTTTGGAAAGCGGCCGACCCGGCACAAAGTCGTAGACGACAACAAAGTGCTCGGGTAGTTCGTAGGTCGCCTCGACGCGGGGAAGACGGGGCGAACTGCATTCTGTGAGTGCCGACCATACATTGCGGCGGGCAAGCTTCTGTCGAATCTTCTTTCGCACGAAGGGACCGGCTCCGTCAATCGTGACGAGTTCGGTAATGCCGTCTTCGCCGCGCGCGAGCACCTGCTCGACGCGATAGGTGTCGTCAAGACTCATGGCATGCATGAGCTGGTTGTCGTTCAAGCCGTCCTCCCTTCATGGTAGCTGGGCAAATGCCCCAAGAATGATATGACAACGATTGTTCTGTTTGTTCAGTTGGCAACTGAATCGCGTATGGAGAGGATAGCGTTACGGGGCTCGCACAGACGTGGGCGTTTATTTGAGTGGGTTGGTTCCCAGAAGCGTTTTTTCGCCCAAGCGGTAAAGCTCGTCATCGGTGCAAGCGCGACTCATGCCGCGTTCGATGCACCAGATGACGATGGCGTCGCGGCGATCCTTGCACCAAAGCTCGGCGACGCTGTCGAGTCTCAGAAGGCGCTGCGTCTCTCGAAGCGTGCAGCCGATGCCGAGTGCCAACATGATGGCGTGGTCGCGGCCGGGGCGGCTTTTGCCGGCAAAGATGTCGTACACAACGGTCGGGTTAAGGCCCGAGTTGCGCGCGACGTCCGAGCGCTTGATGCGGCGCTCGTCGATGAGGCAGCGCAAGTACGAGGGAAGCGTTTGGTCGACGGTTTCGCCTTCGTCAAGATAGGCGTCGATGCTCGAACTGGCCAACAGCCGCTTGAGCAGGTCTTCCGTCAAGTGCTCGCGTTTGTTTTGAGTTGCCAAGGGGGCTCCAATCATCGTCTCGACTTTAGAGTATATCGATAGGGCGGTCGCGGGGCGCATGGGGCGAGTGGACGCCGCGGCTTGGAGGATGCCTATTTACCCTGGTGAATCCCGAAGCAAATGAAAATACTTTAGTTAGTTAAAGAAAAACGTTTTATCCAACGCATGCGGGGAGTACAATCTCGTGCATGCGAATCGACGTGCCATCGGCTTTGATGCTGTTCGCGTGTCCCGTCCGGCTCTACGCTCCGGGCGTGCGACGTTGCGACGCGGTCGGCCTCGGTCCTTGCGTGCGGGTTCGCGAGTATGCAACTGTGTATGTAAGGAGCGACATATGGCTGTCGAGAAGAAGGATATCGATTGGGGTAGCCTTGGCTTTGGCTACATGAAGACCGATTACAGCTACGAGGCTCATTGGAAGGATGGCGAGTGGGACGAGGGTGGCCTGACCACCGATCACACCCTGCATGTCTCCGAGTGCGGCGGCATCTTCCATTACTGCCAGGAGGTCTTTGAGGGCCTGAAGGCCTATACCGCCGAGGACGGCAGCATCGTCTGCTTCCGTCCCGACATGAACGCCGAGCGTATGTATAACTCTGCCCAGCGCCTCGAGATGCCCCCGTTCCCCAAGGACAAGTTTGTTGAGGCAGTCAAGCAGGTCGTTTCTGCCAACGCCGCCTGGGTTCCGCCTTTCGGCTCCGGTGCAACCCTGTACGTGCGTCCGTTTATGATCGGCTCCGGTGACGTGATCGGCGTGGCTCCCGCTCCTGAGTACACGTTCCGTATTCTCGTGACCCCGGTCGGTCCGTACTTTAAGGGTGGCCTTAAGCCCGTCAAGCTGCGCGTTTCCGAGTACGACCGCGCCGCACCGCACGGCACCGGCAACATCAAGGCCGGCCTTAACTATGCCATGTCCCTCAAGCCCACGATGGAGGCCCATCGCGGGGGCTATGCCGAGAACCTGTATCTCGACTCCGAGTCCCGCACCTATGTCGAGGAGACCGGCGGCGCGAACGTCCTGTTCGTGAAGGAGGACGGCACCCTCGTCGTTCCGCAGTCGCACACCGACTCCATCCTGCCCTCCATCACCCGTCGCTCGCTCGTTCAGGTTGCCGAGGATCTGGGCATGACCGTCGACCAGCGTCCCGTCGAGTGGGCCGAGGTCAAGGCCGGCACCTTCGTTGAGTGCGGTCTGTGCGGCACCGCTGCCGTCATCTCTCCGGTCGGCGAGATCGACAACAAGGTTTACGGTGCCGACGAGACCGTGACCTTCCCGGCTGGCTACACCGAGATCGGCCCTGTGATGAAGAAGCTCCGCGAGACCCTGACGGGCATCCAGTCTGGTGCTGTTGAGGATAAGCACGACTGGGTTTACACCGTCGCGTAATTATCCTTTCCTGTTCGGGCGGAGAGCAAGTTCCCTCCCGGCGCGTCCTCGGACATGCAAGAAGCCCTCGCTGCGCACTTCGTGCGGCGAGGGCTTCTTTCGTCCTGCGGAGTGCGCCGGAAAGGAAGGTCGCCCTCGGGCCTGCGTGAGCCCGGCACCTACGCGACGGGTAATGATGGGTCTGAATGAAAGATGGTGCGCGGCCTTTTTGGCCGCGCGTTTTGTATATGTGGACCGTGCGCTCTGTTTACTCTGCTGCTAAGGCTTTGCCGTAGTTGCGGCCGAAGATGAGGCCGGCTAGGAGTAGGGAGACTCCCAGGCCCGTGTGGAAAACGGCGATGAAGCGGTCGGGGGCGATGCCGCTCGAGCTCAGGGTGATGCCGCTGTCCATTATGAGTTCACTATAAGGCACTGGGTTTACCGCCGCTGCGTAAGCGCGCGACCCCGCGACCATGGCTCGTGCGGTAAATACAGTGCCATTTTGCGCATTACTACGTCTGATAAAATTGAGCCCACATACTGTATTGCATCATGCAAGCAAGGAGGAACCGTGCGCTACGCAGACCTCATCGACGGGAACGTCACGGAAAGCGAGCTTAAGGCCTATTTGGTCGAGGGCGAAAACGTGGCGGTTACGGTTCGCATACCCAAGAACATGCGCGACGTGGCCAAACAGGCCGCCGAGCTTACGGGCGTGAGCTTCACCAAACTCATGTCCGGCGAGATCGAGGTCTAGCCATGCTGATGAACAACGAAGAGTACAAGGACGCTTTTAATCACATCGTCCTTATCGTCAATCAGGCACGCGCCAACGCTGTGCAAAAAGCATCCTCCGAAATGGTGCGTATGTACTGGCTTATCGGCAATGAGGTTGTCGCGCGTTCCGAATGGGGCAACAAATTCATCGACACTCTTTCGCAAGACATCCGCTCCGCTTTCCCCGGAATCAAGGGCTTTTCTGTCCGCAGTCTCAAGTACATGGCAAAGTTTGCGCGCGAGGTTGACTCAGAATTGTGCAATGGCTATTGCACAATTCCCTGGGGACACATCGTGAAGCTCCTGGACAAGACTGAACCGGGCGCCCGTCGCGAATGGTATAGGAATGCCATTGTCGAAAATGGATGGTCGCAAGCCGTTCTCGACCATCAGATCGATTTAAAGCTCTATGAGCGTCAGGCGCTCGCGGGCAAGGCCACCAATTTTACGCGCACTCTGCCCGCGCCTGAAAGTGAGCTTGCTCAACAAGTGCTCAAAGATCCGTACGTTTTTGACTTCATCACTGCTAAACAAGGGCTAAAGGAACACGACATCGAAGAGCAGATGGTTTCCAATGTGACCAAGCTCTTGTTGGAGTTGGGAACAGGCTTTGCGTTTATGGGGAGGCAGTATCACCTAACGGTCGGCCAAGAGGACTTCTACATAGACTTATTGTTCTACAACGTCAAACTGCGAAGCTATGTGGTCATTGAGTTAAAGAACGAGAAGTTCAAACCGGAGTTTACCGGACAATTGAGCTTCTATGTTGCTGCCGTGGATGGTGAGCTTGCTAACGAAGGGGACAACCCCACGATTGGTCTTTTGCTTTGTAAAGAAAAAGATAATGTGGTGGCTGAATACTCGCTCAGGGACATTGCAGCACCCATAGGCGTGAGTGAATATCGACTTGGGGATGTGCTGCCGGAGCAATACCTCGAATACCTACCGACGCCGGAAGACCTGCAGGCAAGAATCTAGGAGCTTGTCATGTCCAAGAACCGTTACTCCGAAGAAGAGGCTGTACAGAAACCAGCAGGCAATCTGCTCGCGACACTTGGGTGGGACGTCCATTACTGCTTCGATGAGGAAGTGCTTGGGCCGCATGGCACGCTTGGGCGTGAGAACTATCATGACGTGCTGCTTAGGCGCGATTTGGAAAGTGCACTGACCGAGCTTAACGAATGGATGGATGAAGCCGACGTCGCTGAAGCGATCAAAACGCTCGAGCATGCGTTTGTGGGGGATTCCCTGCTTCAGATCAACGAGGCCAAGTACCACATGCTGCGCGACGGCGTTCCCGTGCGCAAGCTAAACGCAGACGGCACACCCCGCACCGAGCTTGCGCAGGTGTTTGACTTCGAGCATCCCAAGATGAACCGCTTCGTGGCCGCAGAAGAGCTGTGGGTGCACGGCCCCCTGCACCGCCGGCGCTGCGATTTGGTGGGCTTCGTTAACGGTGTGCCCCTCGTGTTCATGGAGTTCAAGCGCCAGGACAAGGACGTGGAGCGCGCCTACCGCGACAATTATGCCGACTACCAGGATGCCATCCCGCAAATATTTCACTTCACAATCCCCTTCGTATCGTGTTCGTGTGTGCCATGTGGCTCACCGGCTTTGACGTGAAGCCCCTATCGGTGATGTACTTCGACAAGCCCATGAAGGCGCACGGCCTTATGCAGGCCATCGCGCGCGCCAATCGCGTGGCCGAGGGCAAGAGCAACGTCCTTATCGTGGACTACGTGGGCGTGGTGAAGGCGCTGCGGCAGGCACTGGCCGACTACACGCGCGATTTAGGTGACGACCGCGATCCGGCCGATGTAGTGGTGGATAAGGAGGAGCTTGTCAGGCGTATTGGGGAGCTGACGGGGCAGATCACTTCTTTTATGAGCGATCAGGGCTTTGAGTTGGAAACACTTCTCGCCGCAGACGGCTTTGGAAAGCTCGAGGCAATACAAGACGCCGCCGGTGCTATGAGCGCCACCGACGAGACCAAGAAGCGCTTTTGTATCATGTGCCGCATGCTCTTTAAGCTCTACCGCTTTGTGACCAGGAAAGAGGTGGGCGAAGACGTTGCCTGCCGGCGAGATGCGATGCGCGCAGTGTACAACCTAATGAACCAGCGTCGCGCTGCTGTCGATACCAGCGAGCTCATGCATCAGGTGCGCGACATCGTGAGCGCTCATATCGAGGTGAGCGAGGCGTCCGATCAGGCAAAGGAGCGTACCCGCTTTGATATAAGCGGCATCGACTTTGGGCGTCTGGGGCAGGAGTTTACCCGGGCCAAGCATAAGCATCTCATCATGGACAATTTACACCGTCGCGTAATTATCCTTTCCTGTTCGGGCGGAGAGCAAGTTCCCTCCCGGCGCGTCCTCGGACATGCAAGAAGCCCTCGCTGCGCACTTCGTGCGGCGAGGGCTTCT
>UQPT01000041.1:0-18359 GCA_900543045.1 uncultured Collinsella sp.
TGAATGCCTTGCCTCGCACGCTGAAACTCTCGGTTTTTGGCTTGGGCAACAAGCACACCCCACAGGAAAACGACGAGGTACTGGTTGCGTTTGCCGCGCTGGTGAAGGAGGAGATGTAGATGGGCCGTTATGTCGAGGTGACCCGCAAGACGGGCGAGACCGACATTGTCGTTAGGCTCGATTTGGACGGATCCGGCGTGTGCGATATCTCGACCGGCGTGCCGTTTTTCGACCACATGCTCAACGCCCTTGGCCGCCATGGCCTGTTCGATTTGACGGTACATGCGATGGGCGATGTGGAGGTCGACGCGCACCACACCGTCGAGGACACGGGCATTGTGCTGGGCGAGGCGTTTTGCCAGGCACTGGGTGACAAGGCGGGCATTACGCGCTTTGCCGATGCGGCGATTGCCATGGACGAGACGCTCGTGATAGCCGCCGTGGACATTTCGGGTCGCGGCCAGGCCTATTGCGAGCTGCCCGTGCCGACCGAGCGCGTGGGCAGCTTTGATACCGAGCTGGCCGTCGAGTTCTTCTATGCCTTTGCGCGCGACGCCAAGCTCACGCTGCACGTGCGCGAGCTGGCGGGCGGCAACTCGCATCACATTATCGAGGCCGCCTTTAAGGCCGTGGGCCGTACGATGCGTCACGCCTGCGAGCTCGATCCCCGCGTGCAGAGCATCCCCAGCACCAAGGGCTCGCTGTAACCGTCACAAGGGTAAAACCACCACGAAGATGCCTGTCCCCTTTGTGGTGGTTTTGGATGATGAGAAGTGGAGGGGTCGCGTGGGCGAACCGAAGATCGTGGTGGTCGACTACCACAAGGGTAACTTGTCGAGCGTTGTGCGCGGGCTTGCGCGTGCCGGTGCTGCCGCCTGTACGTCGGACGACCCGGAGCAGATCCGCGGCGCCGACGGCCTGGTTATCCCGGGCGTAGGCGCGTTCTATGACGCGATTGCCTTTATGCGCCAGAGTGGCGAGGCGGACGCGGTGCTCGACGCCGTTGCCGCCGGAACTCCGCTGCTCGGCATCTGCCTGGGTCTTCAGCTATTTTTTGAGCGCGGCAACGAGGGCGTGCCTGCGGACGAGGGCGTGGTCGCGGACGACAGCGCCTCCGAGCAGGCTGGTGGTCCCTGGGTCGATGGCCTGGGCATTATGCGCGGTTCGTGCACGCGCTTGGAGTCGAGCCGCCTGAAGGTGCCGCACGTGGGCTGGGACCAGGTGCACATGACGCCTGCCGGTGCGGCCGATCCGCTGCTTGCCGGTTTTGCCGAGGGTGCCAACATGTACTTCACCCACAGCTACGCGGTGGCAGACGACGCCGATGCCGCCAATGTGCTGGCGCGCACGCACTACACGCGGAGCTTCCCGTGCATCGTGCGCCATGGCAACGTGTGGGGCTGCCAGTTCCATCCCGAGAAATCCTCCGCGCTGGGTCAGCGCATCCTTAAGAACTTCGTCAACATCGTCGAGGAGGTTGGCCGATGATCCTGTTTCCCGCAATCGATCTGATCGGCGGCAAGGTTGTGCGCCTGGAGCGCGGCGACCGCAGCCGCTGCAAGGTATATTCCGACGACCCCGTGGCCGTCGCCCGCTCGTTTGCCGAGCAGGGCGCGAGCTGGGTGCACGTCGTTGACCTGTCCGCTGCCTTTGGCGAGGACGAGGACAAGTGCGCTGCCAACTCGGCGGCGATTAAGGCCATCTGCGGCGTCGACGGTCTGTCCGTGGACGTGGGCGGCGGCGTTCGCTCGCTCGCACGCATCGACGAGCTGGCCGGCTATGGTGCTCGTCGTATTGCGCTGGGCACCGTGCTGGTGACCGAGCCGGGTTTTGCCGAGGTGGCGGCCCAAGGCTTTGGCGAGCTGCTGGTCGCCGATATTGCCGCGCGCGACGGCCAGGTTAAGGTGAATGGCTGGCGCGACGGCGCGGGCGTGGCGCTCGACGATGCCGTGGCGCAGCTTACCGAGCTGGGCTTTAAGCATCTGGTGTATACCGACATCGCGCGCGATGGCATGCAGACGGGCATCGATGTGGCGGCGTATCGCCATGTGGCCGAGGTCGCGGGATTTCCCGTCGTGGCTTCGGGCGGCATCTCGACGCTAGACGACATCCGCGCGCTGGCCGCGGTGGGCGAGGGCGCGATTGAAGGCGCCATTACCGGCCGTGCGCTCTACGAGGGCAACTTTACGCTGGTGCAGGCGCTGGCCGCCGCCCGAGGGGAGGAGTAGCCCATGCTTACCAAGCGCGTGATTCCCTGCCTAGACGTCAAGGACGGCCGTGTGGTCAAGGGCGTCAACTTTGTGAGCCTGCGCGATGCGGGCGACCCGGTGGAGCTGGCACGTGCCTACGACCGCGAGGGTGCGGACGAGGTCGTCTTCCTGGACATTACCGCCACGAGCGACAACCGCGCGACGACTATCGAGATGGCAGCGCACGCGGCCGAGGAGCTGGCCATTCCCTATACCGTGGGCGGCGGCTTTCGCGACTTGGCGGGCATGCGCGCCATGGTTGCCGCCGGTGCCGACAAGGTGTCGCTCAACTCGGCGGCCGTGCGCGACCCGTCGCTGATTAGCCAGGCTGCCGCGGCGTTTGGCAGCCAGGCCGTGGTCGTGGCAATCGATGCCAAGCGTGTCGGTTTGCCCGGCGCATCCGGTGCAGACAAGTGGGAGGTCTTTACCGCGGGAGGCCGCAACGCTACGGGTATCGACGCGGTGGCGTGGGCCGAGGAGGCGGCTCGTCGCGGCGCCGGCGAGATCTTACTGACCAGCATGGACCGCGACGGCACCAAGGCCGGCTTTGACCTGGCGCTCACTCGCGCCGTGGTTCGCGCGGTGCCAATCCCCGTCATTGCGAGCGGTGGCGTGGGCACGCTCGAGCATTTTGCCGAGGGTGTGATCGAGGGCGAGGCCGACGCCGTGCTGGCGGCGAGCGTCTTTCACTTTGGAACCTTCAGCATTCGCCAGGTGAAGGAGTATATGGCCAGCCAGGGTATCCCTGTCAGATTGGATTTTTAAATGGAGCAAGTGACAACCGCGGCAAAGCTCAAATACGACGCCCGCGGGCTGATTCCTTGTGTGGTTCAGCAATATGACACCGGCGAGGTGCTTATGGTTGCCTGGATGAACGAGGAGTCGGTGGGGCTGACGCTCAAGACCGGCACCACGTGGTTTTGGAGCCGCAGCCGCCAGGAGCTCTGGAACAAGGGCGCGACGAGCGGCAACATGCAGGCGGTCAAGGAGCTCTGGGCCGACTGCGATAGCGATACGCTGCTGGTCAAGGTCGACTCGCCGGGTCCGGCCTGCCATACCGGCAACCGTACCTGCTTCTTTAAGCACATAAAGGGGGAAACACGATGAAGGTCGTGACGCCGTTCGAAGTCGCTGACTGCAACGCCGAGCTTCTCCGCGCGGGCGTGCCGTGCCGCGTGCACCTGACCGATGCCTGCGGGGCGCAGTCGCTTTGGCTCGAGGCCGAGAAGGAAAGGCTCGATGAGGCCCATGCCGTCATCGTCGAGTTCTTTGAGAAAAAGGGTGCAAAGCCTCGGTTCGATGAGGCCGGTAATTACTTTACGCTGCAGTAACGAGAGGAAATAACCATGGGAGTCAGAACAGCTAACGTGCAGCCGGGAAACATCGGCGAGACGCTGACGGGACTGGCCGAGGTGATTCATGGCCGTCGCGACGCGTCGCCGCAGGAGAGCTATACCGCGCGTCTGTTGACCGACGTCGAGGACGAGCTGCTCAAGAAGCTTGCCGAGGAGGCGAGCGAGGTCATCATGGCCTGCAAGGATAACGACCATGACCACATCCGCTACGAGGCCGGCGACCTGATCTACCACTTGCTCGTGACGCTCGAGCGCTACGGCATCACCCTTGACGAGCTTGCCGGCGAACTCAACGCCCGTCGCCACTAGTCGTTTAAGAACGTCCCCAACGACTAATCTTAGGCCAGGGGCGTGGGCTCCCATTCGCCGGTGGCGTGGGGGATGTCGAAGGTTCGATAACCGCAGTCGTAGGCGTGGGCTTGTGCCTCGCGGATGTTCCAGCAGATGTCGCAGGCGCGGTGCGCGTCCGAGCCAAAAGTAATCGGCACCTCGGCATGGGCAAAGCGACGCAAAAGCCCGGTCGCGGGATAATAGTCGTCGAGGCCCTTGCGTGGCGCGGCGGTCGAGACCTCAACGCGGAGGCCCGTGTCGTGGGCGCATTCGGCCATCTGCTCCCAAAAGGGCATGGGGTCAAAGTCGGGCGCAAGGCCCTCTTTCGAAAAGCGCATGACCAGGTCGGGGTGGGACATCACGTCAAAGTTGAGCGGGCTTTCGCAGGCGCGACACCAGTCGTCGACGTAGCGCCCCCACGCGCCGCGCACGCCTAAGTTTTCCCAAACGTGCAGGTTGGTGTCGTCGTCGATCCAACCGCAAAGGGAATCGGGTGTATCGGGGCGAGCGACATTTTCCGTTCCCGCCGTACCTGCGGCACCGGCCATGATATCGCCGGGGTTGCCGATCCAGTGCACGCTGCCCAAGCGCACCACGGCGCCCTGGGACCAGCGCTCTACCAAGGGCTCGCAGCCCTCGTACCAATCGCATTCAAAACCGTAGATAAAGGTGAACTCCGGCGCAATCTGCGCGGCGAGTTTGCGGGCGTCCTCAAAGGCCAGGCGATGTGCCGGCAAGTCGCCCTCGACGACCTGCACCTCGCAGTTGGCATCCATGCTGGCGGGCAGGGTGAGGTGGTCGGTCGAGACCATGACACGGCAGCCGGCCGCAGCGGCGGCGCGGACGTTGTCCTCAAACGTGGCATGGCCGTCCGAAAACGGAGTATGGGTGTGGCAATCGACCAGCGGGCAGGCGGGCATGGCGACTCCTTTGCATTTGGCGAATCCGCTCCATTGTAATGGCGCGACCCCTGGCGCGCCGGGCACGCCGGGGGTCGAAATCGACTGGAAAGGGCAGGCGGCGCATGAGGTTGGAGAGCCGTCCCGTTTGCGTTTTCAAAACGTGTACATCAGCCTCCAAAAGCTGCAAAAAATGACATGTTTGGAGGCTGATGTACATATTTGGATAGGGGCGAGGGGCGGGGCGGTGCGTGCCGGCGCCGGCGACTACTTGCTTCGTGCCGCCACGCGTTTGGCCTGCACCGTTACCATCGCGTGTCTCACGGCGGTGATGGGGCGATAGCAGATCATACGCGGTCCCGACCAGCGCATGACCTCGCGGATCTTCTCGCGCATGGCAGACCGGTAACAATGCGAAGGACAGGCCGAGCAAAATGTCTTGGTGCCCATGTGGGGGCAGTGCCCAATGCGCGCGACGGCGTATTTCTGCAGCTCGGCGCATTCGGGGCAGAGCGTAATGGTCCGAAGGCCGAGCTTCACGCGCACGGGCTCATCGTCGCCAGCCTGTTTGACCGCATGCTCGCTGCCATGATGCCCACGACACCACAGCGCAATCATCTGCGACACCATTTGGGCCTCGCGCTCACGTTTGCGTACCAGCTCCGGTGTGTCGACCGGGCGCGCCATTAGCTCAGCCTCCCGTGCTCGACCGAAAGCGAGCAATCGGCAAAGGCACAGGTGCTGGCTCGATGGCTTACGAGCACGATAGTCTTGCCGCGGCGTTTGAGCTCGTCGACGGCCTGCATCACGGCTGCCTCGTTGAGGGCGTCGAGTGCGCTGGTGGGCTCGTCGAGCAAGATGAAAGGCGCGTCGTTGAGGAAGATGCGCGCAAGGCCGATGCGCTGGCGCTCGCCGCCCGAAAGCGAGTCGCCCAGCTCGGCAACGGGCGTGTCGAGTCCCTGCGGCAGACGGTCGATGAGCGTGGTGAGTGAGGCGGAGCGGCAAGCGTCGAGCAGCTCGGCATCGGATGCATCGGAACGCGCGACCAGCAGGTTCTCGCGCACGGTGCCGCAGAACAGATGTGTGTCCTGGGTCATATAGGCCTCGTGGCTGCGCAGGCTCGCCGTGTTGATGTGGCGGGCATCGACGCCGCTCACCGTGATGGTGCCGGCTGCGGGGTCCCAAAAGCGCATGAGCAGCTTAAGCAGCGTCGACTTGCCCGAGCCCGAGCGTCCCATGATGCAGGTCATGGTGCCGGGCGCAAAGGTGCAGGTCACGTCGTCGAGGATGAGACTCGAGGCGGGGTTGTTCGCGGCCTGCTCTGTGGTGTCGGCACCGCCCGCGTCCACGCCGCCCGCATAGCTAAAGCTCACATGCTCGGCTGCGGCGCCGGCAAACCCAACGTCCTGTCCGTCGGAGACCTCGGTGCACTGGGGCTGCTCGTCGAGCAGATCGAGCACGCGTGCGCCCGAGGCGAGCGTCTCCTGCAGTGAGGCGCCCAGGCGGCTCACGGCCATCACCGAGCCAAACGACGACACAAAGGTAAAGACGGCGACAAACGCTGCGGCAAAATCAATCGTTCCCGCAGACACCAGCTGCAGCGCACGCCCGAGCATCACCAGATTGGCCGCAAGAATAAGCGCATCGGCTACGGCCTCGCTGGCCGCCTGGCGGCGCTTGAGGCGCGCGTCCACGGCGCCGACTTGCTCGGTCAGCTTGCCCAGGGCACGGCTGCGATCGGCGCCACCGGCAAACTGGATAGTCTCGGATGCGCCGCGCAGACTGTCGAGCACAAAGGCGCCCAGCTTACCGGCGCCCTCGCGGCTCTGGCGACCGGTGGTGCCGCATGCCTTGGCCGAGATTAGGGGCAGCAGCACGCCCAGGACCGCGTAGGCCACGAGCGCGATGCCCGCGAGCTCGGGGCTCACAGCCAGCAAAAAGCCCTCAAACACAACGGTGCAGACCAGAGCTATGGCAATGGGCGAGATGGTGTGCGCGTAGAAGACCTCGAGCAGCTCGATATCCGAGGTGACCAGGCTCACGAGCTCGCCCTTACCGCGGCCCTCGAGCTTGGCGGGGGCGAGCTGGCGCAGGGCGCCAAACACCAGGTCGCGAATGTGCGCGAGCAGACGGAATGCGATGTAATGGTTGCAGAGCTGCTCGCCGTAGTGGAGCGGCCCGCGTGCGATGCCGCAGGCGGCACAGGCCGCACATGCTGCGATAAGACCAAGCCCCAAGGCGTTGCGGTCCAGCGCGGCCATAAGGCCGAGGGCGCCAAAGGCCGGCACGAACGCGGCGGTGAGCATGCCAATGCTGCCCAGCGCGACGGCTAGCACAAGCCAGCCGGCAAGCGGTTGGACGAGCCCCATCATGCGCCACATGATGGATGGCGCCGAGCGACGGGCGCGGCCGGAGTCAGACGCCGCGGCAGCGGAAGACGAGCCGGCACCGTTGAGGCCATCGGTACAGGCGGCGCTGCCGTCAACAGCCTCAACCGCGCCGGCATCCTCGGCATCACCCTCCGCATACGCATATGCCGAGAGCTGCTCCTGGCTGTTCCACATGCGCGCATAGGCGCCCGCGGTGGCCAAGAGCTCGCCGTGAGTCCCGTGCTCGGCAATGCGGCCGCGTTCCAGCACCAGAATCTGGTCGGCGTCCACGATCGTCGACAGGCGATGCGCCACCACGATTACAGTGTGCCCGCCGGCAAGCGATGCAATGACCTCGCCGATTGCGGCTTCGCTTGCGGCGTCTACATTGCTCGTCGCCTCGTCAAACACATAGATCGGCGAGTCGTGCAGCAGGGCGCGGGCCATGCACACGCGCTGGCGCTGTCCGCCCGAAAGGTTGGTGCCGCCCTCGTTAATCACCATGTCGAGCCCGCCGTTGGCCTGCACAAAGGCCGCCACGCGCGTGCGGTCGAGCGCGCGCAAAAGCTCGGCGTCGGTGGCGTTGGGCTGGGCGAGCAGCAGGTTGTCGCGCAGGGTGCCGGCAAACAGGTAGCCATTGGTGGGCACCAGGGTGACGGCGCGCATGAGTGAGGCGGCCGTGGCATCGCGCAGCTCGACGCCGCCGATGCGAACGCTGCCACGGTAGGCACCCTTGCGGCCCGCGATAATCCCCGCGAGCGTGGACTTGCCGCCGCCGCTTTCGCCCACGAGTGCCACGAGCGAGCCGTGCGCAATGGTCGCGCTGGCGCTGTCCAGCACCGTGCGGTCGCCGTATGCATAGCTCACGCCCGCGAGCTCGATATCGCCGCGACCGTCAAGCTCAACATCGCCGCGCTCGGGCTCGGGCGTATCCAAGATGCCAAACATGCGGCGCGAGGCGGCCATGCCGTTCATGGCCGTGTGGAACAGCGATCCCAGGCGGCGCATGGGCAAAAAGAACTCCTGCGACAGAAAGACGATGAGGAAGGCCGCCTCAAAGCCAATCTTGCCCGTGGCGAGCTGCAGCGCGGCTACGATAATGCCGAGCGCGGCGCCCATATAGACGACCAGGTCCATAACGCAAATGGAGCGCAGCTGCATCACCAGCAGGCGCATGGTCGCTGTGCGGAAACGCTCGGACTCGGCGTTGATGCGCTCGTGCCAGCTGCGATCGGCCTGGTAGACCTTAAGGGTGGTGAGCCCCTGCACGGCCTCCAGGAACATGCCGCCCAGATCGACATAGCTGCCCCAGTACTCGGCACCGATCTTTTTGGCGTTGCGCATGACCATCATAATGGAGACGGGGATGACTGGAACGCAGGCGAGCAGCAGCGCGGCGGGAAGACCTGCCTGGCCCACGAGCAGTGCAAACAGCGTGATGGGTGCCAAGCCCGCAAAGAAGAGCTGCGGCAGGTAGCCGCCAAAGTACACCTGGAGTTGCGTGGCGCCCTCGACGCTGGTCTGGACGGCCTCGGCGGTGGGGACGGTCTCGGTGTAGGAGGGGCCGAGTGCGGTGAGCTTGTCGTAGACGAGCGAGCGCACGCGGCGGACGGCCTCGAACGCGGCTTTGTCGCCGGCGCGTTGGGCCAGGTAGATGGAGGCGGCGCGCACGATGATGGCGGCGGCGAGCGGCAGGGCCGCCTGTGCGAGGGCATCGACGGCGAGCGCGGCGGAAAGACCGTCCGTGACGATGCCGCCCAAGATGCGCGCAAGCACCCACATCACCGTGATGTTTGCCATGAGCGCGATCCATTTAAACAGGACGCTCGCCACAATGTAGGGCGTTGCCTGCGGAACCAGGGAGAAGAGCCGCTTCTCGAACATGAAACCTCCTATGCCGTAACGGTGCCGGGCGGGGTCCTCGGCAGCCGCTTAGTTAGCCAAATGCAACTAGAGTATCATCGGCAGATTGGTAAGTATGCCGAGGGTAATTTTTGAACGATGAACTGCGTAGAAAGTTCAAAATTGTTGAGTGCAGCGAACTTTATGGCGGACGGAGTGCAGGCGCAATTCTGATCGTGTGCGGCCCCGCTCCAAAACGTGTACGTCAGCCTCCAAAAGCTGCAAAAAATGACATGTTTGGAGGCTGATGTACATATTTGGATAGGGGCGAGGGCGGCGACGGACGAAAGTCACGCCTGTGCCACGTCCGATGTGCTAGCGTTTGGGTGAATAAAACGAGCCCGTGCGGAAAGGATCCGGACCGTATGCAACGTGGAAGTACATCTCCGCTGTCCCGCGAGACCGATGCGCCCGAAACCATCGTCAGACTGGAGTGCGACATCGACGATGCGTCGCCCGAGGTGCTCGCCTATGCCGCCGACCGCCTGCGCGAGGCCGGCGCCCGCGAGGTGCACTGGCTGCCCCTCTACTGCAAGAAAGGCCGCCCCGGCTGGCAGCTGCAGGTGATCTGCTCGCACGAGGATATCGAGCGCCTACAGACGATTATCTTTTTGGAGACTACGACCAACGCCGTTCGTCGCCAGGTGATGGAACGCGTCTGCCTGCCGCGTCGTTTTGAGCGGGTAGCGACGCCTTGGGGCGAGGTGGCCGTCAAAGTAGCCACCCTGCCTGACGGCAGCGAGCGCGCGGCACCCGAGTACGAGGATTGTGCCCGTCTTGCCCGCGAACATGGCGTGCCGCTTCAACGCGTGATGCAGACGGCACAAGCCTCGGCACTGCGATTTGAGTAACACGCCCGGCGACATCCCGCACCCAGCCCCATCAACCCCACACCGAAAGGACTCCCCATGAAATACCTCATCGCTTCCGACATTCACGGCTCGGCATACTGGACCGAGCGTCTGGTCGCCGCCATCGAATCCGAGCAGCCCGACCGCATCGTCCTGCTGGGTGACCTGCTCTACCACGGCCCGCGCAACGACCTGCCGCGCGACTACGCCCCCAAGCGTGTGATTCCGCTGCTCAACGCCCTGGCCGACCGCATCATCGCTGTGCGCGGCAACTGCGACGCCGAGGTTGACCAGATGGTGCTCGACTTCCCCGTCATGGCCGACTACGCCACGCTGTTCGACGAGACCGGTCGCGAGCTGTTCCTGACGCACGGCCACGTCTTTGGCGCCGGCATGCACAACAGCGTCGACCACGCGCCCGCGCTGCCCGAGGGCTCCGCGCTCGTCTACGGCCATACGCACATCAAGGTTAACGAGGAAAGCGCCGCGCACCCGGGCCTGTGGCTCTTTAACCCCGGCAGCGTGAGCATCCCCAAGGACGGCACGCACAGCTACGGCATCTACGAGGGCGGCGCGTTCCGTCACGTGATCCTGGAGGAGGAATAACCATGGCCGAGCATATGGCTCAGCAAAATGCCGAGGGTTCGCGCGACCTGTCCACGCTGGTCGACGCGTCGGCCGAGCTACAGCATCTGGTGCAGACCATTTGGCGCCTGCGTCAGCCCGACGGCTGCCCGTGGGACCGTGAGCAGACGCACCGCAGCATTGGCAAGAACATGATCGAGGAAGCCTACGAGGCGCTCGATTGCATCGAGGCCGATGATGCCACGCATCTGCGCGAGGAGCTGGGCGACGTGCTCATGCAGGTCGTACTGCATGCGCAGATTGCAGCGGACACCGGTGAGTTTACGCTGGCCGATGTGGCGCGCGATATCGACGCCAAGCTCATCCGTCGTCACCCGCACGTGTTTGGCGATGCGGATGCCGACAACCCCGACGAGGTGCTCAAGATTTGGGACGAGGTCAAGCTTGCCGAGAAGGCTGCCAAGGACAAGGCTGTGGCGGCGGGCGAGGCTGCGCCCGAAGGCCTGCTCGACGGCGTGCCCACGCACCTGCCGGCGCTGATGCAGGCTCAGAAGGTGTCGCGCAAGGCGGCTGCCGTGGGCTTTGAGTGGGAGACGGTCCAGGACGTGTGGGACGAGGTCGCCGAGGAGCGTGCCGAGTTTGAGGCCGAGGCTCCCGGCTCGCCCGAGTGCGAGATGGAGTTTGGCGACCTGCTCTTTGCTCTGGTCAACGTTGCGCGCAAGGAGGGAATCGACGCCGAGAGCGCCCTGCGTGCCAGCACGGCAAAGTTCCGCCGCCGCTGGGCCGCGATGGAGCAGATGGCGGCCGACGCCCACGAGGATCTGGCCGAGCTTTCGACCCACGGCCTCAATGACCTCTGGGATGCCGCAAAGGCAGAGGAGTAAGACTGCGGGGGCGACGGGACGGACTTGTCCCATCGCCCCCATTATTTTTTAAAAAGATTGTATCCCTTGGCTAACTTAGGGCATAATGCAAAAAGTGCGATAAGGCTAACTTATGAACCTGCGCGCCGCTGTAGCGTGCAAGCCGTGTCGCCAAGCATTCAACCCGTTTCCAAGTGAGAGGGAGACAACATGAGCGATATTTTGGATGTCTACGGTCGCGAGGTGCTCGACAGCCGTGGCAACCCCACCGTCGAGGTCGAGGTCGTGCTCGAGGACGGCAGCTTCGGCCGCGCGATGGTGCCTTCGGGCGCTTCGACCGGCGCCTTTGAGGCATGTGAGCTGCGCGACGGCGACAAGGGCCGCTACCTGGGCAAGGGCGTTTCGCAGGCCGTCGAGCACGTCAACAACGAGTGCGCTAACGCCGTCGTGGGCCTCGATGCCTTCGACCAGCGCGCCGTCGATGCCGCGCTGATTGCCGCGGACGGTACCCCCAACAAGACCAAGCTCGGTGCCAACGCCATCCTGGGCGTGTCGCTGGCCGTTGCCCGCGCCGCCGCCGAGTCGGCGGGCCTGTCGCTGTACCAGTACCTGGGTGGCGTCAACGCCCACCTGCTGCCCACACCTATGATGAATATCCTCAACGGCGGCGTGCATGCCGACAACAACGTTGACTTCCAGGAGTTCATGATCATGCCGGTGGGCGCTCCGAGTTTTGCCGAGGGCCTGCGTTGGTGCGCCGAGGTATACCACACCCTCAAGGGCGTGCTGCACGAGGCAGGCCTGGGCGGCGGCGTGGGCGACGAGGGTGGCTTTGCCCCCAACCTCAAGACCAATGCCGAGCCGTTCGAGTACATCACCAAGGCCGTGGAGAAGGCCGGCTTTAAGCCCGGCGTCGACTTCATGTACGCCATGGACCCGGCCTCGACCGAGTTCTACAACGCCGAGACCGGCATGTACGAGCTCAAGGGCGAGGGCGTGGAGTACACGAGCGCCCAGATGGTTGATTACTGGGAGAAGCTCGTCGACACCTACCCCATCATCTCCATCGAGGACGGCATGGCCGAGGAGGACTGGGACGGCTGGGTCGAGCTGACCCGCCGCATTGGCAACAAGGTGCAGCTAGTGGGCGACGACCTGTTCGTCACCAACACCGAGCGCCTCAAGAAGGGCATCGAGCTGGGCGCCGCCAACGCGATCCTGGTCAAGGTCAACCAGATCGGCACGCTCACCGAGTCGCTCGAGGCCATCGAGACCGCCAAGGAGGCCGGCTACGCCTGCATCGTGAGCCACCGCTCCGGCGAGACCGAGGACTCCACGATCGCCGACCTGGTCGTGGGCGTCAATGCCGGCCAGATCAAGTCGGGCGCCCCGTGCCGTAGCGACCGCATCGCCAAGTACAACCAGCTCATCCGTATCGAGGACGAGCTCGAGGGCAGCGCGCGCTACGCCGGCAAGGCCGCGTTCTACAACATTCGCTAGGCAAGCGGCGTGTGCGGGGGCGGGGCTGACTCGGATTCACCTCGCTCCCGCCGGGCACTGTTGAGCACCATGGGGCGCTGGGCCATATGGCTCAGCGCCTTTTTTATGTCGAGCAAGGGCCGCCGAAGGCGGTGCGCGCACTCGTGCTATAACTAAAAGACTTAGCGCAAACAAACCTCAACCGCACAAGGCGCACATGGATCAGATTTACGACAACAGGTACTATTCCGCCGGTTCACCTGAGCCGTCACCTCGCCGTGCGCGCACGGTGCAGCTCGGCGGGTCCGATTACGCCGGCGCCGACCGCTCCATGCAGCGACCGACAAGTGCCTCACACTCCCGTGCTCAAATGAATACGCTGACGGACCGTCCGCCACGTTCGGTGCGCCCGGCGCATTCGGAGCATGCTCAGCGTTCCTCGGATCAAACGCATGAAAAGCCGAGTAGGCCCTCGAACCGTCTTTCGGGCTCGGACTTCATGCATTACGCCAACGATAACGCGGTGGTCAAGGCAATTTATGACTTTACCCACGGTCCCCAGCGAGGGCTGTTTGTTGGCATAGTCGTCGCCCTGGCGCTCGTGAGCCTGTACTTCCCCGTGCGCGACCTGTATGTGGCAAAACGCTCGAGCGACATCTTGGCCAAGCAGGTCGAGATCCGCGAGCAATATAACGACGACCTGCAAAAAAGCGTCGACAAGCTGCTCTCGGAGGAGGGTATCAGGGACGCGGCATCCGAGGACCTGGGCCTGGTGATGCCCGGCGAGAAGAGGATTGAAGTGCAGGGCCTGGACGACGATTCGGACTCGTCGTCGAGCAAAAAGTCCTCAAACGCCAAGAAGGCCAGCGAAGTGGCCAAGGAAATCGAAGAAGTCGGCAAGGACGCGCCGTGGTACATCCAAGCGCTCGACATGCTGTTTGGGTTTAACGGCGTCGAGGGCCAGACGGTCGTGTCCAACGGCAAATAGCGCCCGGGGGGAGCCCGCAATGACAAATTGCAAACGCTATAAGGTGGCCGCGATCGACCTGGGAACGGTGTCGTCGCGACTGGTGTTGGCCCAGGTCGAAGGCGGGGCGATCGTGGAATCGTCCAAGCATACCGAGATTACCGACTTGGGCGAGGGCGTGGATGCGACGGGCCGCTTTTGCGAGGCGGCGGTCGAGCGCGTGCTCGCCGCATGCCGAATGTTTGTGGACGAGGCCCGTGCCTTTGGGACTGCGTGCGTCTGCACCACCTGCACGAGTGCCGCGCGCGATGCGTCCAACGCCGCGCTGCTGCTGGACGGCCTGCGCGAGCTGGGGCTCGAACCGCAGGTGATTCCGGGCGAGGTTGAGGCGCGCCTGACATTTTTTGGCGTGGCGCACGACTTTGCCGGTGAACGCATTATCGTCGCCGATTCGGGTGGCGGATCCACGGAGCTCGCGACTGGCGTGTACGCGCCGGAGCGCGGGGTCTTTGCGCTGGAGGGAACGCGCTCGCTGGACATCGGTTGCCGTCGCGTGACCGAGCGGTTTTTCTCGGCGCTGCCGCCGTCAACGGACGAGCTTGTGGCTGCTGCCGGCTGGGCAAACGAGCAGTTTGCGGGCTATTTTGAGAGCCTGCCTGTTGACTTTGAGCGCGCCGAGCGCCTGGTCGCGGTGGGTGGTACCGTCACTACGCTCGTGGCACTCGTTCACGAGCTGGAGCCGTATGATTCGAGCTTTGTGCACCTGCGCGAGCTTTCGATGGAGCAGGTTTCGGCTGCCATCGAGCGTATGTCCGCGCTGGATGTTGCGGGCATTGCCGCGTTGCCGGGCGTGCAGCCCAAGCGCGCGGGCGTGATCTTGGCTGGTACCGTGGTGATTCGCGAGCTTATGCGAGCCGGCGGCTACGACACGCTCACCGTAAGCGAGAACAGCCTGCTCGCCGGTATGGCCGCCACCATTAACGAGGTTCTCGACGGCGCGACCCCCACCATCGGCTGGACCCCCAACCTCAGCACCCTTTAACCATCCCCTCATAAGTTGCGGTGAAATAGTTCCTAAATGGGCTGATAAACTGCCAAAACAGGAACTATTCCACCGCAACTTAGAGGCTTAACGGCATCCAGAAGAAACGAGCCCGCATCCCCAGGGGGCACGGGCCCGTAAAAGCCAAATGGTAGGGGCGGTGGGACATCTGCGTATTTGTTGCGCAAATCCGCACCGGCTTCGGCTGCCTGCCGGCGTCCTCGCCGGCTCGCTACGGACGCTGCGCGTCCGCTTGACGCTCGCCCCCTCGCGGGTTCGAGCCCCACCGGCATCTTAAAGAAATGAGCCCGCATCCCTGGGGGACACGGGCTCGTAAGCACTACATGGTAGGGGCGGTGGGACTCGAACCCACAATCCTTGCGGCGAGGGATTTTAAGTCCCCTGCGTATGCCAATTCCGCCACGCCCCCGTGAGACTAGAAGTCTAGCACAAGCCGTCCGTTACGCGTTGACGGCCATCGAGTGTTGGCCCGACTTTTCCAAGTACTCGGCGAACTTGGCCTCGTCGCCCTTGTTCTGGTACTGCAGGGCTAGCAGGTATTCCAGGCGGCAGCTCTTAACCTTGTCGTCACCGGCTTCCTTGAGCATGCGCTCCAGCTCGGGAATGTCGTTGTGGCGTTTGAGGATCATCGTGTCGTACATCAGCTGGCATTCGTGTGCGACCGCCTCGGCCTGACCGCCCTCAAAGCCCTTGATCTCGTGCAGAAGCTCCTTGGACTTTTTGCGGTCCTCCTGGCCAGCATAGTAGTTAAAGGCCTTAATCACCAGGTCGACGCGCTGCATCTTGGGCAGATTGAGCCCCAGCAGCAAATCGAACATCTCATCGGCGCGCTTGTGGTCCTCGCGCAGCAGATAGGAGTTCAGACGCAGGTAGTCGCGGTTGTAGCGCGGGTACAGCATGCTGGTGAGTTTGCCGTCGAGCAAACGATCGAACTCGTCCCACTGCTTGGCAGCCATAAGCTGCTGCAGACGCTTGAACGTGGTGCGTTTTTTGACGCTAAAGAACACCGACACGCCGATGCAGATGATAACGACGGCGGTCCAGAGTGTGCGGGAATCGGGCATATTGGGATCCTTAGTCGCTCATATAGCGAGCGGTATGACAACACGTACTAGATGTATTATACGCAGCGCGCAAGCAAACTGGCATAAAAGCTCATCGAGGCTGAGTGCCATCGCTCGCTGCGGTACACTTACCTAAAGTAAACCATGAAGGGAGACATTACCTATGAAGAAGATCGTTTTGGCTTGCGGTGCTGGCGCTGCTACTTCCACGCTCGTTGCCCAGAAGGTCGCTACCATGCTCGACGCCAACGGTTATGCCGGCAAGTATGAGATCGTGCAGTGCGCCATCTCTGAGGCCAAGGACGCTTGCGACGAGGGCGCCGACCTGCTGATCGCCACCACCGTTGCCCCCGAGGGCCTCACCTGCCCGTACGTGAGCGGCGTGCCCTTCATGACCGGCATGAACCGCGTCGCTGCCGAGAAGGCCGTTCTCGACGTTATGGCTCAGTAGGCGCTGCCTGTAATGAATGAGCAGAACGCCAACCCGGTAGAGCTCTTTGGCATGCGCGTCGCCCACGTGGGCATTAACGCCACCGACCCGGCCGATGCCCTGGAGATCGCGGAGCTGTTCTCGACGATGATGGGCCTACCCGTTATCGAGACCCCGGTTTCGTACTTTAACGATTCGCTGATCGAGGTCATGAAGCAGAACGGTCGTGGCGCCAAAGGCCACATCGGCTTTGCCGTCAACGACATCGATGCGGCTGAGAAGTGGTTTGCCGAGCGCGGGCTCGAGGTCAACGAGGAGTCGCGCGTGCTGCTGCCCGACGGCGGCACCAAGCTCGTGTACTTTAAGCGCGAGTTCGCCGGTTTCGCCGTGCACCTGTGCCGCGAGTAGCGCACAAGCTACCATAGCTAGCATAAAGGGATAGGGCCGCGTGGCCCTATCCCTTTATTTATGCCGAGGGGCTTCCTACCGCGGCAGGCGAATCGTAAAGCGGCTGCCGACGCCCTCGACTGAGGTCACGCCAATGACGCCGCCATGGCTATCGACGACCCATTTGGCAATGGCAAGCCCCAGACCCGAGCCCTGCGCGCCGGCATCGCGTGCGTTGTCGGCGCGGTAGAACCGTTCGAACGCGTGAGCTGCGGATTCCTGGTTCATGCCGATGCCCTCGTCCTCAACGCTAATGTCGATTGCGCCCGTGCCCGTATCCGGCGCTACGCCAAAGGTGATGGCCGTTCCTGCGTCCGAGTACTTGGCGGCGTTCTGCACGATCACGCGCAGAGCCTGTTTCACGAGCGCCACGTCGACAGGCACGTCACAGCGCGGGTTGCTGGCAAGTGCGGTGTCGTACGCCAGCCGATACGTGTGCGCGGCATCGATCATCTGCGATTCCTCGCATACCTCGCCGACCAGTGCGGCCAGGTTGGTGTTCGCGCGCCGCAGCACGGTGCGCCCGGCATCGCCGCGCGCCAAAAACAGCAGCTGCTCCACGAGCTCTTGCATGTGCTCGCTTTCGGCTTTGAGCGAGGCGATGGACTCCGCCAGCACCTCCGGGTCGTCCTTGCCCCAACGATCGAGCATGTTTACGTAGCCCTGAATCACCGCGATGGGCGTGCGCAGTTCGTGACTCGCGTCGTTGACAAAGCGCATCTGCTGTAGCTTGGCCTCTTGCATCTGACGCAGCAGACGGTTGAGTGCGACCTCGATGCTCGCCAGGTCGGCGTCGCCAGTTGTGACGCTCGGCGAGTCGACGCTTGCTCGCTCGATGGCCTGCTCCAGCGTTTCCATCTTGCCGCCGGAGAGCTGCATGCGGCCGAGCTCGTCCACGCGCAGGGCCAGGTCGTTGAGCGGTGCCATGGCGCGGCGCACGCGGCGAGCGCCGCCGAGCATGTTGAGCACGCTGATGACCTGCCCGCCTGCAACGACAAGGTAGAGGGGCCATAGCGTGATGAGATCCTGCGCGAGGGGGAAGGTCTTGGTGGTACGCGCAAGCTCGACGGTATAGGTGAGCGTTGCCAGGTCCCAGCCGCGCGCGGGCGTCAGTGACATGCCGTGAACGGTGGCGTCGGGGATCCATCCTGCGCTAAACGTGCCGTCGGGCAGCGTCTGGTTGTATCCATAGACGAGGATCGCTGCCGCAGCAACTAGCAGCCACAGATCGAGCCAGATGTAGCTCGCCAGGCGGCGCCACATATAGCTCCAGTTGATGGCGCGGGCGATGGAGGTGACGCGTTTGGTCTCGGCGTTACGCGCGGCAGACATAGCCCACCCCGCGCACGGTCTGGATGATGCGGGCGCCGCCGGCGTCCTCGATCTTGGCGCGCAGGTGCGCGATGTGCACGTCGACGTTGTTGGTGTCGCCCACATATTCGTAGCCCAGCGCTTCGTGCGCGATGCGCTCGCGCGTGAGCACGGTCTCGGCATGAGCCATAAGCA
>UQPT01000042.1:0-17869 GCA_900543045.1 uncultured Collinsella sp.
AATGCCTGGACCCCGCCCTCGCGCGCCTCGATGGCGGCAAGGGAGGCCTGGGCCACCTCGGTAGCGGTAAAGTCGCCGGCGGCAACGCCTGCGGCGATCTGGGCGGCGGTAAGGGAATCGAAGCTCTGCGCCATTACTCGCTCTCCCCCTCTCCCAAAATGGACGGCACGCGGAAGTAGCGGTCGCGTGCGCTGCCGGCGTTTTCGAGCGCAACGCCGAGCGGCAGGTCGCGCTCGGGCTCGCGCAGGTCGTCGCCCATCACGTTGGACAGGCTTCCGATGGGATGGAACGTGGGCTCCACGTCGGGCAAGTCATATTGCAAGACGGGCTCGAGCATCTGGACGGCGTCGTTCATGTAGGACGTCATCTGGGTGAGCTCGTCATCGGTCAGTGCGATCTTTGCGTACTCGGCAATGCCGCGCACGTCTTTCTCGCTGAGTGCCATAGGCGCTCCCTTCCGCATAACAGATAAATTGCTCTAGTATACAAGGCAACGCCGCTTGGAGCAGGCGCTTTACCTAAATGCAGCGAAAACGTAACGAGGGCGGCGGGCTGGCAGGCGGCGGGCTGGCGGTTCTGCAGCGAAACCGCACCGTCCATAGCGAAAACCGCGTCGCCCACAACGCAAACCATCACAACATTCGACGTTTTTCGGCAAAATCGCGATTTTCATCGAATGTTGTGATGGTTTGGAAGCCCCGACCACCACAAAGGCGCCTGTCCCCATTGTGGTGGTTCTGAAGAATGTCTTATGCCGAGGCCTTGGCCTTGCGGCGCTTGCGGACCGCGTGGACCACAATGTCCAGCAGCAACAGCACAATGGCCACGACTACGATAAGCACAGCAAACTCGCGCTTACCCCAGTGGCGACCGGCCAGCGACTTTTGCTTGTCGACGTCCTTCTTGCTGTACTTGGTGCGCACGCAATGCACCAGCAGGCGATGGTCGTTCACGCCGTAGGGCGTGCAGGTGACGAGCGTCACCTTGTCGGCACCGGGCTCGATGGTCAGCGACTCCATCTCCTCGGGCAGCACCACCTCGGAGTCCACCATCTTGTAGGCGAGCGTCTTGTTCATGGTGTGCAGCAGCACCAGGTCGCCGGGCTCCAGCGAGTGGATGTCGTCGAACATGCTCAGGTTGCGCATACCCGAGTGCGCGGTGAGCACGCAATGCGTCGAGGTGCCGCCCACCGGCAGGCTCGTGCCCTCCAGGTGGCCGACGCCCGCCATAAGGACTTCCTCGCTCGTGCCGTGGTAGATGGGCATGCTCACGTCGATGGAGGGGATCTCGACCCAGCTCATCATGGGGTCGCGGTCAAAGATGAGCTGCTGGGCGTAGGGCTCGATCTGGTCGGCGGGAAGCTCGGTGGCCTCGCCCGCCAGCTGCTCGTTAAAGGAGCGCGCCTGGAGCAGGATGCGCTCGCGCTCCTCGGCAGACAGCGCGTCCACGGTGCTGGACACGGTGCTGATCTGGTTGAACACGCCCGAGGCCTCGAGCCGGTCCAAGATCCACGGCCAGGTCATAAGGCCCACGCCAATAAGGATGATGACGATGGTGATGAGCCGGTCGGCCCAGCGCGGCAGTCGCTTGCCGCCCGCAGGCTTGGGCTGGGTTTTGGGTTGAGGCTGCGGCCGGAGTTCGGGTTGGGAGCCTGGGCCACCGTTGCCCGCGGCGTTATTGCCCTTCATATGTTTGGCGCCCTGCACCATCGCCGGTCACTCCTCTACAACTCAAGTTGTCTAAACAAATAATAGCCGATTCGCGAGCTCATGCGCCGGACAACGCAGCTAGGACCGAAACGCCGCCTACGGTTCGAATTCTTGGAGACCTTCTACAGCGCTTCTTGCCATGGATATTCCTTTCCAAACATGCGATCGACTTCGAGCTGAATTCGCTCATCGTCGATTGCCGCCAAAGATAGCGCAAGCGAAATGTCGTCGACACGGGAGGAGCCGGCAAACACGGGCGCATAGCGCCACACTTGGATCATCGCCGTTTCGTTATCCGGCAACTCCCCGTCTGCGACTTCGAGGTCGCTCAGATGACGCCATGCACTTCTTAAGACGGCCTTTTGTTCCATGCCCGGTGCAGCGAGCATCGAACGCGCAGCGAGCGCCGTCTCCCCGGCGTCAACAAGATAGTCGATCTGCGGCGTCTTCCTTGCAAAAAAGACCTTCGAGACAGGCGAGGAGAGCTCTGCCATGTGTTCGCTGAGCAGAAGGTCAACGGCAACAGGGAACACGACGACATGTCGCTCGCAACGCTCGCGCCTCGCGAGTCCCCTGTCGACAAGCTCGGTTATGGCCTCACTCGCACGGCTTGCCGAGATCCCAAGCGCACGACAAAGGTCATAGGGACGATATGGCTCCTGGGCTGCTCCCCAGATTGCGGCAGCCTGCGCGTTGGGTGACATCTTGGTCGCGTGATTGCGAAACCGGACACTGCCCCTCTCCGTGCAGGCCGTGCCCATAAATGGAAGAAAAGCCTGTCTGCCGGGGCAAACAAACGGAATCCCTTGTGCGACCAATGCTTTGCGTTGACGTGCATCGGCATCAGGAAACGAAACGACAACGGGAGTCTCCGCGCGCAAGGCTAGCTGACTATAGACTCTCTTAGCCTCGGGAAGCCCGACGCCAGTAGGCAAACTTGCAAGCAAAAACGAAAAACCGTTTGCGTCAACAGCGCGGACCTCAATCGCCCGCAGATGCAGCGGCAAGCATGCGGATCCAGGCCAAGTTTTGGTCTTGGCGGAAAGGCCTAGTGCTTCTTGTAAGTAGATTAGTGCTTCGTTCATTTCTATTGTTTTCGTTCGATTCCAGTTTGTATTGGAATTATACATAATTTTCGGAATTAAGGAGATACCGTTCGTGCCTAAGCCTACATTTGGGTTTTCAAAATGTCCCGAATCGGCGGGGCGATTCGGGATACAATGTCAATAGAAAACGACGCACCCCGCGTAAATGTACGAGAGCGCGGGCGGCCTAGTTTTCTGGTTTTGTTAAATGCCCGGGCTCCGAACCCCGGGCATTCTTATTTGCGCTTGTTGCGGCGCAAATGCCGTCCATCGTCCGCACCGCGCGTACGCCTACGGACCTTAAACCGAACCTCATACGAGTCAAGAAACACGATGACGAACGTGCCCACCGCCGCGAGGGCGGCGAGCGCGTTAAGGAATTTCAGCATTTGGGGACCTCCGATCGAGTCGTCGGCCGCCCGCGCACGGGATGCGTCGCAAGGGTATTTTACTGCGAGTGTATGCGCCCACAGCTGGTCAACGCGATTTTGACAAACATTTGTTCGATAGTTACAAGCACGATTCCTCGCCCAGCGGAGCCTGGCCACATTGTCCGGGTTTGCCCGACGTGTTTGCGTTTTCAAAATGTCCCGGATCGGCGGGGCGATTCGGGATACAATAGCTACAGGAAACGACGTACCCCGCGTAAGTGATCGAAAGCGCGGGCGACCAGTTTCCGATGTTGTTAAATGCCCGGGCCTCTAACCCCGGGCATTCTTATTTGCGCTTGTTGCGGCGCAACTGCCTTCTACCGTCCGCACCGCGCGTGCGCCTACGGACCTTAAACCGAACCTCATACGAGTCAAGAAACGCGATGACGAACGTGCCCGCATCGGACGATGGAGGCTGGCTGCGTTGTCCAAAAAGAACGGGGCAAACTCCAGTGCGGAGCCTGCCCCGAAAAGAGAATGGCAAAGCAAGAACGTGGATGGACGAGAAAAGTGTCCGCAAGTCTCATGGCCATCACATCCCACCTGCCAAAGGGATGGGTCAGTGGGCGTTACTCCTGCTCGGACTCCTCAGCCTGCTTACGGCTGCGGATGAGGTGCGCCACGCCGATGCACAGCACCGCGCCACCAGCGATCCAAGTGAAGGTCACGCCGTTGAGGCCGGTAAGCGGGAGGCCGGAGCCCTTCTTGTTCTCGATGGTGATGGGAATCCTGGTCGAGGTAACGTTTTCACCGAGCTCAGAAGTGACCATATTAGAGCTGGGGGTTACGGTGAGTCCTGTCAGTTCGCCGGTCGTCTCATTGTATGTAGGCGTCACCACAATGGTAAAGCTAATGGAGTTATAACCCGCGGGCGTCGTGCACTCTGTAATCTCGTACTTACCCGCAACAAGACCGGGAATAAAGACCTTGCTGTCAGTCTCACTGGTCGTAAACACTCCAGCATCATCTGCGTCGCTGGTAAGCCCGCCAGTCGACGTCAGCCATTTATCACCAGTAACAGAAGTGGTACCTTCCTCGATCATTTTAACCTTAAATCCAGCAACAAGCTTCTTTTGCGAATCATCCGAAGCAGTCTTGGTGACATCGAGGCCAAAGACGTAGTCAGCAACTTTGTCCGACTCAGATGTGCCCTTGTCCTCAGTCATGGGATTATTGGAGTAGACAAGCTTGACCTCATTGGTGTTACCAGTGGCTTTATATTCCGCCTTATCGGTCAGTTTTGCTTTATAGGTCACAACGACCTTAGAGTCGCTCGTAAGCTTCACGCCCGCGGCTGTTGCAGCAGCCTTAAGATCAGAGAAGGAAATCGTCAAGTCCTGACCGCTAGTGAGGTTCCCAGAAGCGTCCTTAGTGTCCGCAAGGTCTACCGTGCAGGCATTTGTAGACTTGCCGTCAATTGTCACGCTAACGGTGTCCTTGCGGGCCTCCAGTCCAACAGAAAGATGATCTTGGAACGAATATTCGTACTTGGTGAAGGTGTCGATGTTGCTCGCAACGGAGCCAGTCAGCTTATATTCAACCTCCTCGCCAATATACGAGTCACTCACCTTTCCCCATGACGTACCCTCACGAACTTCCTTGTTGACGGTAGGAATGCTGGTCTTCTCGGTAACCTCTACATCGCCGGCGCCCACGACGGCATAAATCGGCGAAGTGGCAGTATTCTTGCTGCCAGTCGTCGACTTATCCGAAGCCAAAGTGTCCGCGTCAGTCAGAAAAAGGTAATAACCAGATTTATCGAAAGAAACCTTGGTACCCGCCCCAAACGAAGCCTCTCCAGCGCCCGTCGGGTTAGTCGGATTGACATTCTTCGCAACCAGTCCAGCAAGCGTATTGAGCAAATCGGTGTCTTTGAGAACCGTCGTGTTTGTGGTCCCGGTAATGTTGGCAGTCAGCCAATTGGCAACATCCTGCGGGCTGGCATCGGTTGTCAGATCGTCTGCTTCATCTTTATTATAGTCGTTGATGGCCTTAATAATGGCTTTTTGCGTCGTGTCATTAACGCCAGTTGCCCACTTAACATTCGAAACGACCTTGTCAGTCTTGCCGGTCTTGCCGGTCTCATCCACGACATCAGCCTCGAAAATCTGGTAGGCCTTGTACTTCACGCTACCATTATTGGCATTCTTGTTGATGGTGATGCTGTTGGCCGGAGCCGCCACATTCTCAGCAAACGCCATCGTGACCGGGGCCATGACGCCGCCGAAGCTCAACGCCGCTGTGAGGCCGGCGGTTACTGCCAGGCGTGCGATGTTCTTGCTCATGCTCATCTTCTTTTCCTCCGTTTTCCGTTTGATTCTCATTCGATCGATCATCATCTGTCTGTGTCTTAGCATCTACTTCGCTACGTCTCGCCCCGCTCTCTGTGGGGCTGCCAGCTACTCTTTATGGCTGCCACCTCCCCGCTTGACCAGGAGCGCGACCACGATGAGCGCGGCTCCGGCGACCGCTGCGGCGGCCGCGGCGTACATTGCCATATCGCCAGTCGAGGGCATAAAGCCTCCGGTGGTAATGCTAGGGGGTGTGTCGGTGGGCGTGTTGATGAGCGACGCCTCCAGGCTGCCCGTCGACCCGTCCGCGCTGTCGGCGCGCAGGGGCGACTCGGCCGTGATGGTGAGTTTGGGCTTGGCGGCGGCCACCTGGTCGACGTCCAGACCCTCGGCCTTGACCGTCACGGAGCGCGTGCCCTCAAAGGCGGTGTAGCCCTTGGGCGCCTTGAGCTCGCGGACCTCCAGCTTGCCCGAGTCCACGCCCGAGACGGTCACGCGGCCGTCCTCGCCCGTGGTGACGGTGGTCTTGCCCTCTGCATCCCACGTGCCGTCGGCCGCCAGCGTACGACCGCGGTCGTCGGCGATGCTCAGGACCGCCCCGGCAAGCGGCTTGTCGCCATCGCTGCCGCGCTTGGTGAGCGCGAGATCCCAGGTGTAGGCGCACGCGTCATCGCTCGGCGTGCGGGTGAAGCCGGCGTCGCCGGACTGGTCGGCAAAGGGAGAGCGCGGGTAGCGCAGGTAGACCTCGTTGGGGTTGCCCTTCGCGATGCCGTGGTTGCATGCGCTGTTGAGCGGCGCATTGTACACGGCGACCACGCGGGCGCCCGCGGTAAAGGCGTCGGCCCCGCCGAGCGCGGCGACCAGGTCGCCGGTGCGCACGGTGAAGGTTCCGTCCGCTGCTACCTTGGTGGCGCACTGGGCCGTGATGTCGGTCCAGTCCTTCGCGGGCTCGGTGCCGGCGCGCCCGTCCTTGTCGGCCGAGACGGCGTCGAAGCCGCCGTCCGTGCCCGCCGCCACGTACACGCGCATGCTCGCGGCCACCTTGGAGGGGTCGAGCCCCGCGCTCATGGTGTCGACGAACCGTACCGTATAGGTGTCGTAGGCCGTGAGCCCCGCCGGGACCGTGGCCGAGAGACGCCAGTACAGGTCGTCGACGACCATGGCGTCGGCGGCCTTCTGCCAGGCGGCGGTGCTGTCCTCCAGCACATGCTTGGCGACCTTGGGGGTCGCCGCCTTGGGCTTGACGGTGACGGCGCTGCCGCCGACCAGGGCCATGATCGGCGCGGTGCCGGCCTCGCCCTGGGCGATGGCGTCGTCGTCGGCGACGATGAGCCAGTAGCCGCAGGGCAGCTCGGCCGCCGTGCCCGCGTTAAGGGCCACGGGCTCGGCGGCAGAGCTCTGGAGGGAACGAGCGAGCTGTGCGCTCAGCGCGCTCGTAAGGTGGGAATCGGTGTTGAGCCACTCGGCAGCTTCCTGCGCGGTGGTCTGGGAATTGGGCATGCCGGCGCTGTGCAGCACAGGCAGCGCGGCATCGCGCGCGGCGTCGCTTGCCCAGGCAAGGTCGGTAGCAATCTTGGCGTCGCCGCTGTCGTCGATAACGTTGGCGCTAAAGATCTGGTAGGCGTCGTAGCTGCGCGCCACGGTGCCGCCCACCGTAATGGAACCGGTCAAGGTCGGCGCGGCCTGCGCGGAAGCGGGGAACACAACCGCGCAGGTGCCGATCAGGAGGGCAAGCAGCGCAAACAAGATCGGGAAGGAGCAAACTTTCTTATTCACGACGCTCGCCTCCCTTCGCATTCGCCTTGCGACGAATGTGCATCCAGGCCGCAGCAGCGCAAAGCACCGCCGCGCCGGCAAGGTACGTCAGAGTGACGCCCGACATACCAGAAAGGGGCAAAGAGGTGGAGTAGGTGTTGGTGAAGGTGGGGATGGAGGTGTCGGTGAGGTTCTGTTCTTTGGCACCGACGTCTGCTTTCCAGTTGCCATCGGAGTCAACGGTTCCCTTCATGTAGGTCACCGCACAGTCGATCCTTCCTTTGGTGTTATCCGTTGCCACAACCTTGAACCTATAGACCGACTGATCAAACTTGTAATGCGGATAGGTCGAGCTTTCGCCCTTCTCGCGCACATAGTACGTGAAGGTCTTGGAGGCGCCACGGCCAGTAGAGTCGGTCTTGAGCTTGTCGAGTTGATCGAGTTTGTACTCAATTTCGTCGAAGCTCCGGGTCTGAGACTTCTTGCCGTCGGCAGTGGTGATAATCTCGCCCTTGGGGTTGGTCACAACCGTCTTGGCATTTTTGAAGTCCGCGTTATCCGCAAACTCGAGCGTAAACTCCTTCATCTCGCCGCCCTTTACGACCTTGGTCACCTTAGGAGTCCAGGTGCCGGTAGAGGTGTACGGAGTGTACTTGTTGGTGAAGGTCTTTTCCCCGCCGGGGCCGTTAATCGAATAATAGCCTTGGTCGTCCTTTTCCAGCGAGTTAGTTGAATCTCCCGGACTCACGCTTGTGATCGTGTAGTTGTGAACGTAAAGAGGAACGTCCGAGTTTGGATTTTCCCTGCTCGGCACCTTCATGAGTAGCGTTTGGTTGTCCTGAACCGTCACCACAATCTTGTACACGGCTGGGTCGTACGTGATGTCGAGATCATTGCCAGCATTTTCGACCAAGTAGTATGTAATCTTGTTAGCCTCAACAGTCTTATCAATGAACTGTTCGCCAAGGTTAAAGGTGATGTTACCGTCCGCATCATTCTTGGCGGTTCCGACCAAGGTGCAGCCGCCACTGTTGAATGTCTTGTCATTCCAAAAGGGCTCCGTCGCGCCATCCGAATCCTTACGGTAGACCGAGAAGGAGAACTGGTCTTTGGCGAGCGCTATGCTTTCCTCGGTCTGCTTATTTTTCATTTTCAGCGCCTTGGTTGCCTTCAGCCTAAGGCTCGGATAGACATACGTATCCGCAGGCACGCCCAAGTACAGGTCGCCGTTCGACATGATGCCGCCGCCATGGTTCCAGGAATAATTGCCCGTGATGAAGGTTGTCGCGGCTGTCTGCGCGGCAGTTGCCGCGGCGTCTCCAGCTTGAACACCCGAGCTCAGACCGATGCTGTTATATACCTGCACGCCACCGTTAGCAGGGATAGTAATGGCTTGCGTAAGCTCTTTACTTCCCGAGTATTCGGCGTCACCGCCGCCGAGCATTTTGCCAATCACTGCCGCGATTGGCTCGCGGTGACCCTCCGCTGCAAGGAAGAAATCGGCGTGACCGTTTTCGCGAAAGTCAGAACTATTGTAGGCGTCAGTATCCTGATTCTTTTTGTGGACAAGGCCTTTGTAGCCACCAGCGGATAGGTGAGGGGTGCCTTCGTTGCCGCTATTTTTCTCAGAATCATAATCATCTTTTGCGTCATGCTGATCTTTGGCAGACGTATTGCCAAAGATCGCTGTGCCGTAGGTGTTCGTCACCAAGGTCTTGCCCGTCGGGCAAACCGCAACGCCGCCACCGTAGCCACCGGCCTCATTGCTGCTTATATAGGAGTTATAGACAAATAGCCTGCCCGCATTAGATGCGGTATCCGAATCGCCCTGGACAAAGATACCGCCTCCGCCCCAGTCAAAGCGAGACCTGCAGGAGTTATTAGTGATATAGACTGGAGTAGATTTTGACGCACCTTCTATCATCGCGTCAACCATCTGGCCCACGCGAATGCCAGCACCCTCGGAACGGTTGCTCACATTTGCGGCAATAGTTCCCCCCGTAATGTTGAGCCATGCCATTGTCTCGCGAGAACTCGCCCCGTGTCGATCGACATCGGTAATGTAAACGCCGCCGCCTGCTTCCTCAGAATAGTTGCCCGTGATCTGGCCGCCCGAAATGGTGACATGAGTACCGTTTCTAGCGGCAAGTCCAGCGCCGCCATGATCGCCATAACCATCTTGGCCACAGAAATTGGCATATTTATTGTTAGTGATGTAGCCACCGGAAACAGTGACGCTGCCGTTTTTGGCCATGATGCCGCCGCCGAAACCAGCACCAGAAGGAAGTGTGCTGTTGCCGGAGATTACGCCATTAGTCATGGTGACCGTGGAGTCTTTAGCATACACACCGCCGCCATTAGGAGCACTGTTGCCGGCAATTACACCACCGGTCAAATTAAGGGTCGAAGCGACGCCTTTCGCGTTGGATACCTTAATGCCCGCGCCCGCGCCCGAGCTAGAAGCGCCACACACGTAGCCGCCGCTCATGTTGACTGTAGAGCCGTTCTCGGCATAGACCAAGCTGCTAACCCTGCCGCCTTTCTTTTGCGTGATCACGCCGCTCACAAGGTTAAACGAGCCCTTGCCGTTGTTGTTATACAGATTGATGAGCCTTAGATTTGCGTTGCCGTTGCACGCCACGATGGCGCCTTCAATATCAACGTCATGTTTGACAAGCGTCTCGGTTGTCCCTGTACCACTCGGGGTCGATTCGGTCACGTAGTAGGTAAGGTGAGACGGAATGCCATCGTTACCGTGAATTAACTCAGCTATCTTGCCATAATTGGCGGGATTCAGGCTCTGCCCCTGATTAGTTAGCTGCTGGCCCTCGCTGACCGTCTCATTCGCCTGTGCGGAATCCTTAATTGTAAGTGTTGCGCCGTTAGCAATATCAAATAACGGCTTGTCGGTGTTCAAGCACTTAATCTTATGACCGTTTAGGTCAAGGGTGATATTGATAGGGTTATCGTCAGTTTGTTCAAGCCTAATCTCACCACTGTATTCAATATCGTTAACAAGCTTAAAGGTAGCGGAGCCATTTCCATCGCGAAGGTCCTTATCAGAAAGCTTCGAGCTAAGTTCATTCCCATTGCTGATTTCATGAGCCGATTCATTCTCCGCAGCAAGTGCGATTGTGCCTTCGCCGTTAGCATCATCATCCGCAGGCTGCGCGGTGCTTTCGACCTCTGCATCATCAGCAGTCGAGTCTGCTGCAACGGCATCCTCGCTCGCGTCATTTTCGACATCGTCACTATCCTGGTTTTCGGCATCCCCGTTAGTAGTGTTGCCTACATCAGTAGACTCACTTGAGGAACCCCCCCCCATCACAGTTTCCTCGGCAGAAACCGTCTGGGCATCGTTGGCAATGGCCTGCGAGATCGGGGGCATGACGAGCGACAGTACCAGGCTCAAAACGGAGGCTCCGCACAAAACGCCTGCCAGTACACGGCGCGTCGCTTTATTACTCTGCTTAGATTTGTCCGAATTCGTTTTCATCGATGTCTCCTCCCCAAGAGACCGCGATCTTGCTCTTTCACCATCAAACGTATCTGCGCAATCTGTAATTGCGCTCGCTAAGTGATGCAATTATAATGATTGTTTAAACATCTGAGCAGCAAAACCGACATTTTTGTGCAAGTTCTTAATTCTCTTGACATTTACTCAGATCTGCCTTCGTTTATTCGCTATCTATTTGTTGTTTCTGCTGGTAATTTAGTTGCGTATTATTTTTTAATGGCATTAGATTTATTTGCACAACATTTTGCTCAAGAGCAAACATCCTGTGAACGGTCGATAATCGACCGTGAGCGGTAGGTCATTAACCGGGATGAATATCCTACCGAATTGATGAGAATATTTTAAACCCATCGGTGGTTAGAAGCATGATGTTCAGGCAACTATATTTGATTTTTCGCGCAGATTTTAGGTATCAATTCGCCCAAATCGCCTGAGGCCACCGCAAAAGAGCCTGCCCCCTTCTGCGGTGGTTCTCCCCCAGCGCTACAGCAGATGTTCCTCGATAAAGATCGCGATGCCGTCTTTGTCGTTGCTGGCGGTTACAAAATCGGCGGCGGCACGGGTGGCGTCGCTGCCGTTTGCCATGGCCACGCCCACGCCGGCGTCAGCCACCATGCAGGTGTCGTTATCGGCATCGCCAAACACGCAGATGTTCTGGAGCTCCATGTCGTTGAGCTCCGCCACGCGCACAAGGCCGCGCGTCTTGGACACGCGCGGATCCATGAACTCGTAGAGCCGCTGCGTGGTTTGCAGAGACGCCGCCTTAACAGTGTTATCGGCAAACGTCGACGCCCGCTCAATCACCCGCGGCATTACCTCGGGCGCTGTGGTAAACATCACCTTGGGCTGCGGATCGCGCAAAAACTCGGCAAAATCGACCACCTGGTAGGGCACGCCGTCGACGCGCGACAGGTGCTCGACGCACGCGTTGCTCTCGGGCACGTAGAACACGCCGTCTCGGGGGCAGACGGGCGTTGCCGGAAGGTCCGCCATGTGCTTGCAGATGCGCGCGATAGTCTCACCCGGCAGCGGGAAGCTTAGCTCGTTAATGTCGTGCGCGCGGTCGATGACCTCGGCGCCACCGCAACCTACCAGCACGTCCACCAGGCCTTCGATGCCCCAGAGCTCGTACATGGCCTCGGTCGCGTGGGCGTCGCGCCCGGTGCACAGGCCAAAGAGCACGCCGCGCTCGCGCAGGGCGCGGATCGCCGCCACGGTGCGCGGGGACACCGTGTGCTGGCTCGTGAGCAGCGTGCCGTCGATATCGCAGAACACGGCTTTGATGTGGCTGAAGGTGGCGTCCATGGGGGCCTTTCTGGGTTGTGCGGCAGCGTGGGGTGTATTCGCAAACGGCGTACATGGTATACCAAGGCACAGGCGCGGCCCCTCAAAGCAAAACCACCACAAAGGTGCCTGGCCCCTTTGTGGTGGAAATGACGTTTGCGGGCCAAACCATCACAACATTCGATGTTTTTTGGCAAAATCGCGATTTTCATCGAATGTTGTGATGGTTTCTTACCTGTTTCTTACCGCTCTACGGCACGATCCAAGTGATTACGTCCAAACAGCAGCAACGCCGCAGGGACCGCCGTCACGACCATGCCTGCCCCCACGAGCGTCTGCTGCACGCCAAATGTTGCCGCCAGCCACGGTGCAACCGCCAGAGGGGCCACGCCGGCGAACATATTGCCAAAGCCCATGACCGAATTGACGCGACCAAGCTGCTCGAGCGGAGCCGTCGTTTGCACGATGGTGTTGTGGAGCGGGTTGACGACGCCCCACGCCACGCCCAGGACAATCTGGCCGACGAGGGCTACACCCACGTACGGCGTCCCCACATAGAGCAGGCTTCCCAAGCCCACGGACATAAGCGCCCCGAGCAGCGTTTTTAGGTTTACCAAGTGCGGCGGCAAGCGGAGCGCGAGCACGGCACCCAGCACCGCGCCGACACCGCAGGCAGACGAGAGCCAGCCCATCCACTCAACGCCAACGTGCAGAACATCGCGATAGAAAAACGACTCGAGCGGATCGAAGGCTCCGTAGCCAAAGTTCGAAAGAAAAATGATGCAAAACAGCAGGGTGAGGACGCTATTGGTAAAGACCGTCTTGATGCTGGCTGCGAAGGTGGCGCGGGCGGACGTGCTGGGGTTGGAGCTTTGTCCCGCACGCTCCCCTTCCTCTGCCGAATCGGCATCCGCATGCCCAGCGACATGGCTGGTCTGCGGCCTAAAGCCCCAACCGGCGACGAGCGCCAGCACGGTAAAGAGCATCATGAGCACAAACACCGCGCGCGACGACGCAGCCGCCGCGACAAAGCCGCCCAGCGTGGGGCCAACGATGATACTCACGTTTGAAAACATGGCGATGGCGGAGTTGATGTCTTTGAGCTCGACAGGATCGTCGGTGAGGTAAGCCGGATAGGATGTGGCGATGGGCTGGGCGAATCCCATCACAAAGCCCAGAAACACCGCGCCGAGTAGGACGACGCCGGTCGCGCTGCCAAAGGCGATGATTGCCGTGCCAGTTGCGAGAGCGCCGATGATGCTCAGCAAGAAATGGCGGCGCGGACCCCAGGCGTCGAGCGCAGCGCCACCCGCAAAGGATCCCAGGATCACGAAAACGTTCATAAACAGAACGGCCAGCGATGTCGCCACGACTGAGGCATCGTCTGCATAGGTGAGCGTTCCGATGACGCCGATAAAATAACTGGTCTGAAACCCGGTGTAGATGAGAAAGCGCATCGCCACCAGCCGCTTGGCCTGCACGGACAGCGATGATTGAGGCTTTGAGAAAAGAGATGCGAGCATGGAGACTCCTTGTTTCATACGAATACGGGCGGTGGGCATTCGCCACCGTCTGTCAAATCAATCTATCCGCATGAAACATTAAGGACACATCAGGACCCTTCTCTCCGTTTTTCGCCCGTCATGAACTACTTGGTAGATTGTAAGGCATGTCCCACACATCTACCAAAGCAAAAACCACCACAAAGGTGCCTGGCCCCTTTGTGGTGGTTGCGACGTTTACGCTGGTTGAGATTTGGCTAGGCCAGGTCGGCGCCGTTGGTGGCGATGACCTTCTTGTACCAGAAGAAGCTGTCCTTGCGGCTGCGGGCGAGCGTGCCGTTGCCGTCGTTGTCCTTGTCGACGTAGATGAAGCCGTAGCGCTTCTTCATCTCGCCGGTCGAGGCGCTCACCAAATCGATGCAGCCCCACATGGTGTAGCCCATCAGGTCCACGCCGTCCTCGATGGCAATCTCCATCTGCTTGATATGCTCGCGCAGGTAATCGATGCGGTAGCCGTCGTGAATCGCACCGTCCGCCTCGACCTCGTCCACCGCGCCCAGGCCGTTCTCGACGATCATCAGCGGCACCTGGTAGCGGTCGTAGACCTCCTCCAGGTAGTAACGCAGGCCCTCGGGGTCGATCGCCCAACCCCAATCGCTCTTCTTGAGGTACTCGTTGCCGGCGCCACCAAAGATGTTGCCCTGCTCCAGCAGCACCGGGTCAGCCGTGGCCGTGGCGCTCATGTAGTAGCTAAAGCTGTAGAAGTCGACCTTGCCGGCGGCCAGCGTGGCGGCGTCCTCGGGCGAAACCTCCACGTGCACGCCTTCGCGGCGCCACACGCTGGGCGCCCACGAGGGATACGCACCGCGCACCTGCACGTCGCCGCAGTAGAAGTTCATCTCGCGCTGCTGCTTTTGTGCGGCCAGAACGTCTGCCGGATTGCACGTGTGCGGGTAGCAGGCGTTGCCGGCGATCATGCAGCCGATCTTGTTCTGGGGATCGATCTGATGGCCCATGGTGACGCACTTGGCGCTCGCCAGGAACTGATGGTGCAGGGCATCGAAGCGCGCCTGCGGGTCGTCCCAGTCGCAGTCGCCAAAGGCCATGGGCGTGTCGGTTGCCTCGGGCACCATGCCGCCGCCCATCACGCCGCCAAAGCCGCCCATGAGCAGGCAATTGATTTCGTTAAAGGTGAGCCAGTAGCGCACCAGGCCCTTGTACTCGGTCATGACGGTGCGGGCGTAGTTGAGGTAGAAATCGATGAGCTTGGGGTTCTTCCAGCCTCCGTAGTTTTTGGACAGACCATAAGGCAGCTCATAGTGGCTAAGGGTGACCATGGGCTCGATGCCCTGCTCCTGACAGGCCTGGAACACACGGCGGTAGAACTCGATGCCGGCCTGGTTGGGCTCGGCCTCGTCGCCGTTGGGGAAGATACGGCTCCAGTTGATGGACATGCGGTAGCACTTAAAGCCCATCTCGCCAAAAAGCTTGATGTCGTCGAGATAGTGATGGTACATGTCCACGGCCTCGTGGCTGGGATAGTGGTACTGGGGCAGAATGCCGTCGGTAATGCGGCGCGGCTCGGAGACCGTGCCGCCGGTCATGATGTCGGGAACGCCGAGGCCCTTGCCGTCCTCGTTGTATCCGCCTTCGCACTGATTGGCGGCAGTGGCACCGCCCCACAGAAATCCATCGGGAAAAGCCATGTTGGCTCCTTTCGTACGTGTTGGGATGTTGCGTGGACGCCGAAGCGGCGTCCACGAGGTAATTTGCGTCCCGATCGGAGTTCGCGTTGAGTCGGCCGCCACGAAACCGGCCCATCTACTACGTTTAGTCGTGAACCCCCGACCACGCCGCAATTGTCAAAAATAAAACCGCAGGTAGACGGCTTGGCGGTTTTCGAAAAACCACCGTGTGGTTGGCCCCTACCACTTAAACGTAGTAGATAGGCCGGTTTCGTGGCGAGGCATGTTGCGGGACGCGCACGGACCGACCCATCGAAACTATGCCGGCTTAAGATATGCGGACGGAGCTGACGGAGACGACGTTTGCCCAGATAAAACCGACCAAAATAAACCTGTCCCTTATTGGCAGGTTCAAAACCATGCCGGTTTACGGGGCAGAACCAGTGCCCCTTGAGCATGCCAGAAACGGCAAGGACAAAACCGCAGGTAGGAGGCTTGTCAGTTTACGGAAAAACGGGGTATGGTCAGCACTCACCGTTTCAGCCCCGTAATCCGGCATGGTTTTGATTTTGGGCAGTCGCTCGGACGAGCGCATGGCATCTAGCCCCTTTGAAAAAACCCGGCGGGGCGCCCCCCCGCCGGCTTGGTACCGAGTCTTTGTCGTTTGGGCTACTTGGCAGCCTCGGGCTTGTAGGTGGCAAACTCGATCGCAAAGCCCACGGCGGCACCCACGAAAGAGGCAACGATAGCCCAGATCATGTGGTTGATGCCGTTAACACCGGAGGGGTCGATGAAGGACAGCCAGTTGAAGACGCCCAGACCACCGGACATGTACACCACGGCGCCGGAGAGACCAATGATGAGGCCGCCCACAGCAGAACCGATGCTGGCGTTGATGAAGGCCTTCTTATCGGGCAGGGCGACACCGTAGATAGCGGGCTCGGTGACACCAAAGAAGAAGGCGGAGATCATGGCCGGCAGCGCGATACCGCGGAACTTCTCGTCCTTGTTCTTGAGATACATGGCGAAGAGCACGGCGCCCAGCGAGAAGGAGTGGGCGATAACGGAGCCCAGGATGTAGTCGTGGCCCAGAGTGGACAGGTTGACCAGCGCGATGGGCACGAGCGACCAGTGGAAGCCAAAGATGACCAGGCACATCCAGAAGGCACCGACGAGGGTGCAGCCCAGGAGGGAGCCGATCATGGGCAGGCCAAACAGCAGCGCGAAGAACTCACCAAGCAGGTTGGTGATGAGCGTGGCGATGGGGCCAATGACCAGATAGCCAAGGGTGACGGTAACGGTGACGACGATCAGCGGGGTGAAGAACATCTTCATAGAAGCGGGCATCCACTTCTTAACCCAGTGCTCGAGGGTGGAGCCAAACCAGACCATGAGCAGGATGGGGATAACGGAGCTGGTGTAACCCGAGGCAGGCATGATGAGCGGCAGGCCCAGGAACGTGGTGTACCAAGAGAAGGTGCCAGCAAAGCCGAGCTCGACGGAGCCGACAACCTCGCCCGAGGTCAGGGCAACCATGGTGGGATACACCAGGGCAAAGGCGATGGCCATGCCGTTGAACTCGCTCATCTTGAACTTCTTGGCCGCGGTAAAGCCAAGCACCACGGGCAGGAAGTAGAACATGCCGTCAGCGACGGTGTAGAGCAGCGTGTAGGCGCCGTCGTTGGCAAAGCTCGGGACCAGGAAGGTAGCGAGCGCCAGCAGGCCCTTCATGATACCGGCAGCGGCGAAGGTGCCGAGCATGGGGGCGAAGATGCCCGAGATGAGGTCGATGATCACATCGGTAACGCCCTTGGGAGCGGCATCGTCGTCATCGGCGTCGACGGCGCCGCCGTCGCTAAAACCGCCGGCCTTGAGAACGGCGTCGTAGACGTCCTCGACGATGTTGCCCACAACAACCTGGTACTGGCCGTTGGCGTGCATGACCTTGATGACGTTGGGCAGCTCGGAGATTGCCTCGTCATTGGCCTTCGACTCGTCCTTGAGCTTAAAACGAACACGGGTAATGCAGTGTGCGACGCATTTGACGTTGGACTTGCCGCCAACCAGCTCTACGATCTGGGCAGCAAGATCGTCGTATTTACCTGCCATGATCTGTCCTCTCTTTTCCAAATTTCGACAAAAATATCCCCTACCGCGAGCCGGTACGGTGGCGCGCGCAGACGTGGTGTAAGAGCGTCCCGAGGTCCGTCGCTGCAAGTCCCGATGTTACTCCTTCTTGAGACCGCGCCTCTCGACTATCTCGTCCACTATCTCCCTGGCGCGCCGCCCGAGCGCGCGGCGCCTCCCCTCTGTCGGGGCCGGCCTGTCCGCGGGCTCGGCGAAGCCCTCGGCGGCCGAGGCCTCGGAGAACACGCGCTGCTGGGACCACTGTCCCTCGGTCTCCATGAGGCTCGCGCACGTCAGGCGCAGCATCGACTCCCTCGAGGGGAAGGACTGCACGACCCTGTAGCGGCGCTTGATCTCGCGGTTGGCGCGCTCCTGGACGTTGTTGGTGCGGAGCTTGGCCCAGTGCGCCCTGGGGAAGGCCGTGAACGCCAGCGCGGAGTCCTCGGCCTGCTCGAAGACCTCGCCGGCCCTGGCGGACACCGA
>UQPT01000043.1:0-17427 GCA_900543045.1 uncultured Collinsella sp.
TCCAGCCATAAAAAAGCCTCCCATTTCTTGTGTCCAAGAAATGGGAGGCAGTTCACTTTTACACGCGGCGGGGCTTTTGGTTGATGCGGTAGAGCTCGGCGAGTCCTCGCAACGTCAGCGCGTCGTCTACCGTCAGGCTGTGGCCGACCAGCGACGCGAGCGCCTCGGCATCGTCGCCGGTAATGACGATGGGCACGTCGCCCTCCCCCGCGGCCTTGGTCGCGCGCATCTCGGCGAGCACCATGTCGAGCATGCCGTCGATGCGGGCCACCTCGCCCAGAACCACGCCCGAACGCATGGCCTCGCGCGTGTTGCGGCCGATCACATGCGTGGGTGCCGAGGGCTCGACCTGCGGCAGACGCGCCGCAGCAGCCGAAAGCGAGCGGGCGCCAAGCGCCAGACCCGGCGCGATGACGCCGCCCACAAAGGTGCCGCGCGCGTCGATGACCTCGATATTGGTCGTGGTACCCAAGTCGATCACGATGCACGGAGAGCCGTAGACGGCACGGGCCGCCACGGCGTCGGCAATGCGGTCGGGGCCGATCTCGGCCGGGTCGTCGTAGCGGACGGGCATGCCGGTCTTGAGGCCCGGCCCCACGGTGAGCACGCGCCCCGTGCAGGTGCGAAAAAGTGCCGCCTTCCACGGACGCTCGAGCGCCGGCACCACGCAACTCAGGACTGCAGCTGCGGGAACGAGCGCGCCGGGCATGCCCGCATCGGCCGCCAGCGCGGCCATGACTTGAGCGAGACGCATACGCGCTTCGTCGGCCGTAATGCTCGACGGCGTCGTGATCTCGCACGTCGCAAGCGGGCATTCCTGTGCCGCGGCCGAATCCTCGGCAAACAGGCCAAAGCGAATGAACGTGTTGCCCACGTCGACCGTCAATATATATGCGCACCCATTAAGCATCGTCGGCACTCCTTTCGTCTGTCCAGCAGTATATCGCCTACCTAAACCAGTCATCCCAAAATGACTAGCTTGCGGCTATACTGGTGCGCGGTCGTTTGCGAGCTCACGCGGCGGCCCTTGGTAACCCGACTTCCCGCGCCGTATCCGTAACGGCGCTCCCGGGGGAAGCGGATATACGCAAAGGAGTTTTATATGAGCAATCCCTCGAACCGCGCTTCGATGCGCGGGCAACTCACGCTGCGCGGCGTCGTCATCGGCGTCCTTGGCTGCGTGATCATCACGGCAAGCTCGGCCTACACCGCCCTCAAGATGGGCGCACTCCCCTGGCCAATCGTCTTCGCTGCCGTCATCTCGCTGTTCTTCCTTAAGCTCATGGGCAACGCCAGCCTCAACGAGGCAAACGTCACCCACACCATCATGTCCGCAGGCGCCATGGTCGCCGGCGGTCTGGCGTTTACCATCCCGGGCGCCTGGATGCTGGGCTATGCCAACCAGATCAGCTGGCTCGACATGTTTATCGTGGCACTCGCCGGCACTATCCTGGGCCTGTTGGCCACGGCACTCATCCACCGCCACTTTATCGTAGACGCCGCGTTGGAGTTCCCCACCGGCAACGCCGCAGCTCAGACCCTGCGCGCCACCGAGGCCGGCGGCAAGACCGGCAAGCAGCTCTTTGGCTCTATGGCCATCGCAGGCATCTACAGCGTGCTTCGCGACGCTCTGGGCGTGGTGCCCAGCATGCTATGCACGCTCAACATCCCCGGCGTGACCTTTGGCATCTACAACTCGCCCATGCTGCTCTCCGTCGGCTTCCTCGTGGGCTTCGCCCCGGTCGCCTTCTGGTTTGCCGGCGCCCTGCTGGGCAACTTTGGCATCATCGTGGGCGGCACCGCTGCCGGTCTGTTCGATATTGTGACCGCGCAGGGCATCGTCAAGTCCCTGGGCATGGGCCTCATGATGGGCTTTGGCGTCGCCGTCGTCCTCAAGGACATCCTGCCGCAGGTCGCCGGTATCGTCCGCGGTCTTGCCGCCGACAGCTCCACCGACACCGACGAGCAGTCGCTCATCTCGGGCTCCCTTAAGCTCGACGCCGGCATCATCGGCCTGGGCGCTGCCGCCATCGCCGTGATCGTCGCCATCGCGCTCGACCTTGGTCCCGTCCCGGCCGTCATCGTGACGCTGTTCACCTTTGTCACTACCATTATGAGCGCACAGAGCTGCGGCCAGACGGGCATCGACCCCATGGAGATCTTTGGCCTCATCGTCATGCTCATCGTGGCTGCCTTCGCACAGATCGCTCAGGTCAAACTGTTCTTTATCGCCGGCATCGTGGCCGTGGCGTGCGGCCTTGCGGGCGACGTCATGAACGACTTTAAGGCCGGCGCCGTGCTGGGCACCAACCCGCGTGCGCAGTGGATCGGCCAAGCCATTGGCGGCATCGTGGGCGCCCTGGTCGCCGCCGCCGTCATGGTCGCGCTTGTCACCGCCTATGGTCCGGACGCCTTTGGTCCCGACAAGAGCTTTGTGGCCGCGCAGGCAAGTGTGGTCGCTACCATGGTCTCGGGCATCCCGAGCGTGCCGTGGTTCGTTGGCGGCTTTATCGCCGGCATCGTCATGTACTGGCTCGGCATTCCGGCCATGATGATCGGCCTGGGCGTGTACCTGCCGTTCTACATGTCACTCACGGCATTCCTGGGCTCCTGCGTCAAACTCGCCTACGACAAGTGGTCCGCCCACCGCGACGCCACCGCTGGTCTTTCTGACGAGGAAAGGGCTGCCAAGGACGCCGCCTTCCAGGAACAGGGCTTGGTTGTCGCCAGCGGCCTGCTCGGCGGCGAGTCAATCGTCGGCGTTATCCTGGCGTTTGTCTCCGTGGGCTTAAGCCTGCTGGGATAGGCCGAACAACAACGCACCAGCGCAGAGCGCGGGGTCGGATCCAATCCGATCCCGCGCTTTTTTGTATCTGCCGAAACCCTCGGCCGCAACGCATTTGCTACGCACCCGTTTTCCCACTCGCTTAAGTTCCACGCCAAGATGACCGCGCCGCCCCTCACGGTGTAGAGTACATGCTGCGAACACACCCGCGCTCCCGCGGCAATACGAGGTGGATATGGAACTCGACAAACAACAGATCAAGCGGCTGCGCGAGCGCCATCATCGGCGCCATGGCATCCGCCCCGCCCACAGCGAAGCGGCTGAACAGGCGCATCGCTTCCTAAAGCGGGCGTTCAACATTCGCGAGGGTCGCGCACCCTATCACGTGATCCGCAAACGCTTTGTAAACGGGGCGCGCCTGACCGGCTCGCACCTGTGCATCCTCATCATCGCCATGCTCATCGCAAGCATCGGCCTCGATATCGACTCGGACATCGCCATCGTGGGCGCCATGCTCATCTGCCCGCTCATGGGCTCGGTTCTTGCCATGGCATACGGCATCGCTACGCTCGACCGCGAGATTACCGTCGAGGCCGTCGCGGGCTTGGCTCTACAGATGGCCTTTTGCCTGGTCACGTCTACGTTGTACTTTAAGCTCTCGCCCCTTGGCACCACCACGGCCGCCATCATCGACAATTCGACACCGACTGTGTGGGACCTTGCCGTCGCGCTCGCGGGCGGCTTTGCGGGTGGCCTGGGCAACTCGCGCGACCAGGAACCCGCCACGCTCATCGCCGGCGTGGCCGTGGCGACCGCGCTCATGCCGCCCCTGTGCGCGGCGGGCTATGGCATCGCCATCGCAAGCGGGCCACTGTTTCTCTCGGCGCTTTATGAGTTTGGCATCAACGTTGTCTTTATCGCGCTGGCGGCCGAAGCCGTTCTGCTTCTTTTGCGCGTGCCGCTCAAGCGCGACCTGAACGGCGACGGTATTGTGACTGCTGAAGAAAACGCCGAGGTCGACGAGCTATCGCGCAAGGTGCGCCGCCGCATCATTGTGGGCACGGTAGTCTTTGCCATCCCCTGCATCGTTATGACGACGGGGTCTATTGGCTCGGCGCAAGCCGGCGTGCAGGACGGCTACGGCGTCACCGAAACCACGCGCGAGCTTGCGGCGGTGCTGCCAGGCTTTAAGGATTACACCGTCGCCGTCGAGACCTCGACCACCGAAGGCGAGGAGGAGGGTATCGTCGAGCGCGAGATTGTCGCCCATGTGACGACAAGCGAGACGCTTGGGGCGCACGACCGCCGCGTTGCCCGCAAGCTCATCGACCTCAACGTGCCCGAACTCGATCGCGTGGAGTTCGATGTGAAGTGATGCGGGATGTGAGATGGATGCGCGCACGGGCGCGAGTCGGAACGAGGCGCAGACGCGACGCAGGCCGCGAGCAAAAAAGCGGGGCGCGATTCATGTCCGTGCCCCGCTCGCTGTTTTATTGCCGTGAATCAACTGTCCGCATCGACATCGCCAGACTCCACCGTAAACGCCGGACCGGTACTCACCAGATAAAAACGGGTCACCCTGGTATCTCTAAATAGGTAGAGCAAGCCCTGATCGCGTCGGCGTGACAAGTACGCCACGTGGACCGTACCGAATTCTTCACCGTTTTCCTTCTTTAATATCAGGATGTTGGGATCATCCGTACGCTTAAACTGCCCGTCAACGCTGCTTCCGTCTTTGTTGACCAGTTGCCATCGACAGCCATCCTCCTCATGAAAGGCAAGGGTTTCCAAACCTGTTTTGTCATCCCGATAGAAACCATCAATGGCAAACCTTTCGGAAGCGCATTCCTGCATATAGGACGTTTCTCGGCTTATAGCAAACAGCCCTGTAACGCCCAGGAGCACAGCCAGGCAGACCACTGCAAGGGTCATCGAAATAGCACGGCGACCCATGTTAGCCCAACCGATAGTTGTTGAATGGAGCGCGAAACATACCTGGAACCTCCGATATCAGAGCAAGCGTCGCCCGCAGCCCAGCGGCAGTCATATGTTTGCAACATCAAACCATATGACTGCCACTCGCGGGGAGAGCATCGGCGAGCGGCGTGTTTTCGCACTCCATCGGTCAAAAGTAGGCGCGCGCTACAATTCGTACTTGTACACGCGGTAGATGTACTTCTCGGCTTCCATCTCGTAGGTGGCGATGGGCAGTCCATAGCGGTCGTACTCGGTAAAGGTCTTGGCTTGGCCCGATGCCACGAGCATGCTGTTCGAGTCGCCGACGCGCTGCGCACTGCTCACGTAGCCCGAGAACGGCACTGCGATCTGCTCCTCCAGCTCATAGGTGCGCGCCGTCTCGTCCACCGTAAAGATGCGCCCAAACGAATGCGTGCCGTGGTCGTAGTCGATAACATCGAACGCCATCGCTTCTCAAACCCATATCGTTACCGTCTTTGAATGCCACCGTCGTTTGTCTCATATACCATGGCGTTTGCCCAGCCCTGTCCAATATTGGTCCGCAGCTTAACAAACACCCCTTAGCGGTAGCTTAAGCATGCAACGGCGCAGAAACACGGCTTTGGGGGCGCGGTCCACCCCCCCCAAAGAATCGTTTAGTACTTGAAGAAGCCCTCACCCGAGCTTTCGCCCAGCTTACCTTCATCGAGCATTTTCTTGAGGACGGACGCCATGGCCTTAAAGTTATAGGGCATCATCATCTTTTTGAGCAGCGGGCTCACCAGGCCCGGGACCTTCTGATACTGCATGACGATGTTGTACGCCGTCTGGATGCCCACGGTGTCGAACACGCGGAACGGCCCCTTGGGAGCGCCGGTGCCGCGCGTCCATGCGAGATCGATGCTCTTGGGGTCGCTGACGCCCGAGACATACAGGTCAAGGCCCGAAAGCAGCCACGGCACCAGCATGGAATTGAGCAGGTAGCCGTTCTTTTCCTTGTTGACGGGAAGCGCCAGCATGCGGATGTCGTTGGCGAAGTCGACGAGCTCGTCGAAGTAGCGCTTGTCGGTTTGGTCCTGTGCCATGACCTCGGTCATGTTGTTCTTCCAGATTGAGTTGGCAAAGTGCAGCGACAGGTACTTCTCGGGACGGCCGGTGTACTTGGCAAAGGTGCTCGGCAGCAGCGTGGAAGAGTTGGTGACGATGACGGTCTTTTGCGGCAGAACCGGGGCGAGCTTCTTGTAGAAGTCGATCTTTGCCTGGGTGTCCTCGGCCATGGACTCGATGACCAGGTCGGCGTCGGCCACGGCCTTGGCAAGATCGAGCTCCAGCTTGAGTGTGGAGTAGGCACGCTCGACGGCAGCGAGCGCCGCCTCCTTGTCGAAGGGCTTGCCGCTATCGGCGATACCGGAGCACCACTCGCCCGTGCCGTCCGCCATGCCCTCGATTGCCGCGATGTACTCCCCGCGCACGTGGTCGATCTTGGGCTGGGTGCGCCCGATGCTGCCCTCGCTGCGCAGCCAAATCGTTACATCAAAGCCGCAGTAGGCGGCCTGGAAGGCAATCTGGCTTCCCAGCACGCCGCCACCGGCAACGCAAACGGTCTTGTAGCTCATAGGAACAGTCCTCTCTTACGTAATTCCATAGATGTGTATTTATTCAACCGTAAGAGGGCTGCACGCTGGAGGTGGGTTCCATAAACGGACGGTTACTTGCGGCGAACGGCTACACTTGTTCATTAACTCAGGGTTCGAGGGCGATTTTTGGTGCCACCGAAACCTCGTTTTCGGAAGTATGCGGCAAATTCCGGAACCCTCGAGCACACCCCGGTTTTTCGCCAATAAAACCGCAGGTACAGTGCTTGGACATATCCGGTGTGCTCGGCCTATTCAGATTTTGCCGCATACTTCCGATATCTAAGTTCGTAAAGGGCAATAGTTGGGGCGTTTACGCAACATATGTCCAGCAAAAACGGGTGGTAGCCGGCACGGCTGCCACCCGTTTGTCTTATATCCGGCTCGAAGCAGGTCAACTACTTCTTAATGCCGCGTCCCAGGCGCTCAGCGACCGACGCCACGGCGCTCTCGTCGACCGAGCCGCAGCTCGCGCAGCCGTCGTGGGCGCGCATCTGGCCGCTGACCTCGTCCATCGAGAGCGGCGCCACCTTCTCGAGCTTAAAGCCCTTGCCGGCGCGCATGTTTTCCTTCGCCACGCTGATCATGAGCTTAATACGGTTGAGCTGGTTGACCTCGGATGCACCGGGGTCGTAGTCCACCGCGACAATATTGCTCTCGGGATGTTGGCGGCGCAGCTCCTTGATCACGGCCTTGCCCACCACGTGGTTAGGCAGGCACGCGAAGGGCTGCGTGCAGATAATGTTGGGTGCACCATGGTCAATCAGGTCGAGCATCTCGGCCGTGAGCAGCCAACCCTCGCCCATGTTGTTGCACACCGAAAGCACCGTGCGGGCCTTGTCGGCCATGGTGCCGATGCGCTCGGGCGCCTCAAAGCGGCGAGACTTCTCGAGCATCTCCTCCACCGGCGTGCGCATCCAGTCCACAAGCTTGATGAGCGCCTGCATGCCCGCGCGCGTAGTGGCAGAGCTTCCCAGCTCGTCCTTCTGCAGCTCGGCGTTGCTCATGGAGTACAGGAAGAAGTCGAGCAGGCCCGGTACCACGGCCTCGCAGCCCTCGCGCTCGATCACGTCGACCACGTGGTTGTTGGCCGTGGGGTGGAACTTGACCAGGATCTCACCGACCACGCCCACGCGCGGCTTAGTACCCTCGCCCACGAGCGGCATGGTGTCGAACGCGCGGATGGCCTCGCGGCACAGCTTGGTGTAGTTGTGGCGGTTGAACTTGGGCGCCAGCTTGCGGGCGCGCGCCATGTACTCCTCGTAGAGTGCGTTCGCCGCACCGGGCGTGGCCTCGTACGGACGGCAGCGGTAGAGCATCTGCATCATCACGTCGCCAAAGAGCACCGCGTAGACTGCCTGCTTAAGCAGCGCCGGCGTAATCTTAAAGCCGGGGTTATCCTCGCCGAGTGCCACGGCCGAAAGCGAGATCACCGGGATCTCGGGGTGGCCGCTCTCGCGCAGGGCCTTGCGGATGAGTGCGATGTAGTTGGTGGCACGGCAGCCGCCGCCGGTCTGGCTGATAACCACGGCCGTCTTGGACAGGTCGTACCGACCGCTCTCGATGGCCTCCATAATCTGGCCCGTCACCAGAATCGACGGGTAGCAGATGTCGTTGTTCACGTAGCGCAGGCCGGCCTCGACGGCATCGTGATCGGTCGAGGGCAGCAGCTCCAAGTTGTAGCCGGCACCGCGGAACACCTCTTTGACCAGGTCAAAGTGGATCGGTGCCATCTGCGGGCACAGAATGGTGTAGCCCTCCTCGCGCATCTGCTCGGTAAAGGGCACCTTGGGCCATGCGGTCGAGGCGCTCTCTCGCTGCGCCTCGAACGTGTACTTGCGGCTCGCGAACGCAGGGGCATCCGTGGAGGGCGCCACCGGCGCGGCATCGCCCTGCTCGTAGGCCTCGCCCGCTGCCGTAGCCTCGGCCAAGCGCTCGGCCTCCTGGTCCTTAAGCGCGGCCATGAGCGAGCGGATGCGGATGCGCGCGGCGCCCAGGTTGGACACCTCGTCGATCTTGAGCACGGTGTAGATCTTGCCGCTGGCCTCCAGAATCTCCTGCACCTGGTCGGTGGTCAGAGCATCCAGACCGCAGCCGAAGGAGTTGAGCTGGATCAGGTCCAAGTCGTTGCGCATCGTCACAAAACGGGCGACGGCGTACAGGCGGCTGTGGTACATCCACTGGTCGACGACGCGGATGGGACGCTCGGGCTTCACGAGATGCGCGAGCGAATCCTCGGTAAAGACCGCAAAGCCAAAGCTCGAGATAAGCTCGGGCAGGGCGTGGTTGATCTCGGGGTCGTTGTGGTAGGGGCGGCCGGCGAGCACAATGCCATGGCCACCGTGGTCCTCGACCCACTTAAGGGCCTCCTCGCCCATGGTCTGGATGTCCTCGTGGAAGCGCGCATCGGCCTCAAAGGCAGCGTTGACGGCGGCATCGACCTCGGAGCGCGTGATCTTGGGACCGCGCACACGACCGCGACCGGCTTGCGCATCGGCCACGCGGTCGACGGCGAGCACCTGATACAGGCGGCGCTTGAGCTCGGTCTTGTCGTGATACGGCACAAACGGATACAGGAACTCGATGTTCTGCTCGCGGATCTCGTCGATGTTGAGCGCCAGCGCCGTGGGGTAACTCATGACGATGGGGCAGTTATAGCAGTTGCCGGCGGTCGGATCCTCCTTGCGCTCCCAGCGCACGCACGGCATCCAGATGAAGTCGACATCGCGGTCGATAAGGTTCATCACATGGCCGTGGCTCATCTTGGCCGGATAGCACACGCTCTCTGACGGCATGGACTCGATGCCCGCCTGGTAGGTCTTCTTGCTCGACTGGTCGGACAGCTGCACGCTAAAGCCTAGGCGCGTAAAGAACGCGTGCCAGAAGGGGTAGTTCTCGTACATGTTGAGTGCGCGCGGGATACCCACGGTGCCGCGCGGGGCCTCGTCAGGACTCAGAACCTCGCGGTTAAAGAGCAGCTCGTTTTTCTTTTTGAAGAGGTTGGGGGCCTCGGTCTTTTGCTTTTTGTGGCCGGCACCCTTCTCGCAGCGGTTACCGGTAATGAAGCGCCTGCCGCCGCCAAAGTCGTTGACGGTGAGCTGGCAGTTGTTGGAGCAGCGGCCGCAGCGGACATGCTTTTGCGTCACGGTGAGGTGCGCGATGTCCTCGGCCGAAAGGATGGTCGAGGTGCCGTCGGCGCCGGCGCGATCGCGGGCGAGCAGGGCCGCACCATAGGCGCCCATGCAGCCGGCGATGTCGGGACGCACGGCATGAACGCCGGTGAGCTGCTCAAACGCGCGCAGCGTGGCATCGGACATAAAGGTGCCGCCCTGAACGATCACCTGGCTGCCGATCTCCTTGGGGTCGCGCAGCTTAATGACCTTGAACAGGGCATTCTTGATGACGGAATAGGACAGGCCGGCCGCGATGTCGCCCACCGTGGCACCTTCCTTTTGCGCCTGCTTGACGCGCGAGTTCATAAAGACCGTGCAGCGGCTGCCCAAATCGACCGGGGCCTTGGCATGGATGGCGGCATCGGCGAACGCGCGCACGTCCATGTTCATGGACACGGCGAAGCTCTCGATAAAGCTGCCGCAGCCCGATGAGCAGGCCTCGTTGAGCATAATGTGCTCAATCACGCCGTCCTTGACGCGCAGGCACTTCATGTCCTGGCCGCCGATGTCCAGAATAAACTCGACGCCGGGCAGGAACGCCTTGGCGCCGCGCAGGTGCGCAACGGTCTCGATCTCGCCGGAGTCAGCCTTGAGGGCCTCGATGAGCAGCGCCTCGCCGTAGCCCGTGGTGGTCACGTGGCCGATGGTGCAGCCTGCAGGAATGTGGTTGTAGAAATCGGCCATGATAACCTTGGCCGTGCCCAGGATGTCACCGTTGTTGTTGCCATACCAAGTGTGCAGCAGCTGACCGTCCTCGCCCACAAGTGCGGCCTTCATGGTGGTGGAGCCGGCGTCGATGCCGATGAACACGCGGCCGGTGTAGCCGTCGAGCTTGCCCTTAGGGACGACTTCCTTGTCGTGGCGGTTCTTGAACTCAGCAAAGTCCTCGTCGGTGGCAAAGAGCGGATCCAGGCGCTCGACCTCGGCACCCTGTGTGTCACCCAGGCTGTCGATGGCCTCGATAAGCTGCGGGAACGTGCTGAGCTTGTTGGACTCGTGCGCCATGGCAGCGCCGCTCGCCACAAACAGGTGGGCGTTTTGGGGCACGATACGGTGCTCCTCGTCCAGGTTGAGCGTGAGGTAGAAGCGATGGCGCAACTCGGAGAGATACTGCAGCGGGCCGCCCAGGAAGGCGACGTTACCGCGAATGGGACGGCCGCACGCCAGGCCCGAGATGGTCTGGGTCACGACGGCCTGGAAGATGGAAGCGGCGACGTCCTCGGGGCGGGCGCCCTCGTTGAGGAGCGGCTGCACGTCGGTCTTGGCAAATACGCCGCACCGACTGGCGATGGGATAGATGGTGGTGGCGTTGGCCGCGAGCTCGTTAAGGCCGCTCGCGTCGGTGTGCAGCAAGGTTGCCATCTGGTCGATGAACGCGCCCGTACCGCCGGCGCAGGTGCCGTTCATGCGCTGCTCGATACCGTTGTCAAAGTAGATGATCTTGGCGTCCTCGCCGCCCAGCTCGATGGCGACGTCGGTGGCCGGGATGAGGGTCTCGACGGCGCGTTTGCTGGCGATGACCTCCTGGACAAACTCCAGGTCGAGCCACTGGGACAGCAGCAGGCCGCCCGAGCCGGTAATGGCGCAGGTCATCTGGGCCGTCGGCAGCACGGTCGCAGCGCCCGCGAACAGGTCGCGGGCGCAAGCGCGGACATCGGTGTGATGACGCTGGTACTTGGCGTAGACGATCTGGTTGTCGTCGTTGAGCACGGCGAGCTTAACGGTGGTGGAGCCCACGTCGATGCCCAGGTGCAGGTTGCCGCGGGCGGCCTCGGGGTTGAAGATCGCGCCTTCGGGGGCGTGGGCGGCGGCTACGGGCTCGCTAGCGACGGACGTCTCCCCTGCCGCGTTCTTGGCCTCGGCAACAGCCTCGACAACTTTCTCGGCAGCAGCGGTCGCGGCCTTCTGCGCGGCGTCCGCCACGGCGGGCGCGGCCTCGCGCGCGGCAGCAACTATACGGTCCTTAATGCCTTCGGCGAGTTTGCTCATTGTCTCTCCTCTTAGTTGTTGGACTCGACGGTTGCGGCGGTGTCGGCCGCGTCCTCGAGCTGCAAGTTCAATAGCTTCATGCCGTATTCCGGCACGTTGATATCGATGGGTTGGCCATACAGGTCACCGGGGCGCACAAAGGCGATAACCGTCATGATGCGCGCCATGGCCTCGGGCGATTCGGAAAGGTCACGCTCAAACCAGCGCTGAATCATGCCGACCTCGGCACTCACGACGTAGGTGACGTAGTAGTCAAAGAACGTGCCCAGCGCCAGGCCCAAAATGCCCGTCTGCGCACGCGGCACCACAGCCTCACGCGCAGTGTCGATAATCCTTTTAATGAAGGCCTGGTCGCCGCCCGGCCCCAGCAGCGCACCGATTAAGTCGCGGTTGGCCGCAAGATAACGCAGCAGCTCAACCGAACCGGGCGCCGGCTCGAGCTCATCGATATTGTGATAGAGATCAGGCAGCTGAGCTGCGGTAATGAACTCAATGCGCTCACGGATCTCGGCCAGCAAGCCGTCCTCGATTTGATTGATAAAGTCGGGGATATCGCGGTAGTGCGAATAGAACGTGCGACGCGTAAGGCCAGCGCGCTCGGTGAGCGACGCGACATTAATGCGCGAAAGGTCGCCGCTTTCGGCAAGCTCGCTGGCAAGTGCCTGGCGAAGGGCACGCTGCGAGCGAAGGGACCGGCGATCGCATTTCTCGAGCTGGGACAAGCGTCCTCCTTGTTACTCAGCCTGTGCGCTATTGCACAGTGCGAGTATTATTGCACACCGTGTGTATCAACACGTAAAGGCAATATTTAGATTGTGGCAAAGGGACTGTCCTTTTGTCACATTAGGTTGCGCTCAGCTTTTAGAAGCGACATTGCCGATTGTCCAAAATGTCATTCGTGGGTAGAATGGTGTCGACGGCAGCCCAAGTTCTGCAAAGCTGGGCAGCGCCGTTGCGTGGATTAAGGGGTCAACGCCTTAGCGGCGGCGACCCCTCTTTCGTTGCTTCGAGCGTTGCTTGAGTGCCTCGGAAAGTCCGATAAGCGTCGTAAGAAGCGAGACCAATGCGGTCAGGAGCCTCACGAAATCAATCAAATCGGTCATGGGCATCACCTCCCATCAGATGGAGGGCGCTGCCCGGCACATGGAACTGCCGCCAACAGCAACAATTCTATCAAAGCGCAGTTAAATATGCGAATATATGTTCGTGTTTAAAGAAGCTAGTCCCCACTGTGACAAAGGGACAGTCCCTTTGTCACATTATTCAATGATGGTGCGGGAGCTCTGCTTATGCATGGTGGCGAGCATGTGTTTGGGGACGGCGTGGACCATGCGGTTGCCGATAGTTGCGCTCGCGGCGGCCTTAGCTGCATCGCTTGCGATTTTGGTCGCGTAGCTGTGGCGGAAACGCTTGAGCATGGCGATATCGTTGCCGCCGTCGCCGTAGACCGCGACCTCGTCCTCGGCAATACCGTAGTAGCCCGCTAGCCAGGCCACGCTCTCGCCCTTGTTGCACGCCACGTCCGTGATCTCGAACATCACCGGATCGAACGGCGCGTTGACCACGCGGTTCGATCGCTCGGCCAAATATGCCTTAAGGTCGCGCTCCAGCTCGGGCGAGGTCACGCGACAATTGATCTTGCACACATCGTGGCGCAAGATGTCGCCGATCGACTGGTCGAAATACTGTTCCTCGTGATAGCCGCCACGTGCACGCATGCCACGCATCACGATACGCTTGATGGGGCTGTCCTTTTTAAAGCCCGCCTGATGCATCTCGAACGATCCACTCGAAAACATGCCATCGGGCGTAGAACAATCAAAACAGATATCCGGAAACTCCTTGAGTAGCTCCTCGGTGATCTGCGGGTCGACGGTCCAGGTTTTGAGCACCTCGCCATGACTGTCGCGCACGATGGATCCGTTGGAGCAGCAGGCGTCAAGCGCCAGGCCTGTAAAGCCATGCTCGCCGATCGGCAGCGTCGAGCGTCCGGTCGCGGGAACCACATGCAAGCCAGCCTCGGTCAGCTCGCGAATGGCGCGGCGGATAGTCCCATCTGCCTCGTGCAGGGCGTTAAGCAGCGTTCCGTCTAAGTCGCTCGCGAACATCTTGATCATGGGCATGCCCCTCCTTCGTCTGCCCGATATTGTAGACGAAGGAGAGGCATGTCCAAACAATGCCGTCCCGGCGCGGCGGGCCACTGCCTCCGCAGATTCACGGTGCCACTACGCGTTAAGACAATCGCCGCAAGCGACTTTTCAGCCGATAAAACAGCGCCATCGTCAGCGTCAGCACCGCCAGCATGGCTGCGAATACAAACGCCGGTGCCCATCGACCATATGCAACGCCGTACACCAATTGCCCAATCGGCGTTGCGCAGGAAAGGACCATGTAAACGACCGAAAGCACTTTTCCGCAGAGCTCAGTCGGCGCTGCCCGCTGAACAAACGCGGTGATTTCAACCGACGCAATGCTTGCCCACACCATGATCCATGCCGAACCAACCGCAAACACGGTGAACACGCATACATCTGCGCCGAACAGTAGCGTAACAATAATCGGTACGACTCCAAAACAGATCATCGCAACATATCGACATATGCCATTGAAAGAAAAGCGATGCGGCCAAATGCCGACCAAGCCACTGCCAGTAAGACCACCCAAGCCCAGAGCAACCTCAACTATCCCAACGCAGGACGATTGCATGCCGAGATGCTTTGTAACAATAATGGGAGCGCCAATCGTTAGCCCAACCAACGCAAGGTTCAAAACTGCCGCAAGCAAAATCACAGCGACCAATGATGCATTTTGCAACAGATACCGAATCGACTCCCGAAAATCGTTTCGGCATGTCGTACGAGTCGCGCTGTCTCCCAGCGTTTCAGATGAGGCATTTTGCTTGAGTACGCCACCAAACAACAGAGCTGAAATCGCAAACGTTACCGACGCGATTGTGCAAAGAGCATCGATGCCAAAGCACCCATAGACTGCCGTCCCGACCACAGGACCCAAGATATTGCTCACCATGGTCACCTGCGAAACCAATGCAGTGGCCCGCTCAACCTTCTTTTCACCCGCCATGCGCACCGTCTCAATTTGGAGCGTTGGCTTTAGCAGCGATTGAACACCATATTGAACACAAAGTATCGCCACTACGACGACCGCAAGAGGCAACGAGCGCTTCATGGGGATAGACAGCAGTGATGCAGTCATCAGAGCAATGCCGAGGGCCACGAGGACCTCGCGATGTCTTCCCCTATCCGCCAAGATTCCGCCAGCCGGAGTTGCAAGTACGCCGGGTATGAACGCTATCGCCGCGACGACGCCATATAACGTTGACGATCCACTGCGATCGAACAAGTAAAGTGGATACGCAAAGCACAGCGCCGACAGCATCGAATACGTGCACAGCTGCGCAACCAGAAGTTCCGCGAGCCTGATTGACCGCACTGTTTTTGGTTCCAACAAGACTCTGACGTCTCTCAGTCCAGCCATAAGCCTACCCCCTATACATACCGCTAGTATGTATTTATCGACTTGAAAAGGGCAGCCGGAGCTGCCCTCTCAAATCTATTACATACCGTTGGTATCTATATTACCACCCGGCGCGGTCCCATACGTCCCAAATCTGCGCCGTTGTCTGAAGCACTTCTTCCCCCAAATCGAGTCCCACCGCGGCAGCCATCTGCGCCAAACATTGAGCGCGAGCGAGCATTCGATCCTTGGTCTCAAGCGGACGGAACAGCGGCAGCAGCCAAAGATTCGCCAACAACGATACGGCCTCCGCCGCTTCACGCGGGCATTCGCACGCAATGGATCCGTCGGCGATGCCCTCCTCGATCACCGGCAAGAGATAGCCATCGGCAGACTCGTTAAACGAGCCCTGGTACTGCATCGCCAGAAGACGCGAACTTTTTACCGGATCTGCTGCAGGACGCATACGTGCCCATAGCTCAATTTGCGGAACAACGGACTCGGGAGCGTAAAGCCTTTTTAGCTTTTGGGCGCCGGTCATATTACCGACGCCAAGCATCGAGCGACGGTGCTCAACAATCGGAGTCATCGCCCGATCAAACGCGGCATTGAAAATCTCTTCTTTGCTCTTGAAGTGATGATAGACAGCGCCCTTGGTCATGCCATCAAGACGGTCAACGATATCTTGAATGCTCGTCCCCTCATAACCCTGTGCGCAGAATAGCTCCAGTGCCGCGTCGAGAATCTTCGCGACCGTCTCCTCGGGATATTTATTGCGACCCATAATCCGCCCATCCGCAACGCAAGTCTTGTGCCTCATTGCAGCATTTTAACGTTGCGGATGGCAGGCGGTCGATCCTACACCGCGGCAGGGCCGTGTTCGCCGGTACGGATGCGGATAACCTCCTCGACCGGCTCAACCCAGATCTTGCCGTCTCCAACGGCACCGGTGCGAGCAGCGTTGCAGATGATGTCGACAATGCCGTCGACATGTTCATCGGCGCAGATGAGGGTGAACTGCACCTTGGGGATCGTGTTGACGAGCAGCTCGTTGCCGCGCACGTATTCCTTCCAGCCATGCTGCGCGCCGCATCCCTGCACCTGGTTGATAGTCATACCGCGAACATCAGCAGCAAACAGCGCATCTTTAAGAACCTCAAGCTTCTCGGCACGAACGATCGCCGTAATCTTCTTCATAGTAAATTCCTCTCTTTAGTAAAGAAATGAATTGCCATTCAATGACGCGGGTTTTCCAAGTGCCCGAGATTGCCCCGAAAGAGGAGCGCCGCGTACTTCGGTACGCAAGCGACGGTTTGAGGGGCAAGGTCGGGTGCTTGGGAAAGCCGCGCTGCTAATCGAGTCCGGAGAAAGAAGGATATGCGCTCTCGCCGTGCTGACTCGCATCCAGACCCAGGGCCTCGTCGGCCTCGTCCACGCGCAGGCTACCGTGGAACAGCGCCTTGACCACCGCGGCGATCACCAAGTCGAGCACCAGCACAATAACGACCGTCACCACAATGCCCAGAACCTGCGAGACAAGCAGCGACACGTCGCCCATGTAGAACAGGCCGCCCTTACCGGTCCACGAGAGCTCCGGCACGCAGAACAGGCCCGTGAGCACGCCGCCCAAGATGCCGCCGATACCGTGGCAACCGAACGCGTCGAGCGCATCGTCGTAGCCGAACTTGGTCTTAAGATGGCTGATGGCCAGATAGCAGACGGGCGATACGATCAGGCCCATGACCAGTGCCGCCCACGGCTCGACAAAGCCCGCACCCGGCGTAACCACCACAAGGCCCGCAACCAAACCGGTGCTGGCACCCACCAGCGTGGGACGACCGGTGTGCACGCGCTCGACGACAAGCCACGAGACCATGCCCGCCGCGCTGGCCGTCACGGTGTTGAGGATGGCGAGCGCCGCCACGGCGTCGGCCTTAAACTCGCTGCCGCCGTTAAATCCAAACCAGCCAAACCAAAGCAGGCCGGCGCCCAGTGCTACAAACGGCACGTTATGCGGACGATAGCTCACCATGCCAAAGCCGCGACGACGGCCGAGCATTAAGCAGAGAATCAGGCCCGTAAGACCGGACGAAATGTGCACCACGTCGCCGCCGGCAAAGTCGAGCGCTCCGATGATGTCGCCGATAAAGGAGCCATCGCCGCCCCAAACCATGTGGGCGAGCGGCGCGTAAACCACGAGCAGCCAAATGCCCAGGAAAGCCGTCATGGCACCAAACTTAACGCGGCCTGCCAGACTGCCCGTAACGATAGCGGCAGTGATCATGGCAAACGCCATCTGGAAGGCGATGTTGATGATCTGAGGGTAGACGGCACCATCCGCAGCATTGCCCTCGGCCGCCTGCAGCACCTGGTTGAGCACCGGCAGGCACAGCAGCTGGTCAAGGCCTCCAATAAA
>UQPT01000044.1:0-17298 GCA_900543045.1 uncultured Collinsella sp.
ACGGCAACCTGACGGAACGCTACCTCGGCACGGGAAGGTGGCTTGACGGCAAGAACCACGTTTCTCGGGACATGCAAGATGTGTATCTGTGCGTACGCGGCGACTTGCAGCCTCCGCGTACGCACAGATATCTTGCCCTGCGGGGCCGTCCCCCGGGCTTGCGGGACGCCTGTTGCGTTCCGGTCCCGGGAGACGAGAAGAGGGGCCTTGGCCCCTCTTCAAGATGTGCCGATTAAGCTTGTTGCTCGTTCGCCCAACCGGTATCGATGCCCGTGTCGCGCACCACGAGGACGGCCGTGTGACCGGAAGCGCGGCGCACGCGGAATCCCCCGCCATCTCCATCGACGCGGCAGAGAGCGTCGAAGAAATCCCTCCCCGCGCCATCTTGGTACCAGGGAGAATCCGGAACATTGTCGGTAAGCCTCAGCTCGGCTATGCCATCGCGCATTTTGAGCTTGGCATCGAGCTTGATGTTGATTTCCATAGCCATTACTCCTCTCGCCGGGCGCATCTCGCACCCTTCTACATTTCGTTGCCCCGGCCGTCGTCCATCGACCTCTCCGCCATCCGGTAGACGGCGGCACCGATGCCCAGGGCGTGCTGTATGCCGCCCCTCGTGAAGCCGCGACCGAGCTTGCGGCCGCTGATCGCGGCCTTCCTGACGGCGCGCCCGCGCGCATCCCTGCGGTCGTATGTCGGGCGGTACTCGAAGACGAGGTCGCGCTCCCCGAGGTTCCGGTCGCGGCTGAGGCGCATGTGGACGCCCCTCCGCTCCAAGGCCTCGTTGAGCGCGCGCATCCTGTTCGGCGCGCCGGACGCCGCGACCTCGCGAACGCTCTCGCGCACGACCCGGCGCACATGGTCCTGGTCGGTCTCGAAGCCCGGGGCTGCCTTCGAGCCGATCTCGCGGGCCCGCCGCTCGCCCCTCGACTCCTGCCGGGCGTGAACGCGGCTGTTGCGCGCCCCGCGCTCAAGCTGGGAGAGCCCCCAACGCTCGTCCATCTCGCGCATCCTCGCCGCGTGGAGGGTCTTCTGACGGGACGCCCTGCCGTCGTTGAGGCGCTTTCCGGTCGAGAGGTCGGTCCGGTTGATGGCGATATGGACGGCGTACCGGTCGGTCCCGTCCTTCGAGTGCTCCAGATGGAGCGCCCACGCCGCCTCCTGGTTCGGGTAGTAGCGGGCAACCCACTCCCGGGCGAACTCCATGCAGCCATCCCTGGACATCTTTCCCCCGTTGACGTCGCACTCGTCAGGGTTGAACGCGATGATCTGGTGGTAGCAGTAAGTGCATTTCGAGCCCTTGCGGCCGGGCTCGTTGTGGCCGTAGGCCTCGCGCGTACGGTCCATCTCCCTGGCCCAGTTCTCCGGTTCGTTGAGGTTCTGCGAGTCGAAGTCGAGCGCATCGTGCTTCTCGCTCGTTCGGTCGAGATAGCCCGACAAACTCTTCATGTGCTGCGCGCTCGTGATCGCCACCTGCTTGATAGCCGTCATGTCCGTCCCCCTACTCGTCCCATGCGGCCCACTCGTCCGAAAGGGTCGCGTTGTCCTCGTCCGCCTTGAACACGTCGTCGGGCGCGACCTCGTCATCGTCCGCTCCGTTGCCGGCTTCGAACTCGGGGCACCACGGTTCCGGGACCTCGTACTTGGCCCCGTCGGCGGAGGCCTTGGCGCGCGCGTAATACGCGGCCCGCTTCGCACGCTCGGCCTGCTCGTCCCCGAGTCCGAAGAACGGGCCGGCGGGCGTCCGGCTGGCGTAGTCGAGCGGAAACTCGAAGACGCCCTCGCGCCCGGGCTTCGAGTTCTCGCCGCCCTTGATTGCGATGAGACCGTCGCGGATGGGGATGCGCTGCTGCCATTCCCATTCGTTTATCAGGGGAACGGCAGCCTCGTTGTAGCTCGTTCCAACGGACGTGCGGCCCTGGCCCTTCTGGCTGGACGTCCCCATCGAGCGCACCGTGCGCTTTCCGACGAGCGACGTGAAGAACTTGAAATCCTCGGGCTCCGAAAGCGACAGGGCGACCTTGGTGCCGACGGAGCCGACCAGCTTGTCGCGCCCGGCCCCGCCGTCGCCGGGTTCGTTGTACGAATTCAGCTGCTTGAGATTCTGAACGAAGAGGTATTCATGGATTCTCATGCTTCGTCCGAGTGTGGCAATGGCCGGCAGGCACGCCACCTTGACGTTAAGGTTGCCGATCTCATCGAGCACGAGAGCCGTCTCGTGCGGCATCCGGCCGCCGCTCTCCTTGCATACTTGCTGCGCCACCTGCCACCACTGGTTGAGGAAACAGGTATAGACGACGCCGTACGGGTCCCCCTCATCGAGCATCTCGATGTACGCGGCCGTCTTCCTCTCGATGAGGTCGCGGATCGACACACTGCTCTCGGACGTCACGGCGCGGAGCGCCCCGTCCGAGAAGATGCTCAGGGCCTCCTTGAGGGTGGACACGACGTTCTTGCCCGCCGTCGTCGCCCCGCCGTCCCCGAGGAGGTCGGACGCCGGCGAGAACGCCGGGTGCGTCGGGCCGAGTCCGCGGATGTAGCCCTTGAGGGGAGCAGACGGATCCTTCGGGTCGTCGCCGGCGGTCCCGCGCTCGACGAGCGCGGCGACGCTCGCAAGGTTCTTCTGTTTACGCGGGACGTCGGCCGTGCAGACGACAAGGATGCAGGCGGCGAGCATGTTGCGTGCAGCCTTGGGAAAGTAGGTGTTCTTCTCCCCGCCGAGGGGAATGAGATCGACGGCAACCTGCCGGGCAGTCCTCACTGCGGCATCGGTGTCGCCCGCCTCGACGGCATCGGCGACGAGCCCGATGGGGTTGTACCGACTGGCACCCGGGTATCCCGTCAAATCAAGGACGACGATCTCGTAGCCGAGCTCCCGCGCCTTTTCGGCCGTGAGCTCAAGCACCTCCGGTTTGCCGGTCGAGACGACGTTCCATCCGGCCGCAAGCGTCAGGTGCATTGTCTCCAGCACCTGCAGCTGGGTCTTGCCGGAACCTGTCTTTCCGCAGGTCAGAGCATGAGGCACGGACGAATCGAACCAATAACCCTTTGCTGTCGCGCCGAGGACGAGGCCGGCCCTCGCCGGCGTTCCGCGACCATCCCAGAAATCGTTAGCCCGGTTGAGCCCCGCCGCGCCCCGGATAACGTGGGCGTCGCCGTATATGCCGTCGTCGACGCTCCGGGTCCGCCCGGCGTCCTTGGCGGCCACATAGCCGAGGAGGAAGAGAAAGAGGAGGCAGAACGCGGCGAACATGAACGGGATATGGCCGAGCCATGCTCCCGAGAGCCAGAAGGCCGACCACATGTCTAAGCCGATGGAGTCGAGCCAGGAGAGCCAATCGACCGGGAGTGAATCGAAAACGCAGGAGATTACGGGTGCCGTCAGTGGATAGCATGCGACGGTGAGGGCGGCGGCGAAAGAAGCCGAAAGAACCGCGTTGAACTTGAGATCGTTCATGAAAATCCCCTTCCTATACATTCCTCGCGTCGGCAAGAAAGCCCGATACGGCATCGGCTGCGTCTCCGACCTTTACGAGCGCGACATCGAGGAACGGAGCGATACGGCCAGGATCATGCGTGATGTGGACCTCACGCGACAGCTGATTCAGGTTGGACCCCGCTAGCCTGAGATCGCGGTACAGCAGTTTCAATGTCTCAGCGTCGGTCTCAATCACGGGCCGGTCACCGTCGACGAGCGATCGCCTCCGCATGTACTCGCTCGCGTTCAGACCTGCCGCACGGGCGCGACGGACGATGGCGGCGCGCTCCTCGCTGCTGACCCTGACGTATACGCGCCCATCCCTCGCCTTGCTACTCATGGAACTTCCAAGCGCGGTCGAGGTCGGCACCGTACTGGGCGAGCAGATGCATGTTTCGGGGGCTCTTCACGGGCATGTGGGGCTGAAGGTAGGCGGGGACGACGGCAAGCCGGTCGCAGGGCACGCCGAACTCGACGAGATACGCGGTCCGCGCAAAGGCCTCCTCCGGTCCGCTCGCGTCGATGCCGGCGGTATAGAGGATGCCCACCTGGCCATAGTCGCCACCCACAACGAGCTGGAGACCGCATCCGGGGGCGTTGCTTCCGTTGAGTTCGGCAAAGGCCTTGGAGACCATGTAGAGAACCCCGCCGCGCTCGATGAGCCTGATGCCCAAGCTGCGCACGCGGACAGTTGCCGGCGAGAAGCGAATATCGGGGTCAGCCGCGCGAATATAGTCGAGGGCGGTCATGGTCGAAGTGCCAAACAGGCGCTCGATGCGCGTATCAACCTCGCGCTTGAGAAGCGGGTTGGGATAGCCGTCATGATGACGGGCGTAACCAGGGACGGGAATGCGGGCGATCTTCTCTTCGAGAGTATTCATGAATCGTGCCTTTCTTGGAGAGGCAGACCGGTACCGGTCGGTGCCGGTCTGCAAATAACAGGTATTTCGGTTCGCTGCTGGTCGGAAGGGCGGCTCGGCATGACGGTGCCGATGGTGCCGATTGGTCGATGAAATCTATCCGGCGGTCGCCTCAACCGCACGAAAAATCCTGGGCTTGGAGCGGCACCATCGGCACCGCGCGGAAAACCCCAGCTAACCGTAGCGTCAGTGGTGCCGGCGGCCATTGACCTCGGCACCACTGGGACTAGTGCCGGGGGTCGTAAACCCAGCACCGCTGCTTGCCGTAGGGGCCGCACTTGCGCTTTCCATCGAAGCGCCATCCGGGACACTGGTCGGTGAGGATGGCGCTGATGTCCTTGGCGAGCTTCTGCGTGAACTCCTGGCGGAGGGCGTAGTCGGCGATCTCGTGAGTGCAAACCGGATGGTCGCGATGGGCGATGAGATAGCTGTTGATGGCGTCCGTGCGCGGGTCCTCCTCGAGGAAGCCCTCGCGGCGCTTCGCGGCGTCCCCCTCCATCTCGGCCGAAAGCACCGCGCTGAAGCGCGGGTCGCCGGACTTCATCCAGTAGACGACCTCGGCCATAGCCTGGCGCGCGTCGTGGGCAAACTCAGCTGAGTGCACCGATTTCGTAGGCTCGACCGTGCCGCAGAGTACGGGGAGAAAACGGCGCGCGCCGGACGACTTCTCGGCGATGAAGCCAATGGTATTGGTCGTAGCGACGAAGACGCAGCGGCGCTGGAAGTCCGTCGACCGTTTGCCGTAGGCCACGCGAAAGGTGTCCGTCTGGCGCACTAGGCCGGCCTTCACCGCCTCAAGCGAGCGGCCGCTGATTCCAGTCAGCTCGGCGAGCTCGACAACCCACTTGCCGCGCAGGGCCTCGCCCGTTGCCTTGATGTTTCCGAGATCGTAGATGCTGTCGCAAAAGTAGCGGTCGTCGAGGGCGATGCGGCGCGCGAAAGTCGACTTTCCGATACCGCCACGACCGGCAAGCACAATGGTGTAGTCGAACTTGCAGCCAGGATGGAAGGCGCGCTTCACGGCACCGCAGAGGAACAGGCGCTCGATTGCAACCGTGAGCGGGGAGTCGTCCGCGCCGAGATAGGTGTGCAGCAGGGTGCCGGCGCGCTTCTCGCCGTCCCACTTGAGGCCGTCGAGCATCTGCGTCAGCGGATTGAACGAGTTACCATAGGCGACGATGGTCATGGCATGGTCGAGAGTCTTGTCGGAGCGCAGGCCAATTGTGTCCTGGAGGTGAGCATAGAGCTCGGCGTCGTCCAGCGACGTCCAGGAGCGGACGCCCTTGACGCCGTTCCAGGGCGTGGGGCCGAGCGCGCAGGTCGCATCGGCGAGCTCGTTGTACGCAAGCGGAATGCCGTCGGACATAATGGCCACGACCACCTGGTGAACGGTTGGGGCCTTCTTCTCCTGCGGCTGCGGCACGGGCGCGCCGGGAACGGACCGGGTATTATCTGGGGCAGCCATGCTAGGCCTCCCAGGAATAATGGACTTCAATGCCGTGGTCCTGAAGTGTGGTGTCGACGGCGATCATATCCTCGCGGATGCCGTCGAGGCGGCTCTCGATGTCGAGGATGCGGAGCGCGAGGTCCATATCCGTGAGCGGATGGTCGAGATCGTGCTCGCGCAGGAGCGTGCGCAAGCGCGCGGCGTTGAGGCCGCTATAATCCTTCATGGTTCTCCTTATCGTAGATTAGGGGGCAGTCGGTCGCTAGCGAACTTTGGTCGGGGAGCTAGCGGCCTTTCTTTTCGCCGCCCTCGTCGTCAATGGCGAGGCCGAGAGCGGCGTAGAGCTTGGAGCGCGGAATGAGCCATGCGTTGCCAATCTGCTTGAACGGCAACGTGCCGGCGCGCGCGATCTTATACACCTTGGAATAGCTACAGCGCAGGATGGGCGCGCACTCCTCAAGGGTCAGAAGCTCGTCTGTCATAGATAATCACCTCCACTTTGTTATCTTGGACTCAATTGCTAGATAACATTTTAACTAAGAGGAAGCAGTTTTCAATAGAAAATTGAAAATAATTATTTTGAAGCAGTCTGAAAGATAACGAACTGAAATATAATAAGAGCAAATAAAGGGAAGGAGAACAATGAAGCCCATAGCAATCGCCACCAACGAGCTCGGCATGCACGTCATGGTGAGGCCGGTTCCCAGGCAGTTTCTTTCAGATGAGGCTCTCGACGAGGTCGCGGCCGAAGACGTCAACGCCCTTATCACCGCAAGGCGTCCGTCCTCTCTGGCGTCCGCAATCGCCGATCTCCCCCCGCTGCTGCCGCCGTCGGCCGATACCATAGGCGACGGAAAGCGCCTGTATGGCCTTGATGAGGTGCTTTCCGGATCGTGGGACCTCCGCCTGGACCATCCAGTCCCGGAACTCCTCCAATACGAATCCCAGCTCGATGTAAACACCGCCCTCGAATCGAGCCTTGCCTCGGCGAGGAGCGCGGCCAAGAAGCTCCCATTCGGCGATGAATGGGTCTCGAGCGCACTCGGCGACCTCGATCCGACCTCGACCGTGGTCGCCGTAGAGCCCTTCGCCGACTGGGCGCTGACCCGCAACATACTCGCCTTGACCGCCAAGCTACTCGGGTTGCTTTCGGCAGATTCTGAAACTCCGATGCAAGACGCAGGCTTCATCCGGCGTCAAAACGAAGCACTGGATCTGGAACTCTGGTACATCCCCTTCGCGTTCAACCCCTTCTTCGCGCCGACGAAGAGAAGCCTCAAATCGCTGCGGGCAAAACTGTCTGATTACCATGTCTATCAGCCGCTCTACGGCATCCTGACCCACCAGGAGGAAATCAAGAAGACCCTCCTCTCTCACACATATGCGGAAATGTTCGGTTCGGTCCCATACGGCAAAGAAGGCGCAGTTTTCGTGCTGACGGCTCCCGTGGCGTCCGAGGAGTACATAAGCCTGCTCGGCGGATGGAAGAATTCGACGGAGCGACACTACATGCTCTGCGTCGGAGTTGGGAAATCCCAGCGAGGCGATGCGGAGAACGTCGTCAACGCACTTGTCGATTCTGTCTCCAAGCTCAGGCTCCCCAAGGATTCGTCGAGTTTGGGCTGGACGGTTGACAAATCTGCCAGGTTCTCTGCTATTCCCGTCCCATGCGTGCGCCGTGAGTCCCTTCTCTCAGAGCTGCTTTTCAGGATCGTTTATAGAGGAAGGCTGCGAATCGGGATTTGCGCGAGCTGCGGCTCGCCCTTCATTCGGGCAGAAGCGGACCCCTATAGAGATGTCTGCTCCCAGGCCTGCCGCATGACGCTGCGGCGCAGGAACGGGTTGGCGTAACCGGAAAGGAAAGAGATGGCCAAGGTCCCGCGCAACAAGGGCTCCTACAGTGTCTACAAAGACGGACGGGCCCAGATCAAGTTCCCCCTCGGTTTCAACGAGAAAACCGGCAAGTACGGCGTCTACAACGAAAACTTCCCATCAGAGGCAGAGGCTATCGCGGCAATCAAGGAGATCAACGACTTCATATACCACGGCGGCACCGCCGCCGAGGTGCCCGCCCATAGGATGAAAAAAGATGCCAAGGCGAAGGAGGAGGCGGAGCTCTTCCGGGCATTCGCGGCGAATTTCGTCGCCGACCGAGAGAAACAGAAGACGGTCACAGAACGGACCATCAAGGACTACCGCACTCACCTGAAGAGAATCGATCCGTATATCGGAAGCATGCCAATAAGCGCCATCGGGCCCAAGGAGATTAACGTCATGTACTCCGGCCTCCGGAGCAACGACCGCCGCAACGGTGGGGCGGCACCCGTCAGCGGCACGTACCTCCAGCACATACATAGTACCCTGTCCCTGGTCTTCGACCGAGCGGTCGTATACGGCTACATTGGCTCGAACCCCTGCAAGGATGTCGACAAACCCAAAAGGGACACCGAGGAGAAATATGCCCTATCGGTTGATGAGTGCCGCGCATTCATCGGGTCCGTGCTTGACAAAGGGCTTGAGGCGAAGAGCGTCGGCCTCCTTATCTGCCTATGCACCGCCGCACGGTTATCGGAAATGCTCGCATTGACCTGGGCGGATTATTCCAGCGGCACCCTCCGCATCAGCAGGGCGATGAAAAAGGATAGCCAGGAGACCAAGGAGACCAAAACGGGGGACGTGAGGAACGATCCCTGTCCCCCGATATTGGTCGACGTCCTAGCAGAGTGGAAGGAATTGCAGGCGGCCCAGCTCGAACGCGTTGGCCTGAGCCAGACAGGATCGACCCCCATCGTTCAGGCGAGGCGGGGCAAGCACACCCTTAAGACATCGTTCGAGAAGTGGTTCAGGCTGCAGAAGCACAATTACAATCTGCCGCCGGAGATCACAATACACGGACTGCGCCATACCGCGACCAGCATCTTGCAAAGGGACTGCCATGTCGACATGGCGACGACGATGCAGATCACCGGCCATAAGACAGTCGAAATGCTGAAACGCTATTCTCATACGGACGACAGCGCAAAGCGCGCTGCGGCCGAGGCCTTTGGCGACTTGCTGGCACCCGACAAGAACGAAGCGCGTTGCCGCTACTGCCGCTACTGGACCGTGTCCCCGGACGACGCGGGGATCGGGGCATGCTGGCACGGCTACGACGGCAACGGGGTCAAGGTCCTACCCGGCGCGACGAAATGCCCAACGAACGGCTTCAGGGCGGGCTGATCCAGCAACCGCTGATGTGGTCCGGCTCCGCAGACAAACTTACCAAGGCAGTCATTCCTCGAAGAAATCCGTGTCCACGGCCTTGATCTGGTACACCTGCCTCGTGCTCACGCCGACTCCGTAGTCGATCATGAGGCCGGCGAGAGCAGGACCGTCGACGAGCACGACCGTCTGGCCCAGAAGACCGTCGGCGTACCTGCGGACCTCCTTGGAGAACCTGGCCGTGGTGATGAACAGACCCTTGGATACGCCCTTGCCGGAGAGGGCTCCGACGAACGCCTGCACCTCGGGGCGACCGACCGTCCTAGAAGGATCCCAGCGCTTGGCCTGGTAGCAGATGGTGCCGAACCCGAGGCGGTCTTCGCGCACCACGCCGTCAATTCCCTCGTCGGCGCTCTTTCTGGTGACGTCCGCATGGGATTCCAGGCTCTCGCCGTATCCCATCGCCACGAGTAGCTTGCCCACCAGGTGCTCGAAGAAGTACGGGTCCTTAGCCATGATGGCGGAGATGAGGTCGTCGGCGAGCGCGCTTCGGATCTCGCCGTAGGCGGACTCCATGATCTCCTGGGGCGACTCCTGGTCCTCCTCGGCGGGTGTTACGGGCGTCTCGGCCGATGCCTTGGCCTTGCTTGCGGCACGGTAGCCGTCCTTCCAGGCCCTGAAAGCCGAGCACCGGTCGTAGAGCGCCTTTGCTGTGATGGGGCCGGGGAAATCGGCGAGGTACGACCTGCCAGCGCCGGTGATTCGATAGGTCCCCTTCTTCTCCCCGTATTCGAGGAGTTTGGCCTTCTCCAGATCGGTGATTCCCCAGTACACGCGGTTGTAGAACCTCAGCTGCCCGCTCTTGAGGCGCTCGGCACGCTCGTCGCCCGTCATGTCGAATGTGGTCGCCACGGCTTCTTGAAGATCGAAACCGGTCAGGCACCCATCGCTTTTCGCCAGCGCCTCAAGGATGGGCCGCATGGTCTCATGCCATTTAGGCATCGTCATTGCTACTCACCGACCTTCTTGGCATAAAGGTTGAACAGATGGGCAACGATCTTTTCTTCGTCGCCATCGAAGCTCATGCCATATGCAGACTCAACGGCCGCGTCCAAATCAGAATGAGCCTTAACTAAATCGTTGAACAGGAAGAACGAATCGGCTCCATACAGTGTTGCCAAGGAGCAATCAGGGTAATTGGATCTAGCCTTTATAACGGCTTTCGCTCGCTCCTCAATTTCGCTGATGGCGTCTTGGTCAGCATCTGGATAGGGAAAGTTGTAGTACACGGATGGAGCATATCGGTAGTCATTTTTCAACCTACCGGCAACGGTTCTCATCCAGGCATTGTGTGTCTGCGACATGAGCAACCCGAAGTCAAACATGCTCGCTCCGTCAACGATTACAACGGCGTCACTCGCCACCACTCTTCTAGAGACATAGCCAATAGGGATGTACTTCCGTCGTGCGGACGAAACTCTAGGAATTATGATGTAGTCGTTCTCCGGCTGCCTAATCTGCGTAAATAGTTGCGGGCTATCAGCGGTCTTGCGGATTCTCGGTATTTTGTTTGATGCGCGATACTCACGAACGGCTCTGATACGTTTCATTATTTCAGTGTTGTTCGTATACTCCGCAGGATTAACTCCGTCAAGCCAGAGACAGTAGCGTGAGAAGTCGGTTTCATTCAGAAACTCGCGGCTTCCAACGAAGGGACGGAATAGCTTTTCGCAATCTGGATATCTACTCAGGAACTGCTTCTTTTCTTCAACCGAAAAGAGAAGCTGCCCATTCTCCATAGGCTGACTCCCCTGCGTGACTTTGCAGCCGCGCCGATTAATACACTTTTTCCTGTTCTTAATCCATACGTCTGGAGCGCTCTTTAGGTATCCATTGATATGAGAAGCGAATATTGGCCCATCAGCGCCAAACAAGACCTTTATATGACCGTCTTCAAACATCGAGAAGCCAACGATAACGCACATCACGCCCGCTTTGTCTGAAGCCTCGCTATCCCAAAGGAACGTCGTATACGCAAAATTAATCACGCAGCCCGCTTCGGAAAGAACCTTCCAAAGGGATCCCACTGATTCGCCCTGACAAATGGAATTCGAAGAAACGAAAGCGCATCGAATGTTGGTGCCCTTGGAATAGTCAGCCGCCTTTTTAAACCAGCCAGCCACATAGTCCAGTTTTCCCGCATTGCTTAACCCATCGAACAGCGAGGAAACATCATTCGATTGTTCTTTTGACTGCATGGCCTGACCCAGGAACGGCGGGTTTCCGAGGACGTAGTCGACCCCATCAGCCTCGACGACGTCGTTCCAATCGATGCGGAGGGCGTTGGCATTGACGATGCCCTCATAGTCGGTAAGCGGCAGTTCCTGGTAGACACGTTGTGTCACCTTTGCCGTGTCGGCGTCTGCCTGCTTCTCGGCGATCCAGAGTGCCGTGCGGGCGACGCAGCAAGCGAAGTCCTCCAACTCGATGCCGTGGAAGTTCATCAGGCTCACGAGCACGTCGCGGTCTCCCGAGTCCTCGAAGCTGAACGATGCCTGATCGCCCTGAAGCTCGAAAAGTATGCGGTTCTCCAGCCGTCTCAGGCAGAGATAGCTTTCGGTGAGGAAGTTGCCGGAACCTGCGGCCGGGTCGAGGATGGAGATGCTGCCGATCTTCTTATGCAGGTCCTTGAGCGCACGGGTCCTCGCGCCGCCCGCGACGGGCTTGGCGCAGGCCTCCTCAAATTCAGCTTTGAGGCCGTCGAGGAAGAGCGGGTCTATGACCTTGTGGATGTTCTCGGGGCTCGTGAAGTGCTGCCCGTTCGCGCGGCGGTGGTCGTGGGACAGCGCGCCCTCGAAGATGGAGCCGAAGACCGTGGGGCTCACGCCCGACCAATCAAACTCCTGGCACCCCTCGACGATGAGCGTATGGCGGAAGTTCTCGGACAGGGGCGGAATCTCCGTCTTCTCGCGGAAGAGGCCGCCGTTCATATAGGGCAGTTTCTTCAGCCAGGACTCGGCATATTTGTCGCGGTCCTCGTCCTTGGTGTCGAGCCAAACGAACAAGTCTTTGAGGCCTCGCCTGAGATCACCCGCCTGGAAGTGCGAGACGTAGTCGCGGAAGGCGTTGGGGGCAACGAGCCCCGAGTCCTCGCAGAACATGAGGAACATGAGGCGCGTCATGAGCACGGAGAGAGCGTGGTGATTCTCGGGCGTGTCGGGGTCATCAAACGCCTCGGCGACCTGGTCATGAAGTTTCGACATGATCTTGCCGGCCTCGACGGAAACGGCGCGGGAGATCGTGGCCGGGGCCTCCGCCCCGCCCTTGAGGAACTGAATGGCAGCGAGGTTCTTGGGGAGCTCGGCGAGCGGCAACTTGAAAAGCGGCTCCCGGCATAGCGAGTCCCGCTCGCGGTCGAAGACCCAAAACTCGGCAAAATTGCAAGCGATGATGTAACGCGGCTGTTGGGAGAGGGGCATGCCCTGGGCGTAGGCGTTGCCCTGCTTCGCGGGCGTCACCTTACGGCCCTGGCGCGTCTCCTCCTTGGCGAGGTCGATCCCAAGCGACTTCTGCTCGACGAGGGTTTTTGCCGACGGAATGAAGACGTCGATGTACCCTTCATGCGTGCTCGCATCGGTGGAGACGGGCTTTTCGAACTCAAGCCGTGACACCGCGTCCTCGACGCCGAGGACGTTCTGGTAGAAGTCGATCCAGAACCGCTGGGTATCCTGGTTCTCATTTCCCTTGTTCGCCCACCTGCTTGCAAAAGCTTCTGCATCGGCTTTCTTTCCTGGCATACGGACCCTCACTTGATAGCCTTTTCCACTGAGGAAGATTCTACGTACTAGTTCGGTCTTTTTAACCGGCGTTTGGCTTTATTGCACTCCAGTAGGCTTCTTTGTGCGTGATTCCGTCTTATTTTCTTCGCTATTTCTTCGCCGCACTATTTAGTCAAAAGAAAACAGCTCAGAGGAACAATACCTCTGAGCTGCTAAAAGTCTTGGTCGCGGGGGCAGGATTTGAACCTACGACCTCCGGGTTATGAGCCCGGCGAGCTACCAGACTGCTCCACCCCGCAATGTCTGGACGCCTCATGTGCGCAAGAAAGAATATTACGCGGGAGTTCGGTAAGCGGCAAGGAAAATCTCGTAGAGCATAATTCCTTCATATTTAGAACCCCTCAGCCCCTATCACCGTGAACGAATCGCAGCCGAGCGCCGCCGGCGGCACGTATACAATGGTGCGCGTCCTTTTACGCCGACACCTGGAGTAGACATGCTGCTCGCTATCGATATGGGAAACACGCAGACGGCCATGGGCCTGTTTGACGGAGACGAGCTGGTGCAGTCGTGGCGTATGCCCACCGACCGCTCCTATACCGCCGACGAGATCCACGTGCGCCTGATGGGTTTCTTTAAGATGTACGACCTCTCGCTCGGCGCGGTCGACGCGATCGCCTTTGCCGGCGTGGTGCCACAGCTTTCGTGCGAGTGGCACGCCGTGGCCAACCGCATCGCGGCAGACGCCATCGTCATCGGGCCGCAGACGGCGGCCGTGACCAAGCTGCGGGCGGCACGCCCCCAGGCCGTTGGTGCCGACCGCATCGCCAACGCCGTCGCTGCCGAGACCTTCTACGGCGCCCCAGCGATCGTGGTGGACTTTGGCACCGCAACCAATATCGACGTCATCGACGAGGACGGTTATTACATTGGCGGAGCGATCGCGCCGGGTATCCGCATCTCCATGGACGCGCTCGCCGCCCGAGCCGCCAAGCTCGCCAGCGTGCCGCTCGAGGCGCCCGAGCATGCCATCGGCCGCGATACCGAGGAGTGCATCAAGGTCGGCGCCGTAACGGGCGCCGCCGCCATGGCCGAGGGCCTGGTCACGCGCATGAAGCGCGAGCTGGGGCGCGAGGACGCCACCGTTATCGCCACGGGCGGCCTCGCCAGCATCGTCGCCGATTCGACTGATGCCTTCGACATAGTCGACGGCCAGCTCACCATCAAAGGCATCTGCGAAATCTACCGCCGCATGCAGAAGCTGGGGTAAGGCGGGGTTTAAGTCGAGCGCGAGCGGCGAACTAGGCAACGCATCGGTCCTATTCCTCAAAATCGAAATTTTTTCGTTTTTGAGGAATAGGACCTTTTGCTAAGCCTCGCCGCACAACCACCTCGCCAGGTCCACGATCTGCACCCCATTGCGGTCCGTGGCCTCGTGATGCGTGCGGGCGAGAATCATCTTGGGGTACGCGTCGCCAATGCTCAGCAGTGGTGAAATCTCGCGTTCAAATGTCTTATCCGAGCTGATGTCGTCGCTCACCTGAATGTAGAGCTTCTCGCTTCGCTTGATTGCTACAAAGTCTATTTCCTTTTTATAGAGCACACCGACGTATACCTCGTATCCGCGGCGCAGCAGCTCGATGGCCACCATGTTCTCGTATACGCGTCCCCAATCCATATCACGTGTACCAAGCAGTGCGTATTTGAACGCGTGGTCTGCCAGGTAATACTTCTCGCCGCTCTTAAGGTATTTTTTACCGCGAATGTCGAACCGGCGAACTTTATAGAAGGCAAACGCATCGCACAGGTACCCCATGTACGCACCGACCGTTTTGTTCGTTATCTTTAGCCCATCTGCGTTCAAAACATCCGTAATGTTGCGTGCCGACGTAATGTTGGAGACGTTGTCCATCATGTAGTCGGCAATACGCAGCAGCGCCGATTCGTTTCTCACGTTATGCCGCTGCACGATATCCCTCACGATGAGCGTTTTGAAGACATTGGAGAGATATTGATAGCGCTGCTCCTGCAGTGGATAAGGGTAAGAGCCGGACATGCCCCCGGTTCTCGCGTACTCATCGAAGTCGCGATCGACCTCACCCTCGTCGCCATAGAAGCGATACTCCTCAAACGAGAATGGGAAAACCTCGATCTCAAACGTGCGCCCCGTAAAGAGCGTCGACAGATCGCTCGACAGCAAAAATGCGTTCGATCCGGTAATGAAAATGTCGTACTGCTCGGATGCATGGAGGCTGTTGATCGCACGTTCAAAGCCGTCGCACATCTGAACCTCGTCGATAAGCAGGAAGTTTTGCTTGTCGGACACTCGATGCTCTTTTACATAGGCGAGCAGGGCATGATATTCGAGCAGGCCCTCGAACTCGTCGAGGTTGTAGTTGATATGGATGACATTCGAATTGGACAGATTTGCCTCCACGTAATCGCGGAGGGCCTCGAGCAATTTTGACTTACCGCTACGGCGAATGCCCGTTATGACCTTGATGTCCGGCACGCCAATAAGGCTCGTCAACGTGTCCATATATGACGTTCTATTGATGAGTTTCATTGGCGCCTCCCTGCGGTCTTTTATCGCTATTCCTCAAAAACGAAAATTTTTCAGTTTTGAGGAATAGGCTCTGCAACGAATATACCTCGCTAAAGGTCGAGCTGGCTTAATTCTATTCTTCAAAATCGAAAAATTTTCTATTTTGAGGAATAGAACCGCGATGCCGCCCTGTAATCGCGCAAAGACCCTCCCCGGCACAGGCCGAGGAGGGTCTTGTTGTCATTGTTGTCTTTGGACGCGAACGCCCCGCGCTACAGACCGCGAATGCGCACGGCCTCGGGCGGAAACTCCTGCTCGCCGGCGTCGGTCTTGATGGTCGCGCGGCCCCAGATGTCCAGGCCCGCAAACACGCCGACTGCGAGCGGCAAGCCGTTGGGCGACACCGCCGCAACCTGGCGACCCAGCAGCGGCACCATGTCGAAGTACTCGCCCAGCACCGGAGCCAGCGGGCCGGCGGCGCCCTGCGGCGTGTTGGCAACAACCGCCCAAGCGTCCACGCGGGTCAGCACGGCGGCGGACAGCGCCTCGACCAGAGCTTCGTCAGCAACATCAACGCCAAGCTCGCTCAGCGCCGTGCGCTCAATATCCACCGTCACGGCACCGAACATGCCCGCGGCGCCGGCGCCACCGCTCACGGCGACACGCGCGAACGACGTCTCAAACGCGGGCGCGCCGCACACGATGTTGCTCGGCCACTCAATGCCCACCTTGCCGGCAAGGCCCAGCCCCGGCGTCGAGGCCGTGCCCACCAGCGCGTCCATCATACCCATCGCGGCCACAAACGGCAGGCCGTGGAAGGCATGCATATTCACGTCTGGTCGCACGACCAGCGAAAACGTTAACGACGCCTCGCCCGCACTCCAAGCGCACCAGCCCGCGGCCACGCCCTCGCGGCCCGCGTCGCGCGCGGCATCGAGCTCGGTGCCGGCGGCTACAGCATTCATCTCAATCATCTACATACGCCCCAATTCGCCCACGATATGGCCCACGCGGTCCTCGGGCTCCTTGACCTCGACACCGTTGTAGCGGAAGAACCGCGCCGGGTCGTGCATCAGATCCTCGAGCGGCACCAGCACAAAGTCGCGCTCACCGATCAGCGGATGCGGCAGGCGCAGCTTCTTGCCGCCGTGCGTCTCACCATCCATCCATAGCAGATCCAGGTCGATGGTGCGCGGGCCGTTGACCTTAGCCTTCTTGGAACGGTCGCGACCCAGCTCGAGCTCGATCTTCTGCAGCTCATCGAGCAGCACCAGCGGCGCCAGCTCGGTTTTGATCTCGATAACGGCGTTGGCAAACGCGTCCTGGCGCGTCTCGTAGGCCGGCTCGCTCTCGTAGATGCGCGAGCAGTTGGACACGCAGGTGAGTGGAATCTCGGCGATCATGTCGCGTGCGGCGCGGATGTTGTCACAGCGATGCCCCAGGTTGGAGCCCACGGCCACAAACGCGCGACGCGGCTGCGGCTTGGCAACAGCCCAGTAACCGTTCAGGAACTGCGCAAACCCCGCGACGTCGTGCACGCGCACGATGTTGGCACCGGCCTGGATAGCGCCCAGGCACACGCCAAACGTGGCGGCATCGCGCTCGGCGGCCTCGGTCACGCCCGAGACAGCGCCCACAAAGCGCTTGCGCGACACGGCGCACATGAGCGGATAGCCCAGCGACGCCATCTTGGCGGTCTCGCGCTGGATGACAATATCCTCGTTGGCCGTCTTGCCAAAGCCCGGGCCCGGATCGATGCAGATGCGGTCGCGCGACACGCCGGCGTGGATGAGCGCGCGGGCCTGATCGGACAGAAAGCCCATGACGCGGCGCATGATGGGCGCCGAATCGGGCAGGGTAAAGCGGCGAAGCTGTGCAAAGATACAAAAATAGTGCGAAATCTTTTTGCGTAGCAGCAAAAAAATGGT
>UQPT01000045.1:0-17263 GCA_900543045.1 uncultured Collinsella sp.
TGATGCGGCGGGCGTCGTCGTCCTTTTTATAGGCCTCGGCAAAATCGGGGTTAAACAGATCCTCTTTGCCGGGTTGCTTTTCGAGCACCTGCTTGAGCTTGACCTTGGGGTCGCTCGAGACCATCTTGGACAGACGCTGGCCCATGTAGACCGGGTAGTCCAGGACGCGCGCAGCGTCGTTGATGGCCTGCTTGGCCTTAATGGTCGAGTAGGTGATGACGTGGGTGACCTTCTCGGGGCCGTAGAGCTGGCGAACGTGCTCCACGACCTCGAGGCGCCGCTCATCGTCGAAGTCCATATCGATATCGGGCATCTCGGTACGCTGCGGGGACAGGAACCTCTCGAACATCAGACCGTTCTCGAGCGGGTCGAACGCGGTGATGTTCATGGCGTAGGCGACGATAGCGCCGGCGGCCGAGCCACGGCCGGGGCCGACGCCGATGCCGTTGTCCTTGGCCCATTGCACGTACTCGGCAACAATCAAGAAGTAGGCGGCAAAGCCCTTGTCGCAGATGACTTTGTATTCGTACTCAAAGCGCTCTTTGATGTTGACGCCACCGATCTCGCGCGTGGCCCAGTCGTCGCCATAGTGTTGGCGCAGGCCCTTCTCGCACTCGCGGCGGAACTGGCTCTCGTGCGTCTCGCCGGGGTCGAGCAGCGGGAAGCGCGGCAGGATGATGGAGTCCCAGTCCAGCTCTACGTAGCACTTGTCGGCGATCTCGAGCGTGTTGTCGCAGGCCTCGGGGCAATACGGGAACATCGCCCGCATCTCCTCCTCGGTCTTCATATAAAACTCCGAGCCGGTCATGCGCATGCGGTTGGGGTCGTCGACCTTGGCGTTCATGCCAATGCACATGATGACGTCCTGCACCGGCGCGTCCTCGCGGCGCAGGTAGTGGAAGTCGTTGGTGGCAATGACTTTGACGCCCACCTGCTTGGCGATATCGATGAGCGTGCGGTCCATCTGCTCGTCGGTCAGGCCGTTGTCGGTGGTGATGCCGTGTTCCTGGATCTCGATATAAAAGTCGCCGGGTTCGAAGGTATCGCGGAAGGTCTCGGCCCACTTGATGGCGCCCTCCATGTCACCGCGGTCGATGTATTTGGGAATGATGCCCGCGATGCAGGCGCTCGTGCAGATCATGCCCTTGGCATGGCGGTGCAGGTTGTCGAGCGTCACGCGGGGCTTGTAGTAAAAGCCCTGCACGGCGGCCTCGGAAACCGTCTGCATCAGGTTGACGTAGCCCTCCTGGTCCTTGGCCAGAAGGATCATGTGATAAAGCTCGGGCTTATGGTCGCGGGCGAGCGTCTCGTCCGGCGTAAAGTAAACCTCGCAGCCAAAGATGGGCTTGATGACCAGAGGCGGCTTGAGCTCGTCGATGTTGCCCTTCTCGTCCCACATGGCCATGTCCTTCACATACTGGGCATGCTCGCGCGGGTTTGCCTCGGGATCGGGCTCCACCAGCTCGTCGCGACGGTCCTTTTCCAAGAAGGCCTTGTCGTGGCTCCAGGTTTTGTACTCGGGCGTGTTGTGGTTAACGGCGTCACAGGCCAGCGCCAGATCGGGCACGCCATACATGTAGCCGTGGTCGGTAATGGCGACGGCGGGCATGCCCAGCTCAACGGCGCGGTTGACCATATCCTGGATACGGGTTGCGCCGTCGAGCATGGAGAAAACGGTGTGGTTGTGCAGATGGACGAATGCCATGTGATGAGCTCCGATGCGGGTTCGTGTTCTGACTGAACGATTTTACCCCACGGCACGGACAGCACCCGAACCTAGCCAAACCCACACGGTAGTCTTTTTGGGACCTTCAAAAAGGGGAATAAGGGCATCCAGATATATCGAGTATTACTGAAACCCCGGCGATACGCTGAATGATTTGTGACGAATAGTCATGTCCATCAAGAAGGCTCGACGCTTCGGGCAGCTCGTCAATCGATATATCAATTCTTGGAGACATGTATTCCTACCATTTTTAAAGAAACAACGGCGGTAATTGCTATCGCGATTGCGCCAATAACACCGAGCGCTATCTGAATGGGATATAACCCCAACACATATCCAAATATGGAGAAAAACATTGCAGAAAAGAGAGCCCTTACCAGAGACGCGACGGAAAGGATCGTCGCGCGGAGATCGTCCGCTATAGCGTCTTGGATTAAGTTTTCCGAAGTGATGTACACCACTTCTGGGAGAAAACAAAGCACCATGCTAAGGCCAAACAAACACAGCGGATTTGAAGCGAACCACGGAAGAATCATGAAAAGGCCAGCCTCGATTAGCATCGAGCCGAGCATGGTATTTCTTTTCCCGAAACGCAATGAGAAGAAATCTGCTGCAATGTAGGCCGTCGCATTTACTGCATAGGATGCACCGAAAAAGATTCCTATTATGGAGACGGGAGCATCAAATGCGTCGAATACCAACTGATTCAAGTTGTAATAACTCCCATAGAATCCATCGAGCATGCTTGTGCCGATTAGAAGAAGCAACACCGCAAAAGCGGATTCTCCAATGCACCAGGTTTCGCGTCTGAAGATCTTGGCTACGTCAAACCTTCCCTTTTCAGAGCTTTCAGAACGGGTCGCTTCCGTCCTCTCAATGGGATACAGAAGGAAAAGCTGCAGGAGATAGAAAACGGAGACACATACGTAGAGGGCGCTCCAAGATACTTGGGCAATGAAAGATCCGAGCACAATTGCCATTCCCGTAGCGATTGATTGTGCGGCAAGCAGCCGAGCATTGATGGTGAGGAAGCGCTCTCCTTGACCGGCATTCCGGGCAATTTCATATAAAAGTGCTTGTTCGGATCCCGATTGAAGGGAGTAGGCGAGTGCCTCAACAAGGGAAAGCACGACAAGAAAGGGGCCTGAGAGCAACAGCATGCCAGCCGTATGGAAGAAAAGCAGCAGCACGCCCACTTGAATCGAAAACTTCTTTCCAAAGAAATCGCCTATCAGCCCTGTTGGCAGCTCGAGGACGACCGTTGCAATGTTAAACAGGGCTTGATAAAGCGCGATTTCCGTGACAGGCATTCCTTTCTCCGCAAGGAAAAGTAGAAACACTCCCCGATTTAAAACAAATCCCGCGAGAACGAAAAAGGCGGAATAGATGTGCAGTTGCGTAGCGGCATTCTTATTCATTTGGCACTTCCATCAACTACTTTTGTCGGGCCGCTCGCTACTGACTCGAAGCCTGAAGTGTTCACAGTTTCCGATGAAGAGCTACCTTGCCTTTTTGCGGCCTGGGCACGCTTCTCGTACTTATTGCCGTTGAGCCTGTTGCGGCTGGAGCGCTTGCCCGTGGCGTTTTCGATATCCTGCATGATGGACCCCGCTAGGGCGTCAAAAAGCTCCTCCGGCGTCACCCCAAGCGTTTTGGTGAGCTGCATATGGCTCCTTATTCGTTTGAACCGTTCGAGCTATTGTACCGTCCCAGGCTCTCCCATGCGTTGCGGTGCTATTTGGACGATTGAGGGCTTTATCCGGGGCGGCCGCGTGGGTTTGCCCAAAGTAGCTAAAAAAGCCCCGTCCCAAAAAGACTGCGGTGGAATCGATAGGGATTCCACAGCAGGTTGTTGAGGGCTAAAGGTTGTAGGTGACCACTTGGGGCTCGCAGGGGTTGGCGGGGTCGACCTGCTCCGCGCGGACGAACTTGACGGTCACGGCCTCAAAGCCCGCCTTGTGCAGAACATCGGCGTAGACGCGCGCCTGCAGGGCGTGCTTCTCCCGCAGCTGTTCCGGCGTCTCGTCCGGTGTGCCGCCCGTCTTGTAGTCGATGACCAGCGCGCGTGACGAATCCGCCGGGTTCGTCGCCAAAGCGTCGATGGCGCCTTCGGCATATGCACCGTAGCGAGCGATGTCCTCGTCCTCACAGCCCAGCGAAAAGAACGGCACCTCGGCACGGATACACGGCCACGCGAGCAGCTCGGCACGAACAGCCGACTTGAGCCAGCAGTCCAGGGCAACGTCGAAGCGTTCGCGCTGCTCCGGCGTCAGGCACCACAGGCGCGCCAGCGCATCGGCACGCTCAGCGGGCAGCGCATCGGCACCCATATCGATGAGCCACTGGCAGGCGGCGTGGAAGGCCGAGCCCAGCGCCATGGGATTGCCGGCGGGCTCGACAGCGGCCACGTCTGCATCCGCCATCTCGGAACCATCAGACTCCGCATCATCGCCAGCCTCGTCCATGGGCACATGTGCCTCGGTGGCACGGTCCTCGGACTCGGCATGCAGCGCCGCGGCAATTGACGAGTAGCTGTACGAATCGCGCACCGGATACGGGCAGATGCCCATGCGTACGCCCACCGCTTGGGGATGCACGAGCTCGAACGCATCGGGTTCGGGGTCGGCAGGACCGGGGACGATTGTACTGGCCGAATCGTCGGCAGTATCTGTATCGACATCGCCGCGAACAAGCCTGCCCTCGGCATCCAGTGAAGCGTTGGCCTCAAACGCCTGCTCGCCAAAGGAAAAGTCCGCGAGCGAAATGAGCTCGTAGTCGCCCGGCTGGGAGTTGCCGAACACCAGGCGGTCGGCATCGAGCTGCGGCAAGGCCTGCGCGTCGGTAGGCAGAATACGACGCAGCACGTCATAGGTCAGATCGGTCTCAACGTCGAAGGTCGGCGCCGTCACCTTGCCACGGCTCACGCCGGCATCCATCGCCAAGATCACCAGCTCTCGCGCACGCGTCATGGCAACATAGAGCAAGCGGGCCCGCTCCTCGAGCGAAAGCTGCAGGTCGTCGTCGCGCAGGCGGGCAAATGCCTCGGCGGGAGAGCCCGTCGCACAGACGTCCTCCATGAGCTCTGGCGGCAGCCACAACGACGTGCCCTTGCCCTTAAACGCATGCTCAAACTGCTTTTTGACGTCGTCGCCCTTCACAAAGGTTCCGTCGGCGAGCTTAACGCCGTCGAAGCGTGCCGGCAGCGCCACGATCTGCGCTCCGCCCTCGACGCGACCCATCTGTGCCGCACCCGAGGACTTACGAACGCCAAAACACTCGGCAACCGCTACGACCGGATACTCCAGACCCTTGGACGCATGCACCGTCATGATGCGTACCGCGCCGTCGCCCTCCTCGTTGAGCGCGCCCGGGGCCTCCTTGCCCGCCAAGAAGCGGTCGAAGGCGAGCGCAATGGAGCGCGGCGAGTTGCCGAGCTCGGCCTCTGCCTCGGCCACGGCGTCGAGCGCCTTGAGCACGTTGGCGGCAATGGCCTTGCCCTCGGGACCACGCTGTGCCAGACGCACAAACCAGCCGGAGGCGTTGACCACGTCGCGCGCGATGGCGGCGAACGAATCGCGACCCACGCGACGGAGCGCATACCGCAGCACCTCGCGGGCGCGCGTCACGAGCGGCAAGTCTTGCAAACCCGGCACATCGGAATCGCTCATGATGCCCACGTCGATGTTGCGGCGCGAGGTTTCCCCCGTCTGGTCGTCCAGCTTGGTCGCCAGCGCCAGGAACTCCTGAGCGCCGAGCGCAAACATCGGCGAGGCCAGCAGCGGCATAAGGCCCTGCGCCGTATCGGCCGGGTTAGCAAGCGCGCACACCAGGGCACGCACCGTTTGGACCTCGGCAGCCTGGGCAAAGACCGAGCCGCCCGCGATGACGCAGTCGAGCCCCTGGTCGCGAAACGCCTGTGCGTAAACATCGGCATTGGTCATGCGGCCCAGCAGCAGCACCATGCCGCCCTGGGGCTGACCGGCATCGGCAAGCGCGCGGAACCGCTCCGCGATCGCGCGGGCCTTGGCCTGTGTGCGCTCCTGCGTACTGCCGCCGGCAACAAAGAGCGCCTGGCGACGCGAGGCGTCTGCCACCAGCGTGTCCTTGCGGCCGTCACTCGCCTCAAGGTCCAAAAAGCCCTGCATCAGGCCGCCGTCATCGCCGTCGAAGACGCGTGCCACGTAGCGCAGCACCTCGTCGTGGCTGCGGAAGTTGCGCACGAGCTTGACGAGCTCGCCGGCGGGGACATCCAGCGTGTCGACCGTCTCGGACGCCGCCGTCGAGCCCACCTTGCGCTCTTGGCGACGGAACACCTCGACCTCGGCGCCGCGGAAACGATAAATCGACTGCTGCGCATCGCCCACGGTACACAGCGCACGCTCACCCGCGCCGGTCAGGTAACGGATCAGGTCAACCTGCATCTGGTCGGTATCCTGGAACTCATCGATCATGACCATCTTAAAGCGACCCTCATAGGCCGCTCGGATGGCGGGATAATCGCGCAGCGCCTCGTACGCCATGCGCAGCAGGTCGTTGTTATCAAGCGCGGACTGGTCAGCCTTGAGCGCGCGGTATTCCGCCTCCACAGCACGAGCAAGCCCCACCAGCGCATCGAGCGCCGGACCGCCGCAGGCAAGCACGATATTGATAAATGCATCGGCGGCCTCGGCCTTGAGCAGCTCCACCTGCTCCTTAGGAAACGCCTTGCTCGCCCGAGGCATGCTGCACGACATCATGAGTCGCGCCGCATCCTCCATGGTTTTGCCGCTCGCCTCAAACGCGTCGATGGCATCGAGTGCCACCTGCGCTTTCTCGGTCGCGGCCTTGCTTGCGCCCAGCGCCGCACGATAGGCATCGGCGAGTGCCGAGGTATCGGCCTGGCCGCGCGCCACGCACACGTCGTCCATACCGCCCGGCAGCTGGCTCGAGAGCTCCAGCAGCTCACGCACCAGCCCTTTAATGGTGGTACCGGCGCCAAACGGCCCACCCTCGCCCGCCATGGGATACCAAGCGTAGAGGGCCTTAAGCGAAGCGGCGAGCTCGGGGGCGGCATCGGGCGCCGTCGCGCGGGCCAGCACATGCTCAACAGCCTGGTCCATAAGCTCGTCGGTATCGGTGAGCACCGTGAACTCGGGATCGATGCCCAGCTCCAACGCATGTGCGCGCAGGATACGCGAGCACATGCCGTGAATGGTCGAGATCCACGCATCGTCGACGGTCAGGGCTTCCTCGTCCATGCCCTCGTCGATGAGCGCGCGGCGCACACGGTCACGGATCTCGGCCGCGGCGTCTTTGGTAAAGGTAATGGCGAGCACCTGGTCCAGATGCTCAACGAACGGACCGGATTCGGGCGAGAGCGCGTAGACGATGCGGCGCGTGAGGGTAAAGGTCTTGCCCGAACCGGCACCCGCCGAGACAAACAGCGGACGGTCGAGCGTTTTGACGATCTGCAGCTGTTGCGGCATCAAAGTCGAAAGATCCATGGTCTACACGTCCCTCCTTACAAACGTTCCTTCGTGGTTATACGAGCAGCGCGCATGCGCGGCCTGAGCCGACGTCGGGTCGACGGCGGCAACGTCGCCTGCCTCGAGTTCGTGCAGGCGCTCGGCGATGCCGGCCTCCACGCGATCGAGCAGGGCATCGAAGTCCATGCTGCCACCCTCGCCGGGAAAGCCCTTCTTAAGCCCCGGGATGCGGCCGTCGCCGCGCTCTTCCTCAAGCAGCTCGGCACTCGCGGCGCCGCGCAGCGCCGGTTTGCCGCCCTTGGTCGAAAAATAGAGCGCCGCACGGGCATCCAGATCCAGCGCCCGGCGCATGGCCTGCGCATAGATAAGCGTCTGGGTATGGGGCGGCAGCCACCGCGGGTCGTCGATGGCGGCCTCGCCCGATTCCTCGTCGCGCACCGTGGGGTCGGCGAGTTTAAACTCCTCAACGCCCGTGCGATGCTTGTAGTCGATTACCACGGCGCGATTCTCGGCATCCACATCCACGCGGTCGATGCGCCCGCCGAGCGGCCAGCCGGCATACTCGACCTGGAGCTCGTTGAACGCAAACTCCAGGTAGCGCGGCGCGAAGGGCGCGAGCGCCTCGGACTCGTAGGCAAGAACGCCCTCCAGCTGCGGCAAAATCTCGGCCACCTGGCGCTCCTCCACCGGGGAGAGCGGCACGAGCGGGCCCTCGGTACCGCGCTTGCCCGCATGCTCGGCCAAGGTCTCGTCAAAGACCTCGCGCAGCAGCTCCTTCGCGCGTGGCAGATTCATGGGTGTCACGCGCTCCATGCCCTCCTGGGGCAGACGGGCATGCAAGTGTTCCAGCACGTCGTGGACAAAGTTGCCCTTCTCCATATTGCCAAAGCCAGCGTCGATCGACTGGGGCTTCACGCGGTACGAGACGAACCAGCATAGCGGGCAGGTCGAATAGGCCTCGATCTGCGAGGCAGACGTCAGGCGCGGCACCAGCGGCGCATCCTCGCCCTCGCCATCGCGACGACGCAGGACCAAATACGGAATGGCTTCATCGCTCAGATGCTGAGGAGCTTCGCAGGTCACGCGCTCGCGCCTAAGACCTTCGCCTGCCGCGGGATCGAAGTCCCTTACGATATCGCCCTCACCCACACACTTCACCTTGTCGGCGCCAACGGCCTTAGCGTCGTCAGCGGCCTTGTCGGCGTCAGCGGCCTTAGCATCGTTAGCGGCCTCGGCATGCGCCCGCAACTCGGTCCACACGGCCGCCGGATAGCACTCGCGCGCCTGACGATCGTGGGTCACACGGGCGAGCGTAACCGGACCACGCGACGCTTGTATCGCGCGGCCAAAGCGTGCGCGCAGCAAGGCCGCAGGCTCAAGCGTCACGCCCTCGCGACCGAGGCTCGCCGTCAGCGTGGTCAGCGGCCCCTCTTCGTGTGAGAGCGGATAGCTGTCCAGGTCGACATCGGCAAACAGCACGGCATCGTAGTCGCCGGGACGCAGGACCGACGCATCGGCAAGCGACGCGAAGCGTACTTGCGCCCGTGGCGTGCGATCGACCTCGTAGGTCGCGTAATCGTAAGCGGTACTGCGCTTGTCCACCTTGGTTCGAACGCCGTCGAGAACTGGCACGGTCGCGGCTTGCGACACGTCGAGCGCGCGAGCATCGTTCATAAGGATGTCGATGGCATGGCGCAGCAGAGCCGTCTCTGCCTGGCGACGGGCCTGGCCGTCAAGGCCGCCTAGAGCGCGATCGGGCAGCGCCTCGGCAACGGCGAGCATGGCCTTGAGCGCCGTCACGGGTTTGTCGCGCCACAGCGCCTGAAACACGTCCGAGACCACGCATGGCACGTTCTTAAACCAGTTTTCTTCGCTGGCGGCCTTGCGGGCGCCCCTCACCTGGCCCTGCACGCTCTGCAGCAGGCTCTTGACGCCCGCAGTGGTCTTGCTGCGCGACAGGCGCATGTTCTTGTCGAAGCCGCGGGCGCTCGCGGCGTCGGCACCCGAAAGCGGGCTATAAATCCAGTCGGTAAGCTCTGGAGCGGGCCACCACTCGGTCTTGGAAGCGGCGCCCTCGTCGGCGGCTTTCATACGCTCAATCAGGTTGGCGAGCGCCGTAAACTGCCTGCCCGCGATGGACTGGGAAAACGCCGTAAACTCAGTCGTCTCGGCCGCAATGTGACGCGCCGCCAAACGAGCAGCGAGTTCGCCGAACAGCTGGGGCACCCGGGCGGAAACCACGAGCACGCGCGCGGGGTCGGCGTTCGTCGCGGCACCGTCGCGCGACACGGACTCCTCACATGCCGCGACCAGGTTCTCGAGAGCATCCACATAAGCGCGGGCGCGGGCATGGGGGCCGGCCACCTCTATAAAAAAAGGTTGAGCAACAGGCGCAGAAGCGGTCTCGGACGCGCCGGCGTCCTCCCCCAACGGGGCGGCCTCAAACAGCACACCGCGGGCATCAAAGGCGGCAGCCAGGTCCTCGCGCATCGCCGCCTGCTCGCAAGCGAGCAGCACGACAACCTCTCCCCCGCTGCTCGCCACGGCCGACAACAGCTCGAGCAGGCTATGCGTAAACGACGTGACCCCACGCACGCAGACGGTGCGGGTGCACGCCGGAAGGTTGTCTGTCAGCACCTCGGCCATAAGGTCAGCCGCCTCGCAGGGCTCGACCATGTCTCGACGATCCAAGCCGCTCGCATAGGCGCTCAACAGCTCGAACACGCGGGCCTCGGCGTCGCTTTTGGGCTCGGGCCGAGCGGCGGCATCGCGACGGCGTTCGTCGCCCGTCAGCGCCACGCCCGGCAACACGTCGCGGGCCATACGCGCAAGCATGCGTACCGTGCCTTGGCTGCGCGAGAGCGGCTGCAAAGCAGCGTCGTCGCGGCGGTCGATCATGTCCGAGAACAGCATCTGGCGCTGAAGGTTATCCACAAAGCTGCGGCCATCGCCCATAAACTCCCACAGCGAGCGGAGCCACGATGTGGGCGTCTTGTAGTCGATGCCCAGCGAAGCCCCAGCTTCTGCCGCATCATGGCGGCACAGGTCGAGCTCGGCAAATGTTGGCGCCAACAGAACAGCGCGCCCGTGGCGGGCAACCAGGTCGGCCAGCAGCGCCGCCTCGGCATCGCTCAAATCCGTGCCGGCATTAGTGGTATAGATTCGAACAGGCATGGTCCTCCACTCAAACTGTTCGCAATATTCAGCACATCTATCCTACCCGCCCGCACGGACAACCTGGCCCCAATGCACCAGATCCCCTCGATGATCCGTTTTCCTCCGCCCCCAAGGGATCAATTTCGACACATAAAAACCGCCCCCGAAGGGGCGGCTCCAGCTGATTCGTTTGTTGCCGTTGGCCTACTCGCCATCCTCCAGCTTGATGAGGATCTTACGATAGCCACCGTACTCGCCGTTGAGCGCCTTGGAAACACGACTCACCGTGGTGGACGAAGCGCCCGTGCGGGCCTGAACCTCAACATAGGGCTCGCCCTCATCCAGATAACGCGCGACCTGCAAGCGTTGCGAAAGATCACAGATCTCGCGCGGCGTGCAGATATCGGTCAAAAACGCCTGGATATCCTTCTCGTCATCCAAAAGACTAAATGCGTGGACCAGCTGCTTGACATCAGGCTTGTCAAACATGTTCTCGATGTTCATCGATCACCGCCAAACCCGCCAAAAGGCATCGAAGTTGATACTGACATCGGGCATCGTTCACCCGTAATATGCAATAAAACTATGCATGGGCCATTTGCCCGTAGCAGTGTAGCACACCACCAAACTAAAGCGACAAGACTCTCTGCCAGCGGCACGTTTTTTAGGACGAACGCCGTTTTGAAACCGAATGCGCACGCAAGCTCCACGAATATCTGAGACAATGAGCGGCCGAACAAGGCGGCACACCCGCGCGTCCGTCCAGGCTGCCGCAGCAAGCCGTTTCACGCGTCACCAACGCACCCTGCGCAAGAAAGGATTCACACCATGCGCTTTATGCTTAACTGGCTCTTCACCTCAATCGCCATCGCGATTGCCACGTTCCTCGTTCCCGGCATCCAGCCCTTCGGTTTTACCGAGGCCTGGGTCTGCTTCGCCTTCGTGGGACTGTTCCTGAACATCGTCGATTCGTTCGTCAAGCCGTTCCTGACGGTCATCTCGCTGCCGCTTACGATCATTACGCTGGGCATTTTCCAGCTTGTCGTCAACAGCTTTATGCTCGAGCTCGCGAGTTACCTGTCGGTCAACCTGCTGGGCGTCGGCATCTCCATCGCAAACTTTGGCTCGGCCTTTATGGGCAGCATCCTGGTGTCCATCATGCGCAGCATTCTCGACAGCATCGCCGAGGACTAAAAGGCCATTCCGGCCGCGCCCGTCTCAACAGCCCAAAACGAAGGCCGCCCATCGCAAAAATGGGCGGCCTTCTTATTTGCCAAGTCTCAAAGGGCGAGAGAATCTGCCATTTCCACCCTGTCCCCACATGGCAGGCGTGGGTTAGATGACGTAATCGTAGCCTTCATTGGGAGCGACAAGTTGATCGAGCGTCACACCGTCGAGGTAGTCGTTGATGAGCTTGTCCAGGTTCTTCCACACATCGAGTGTGGGACACTCGTCCGAACGCGACCAGCCCTTGCAGTCGCCGTCCAGGCATGCGACCGGTGCCAGACTACCCTCGGTCAGGCGCAGAATCTCGCCCACCGTGTACTGCTCGGGCGGGCGCGTGAGCACGTAACCACCGCCCTTGCCGCGCATGCCCGAGAGCATATTGGCGCGCACGAGTGTGGCCAAAATGTTCTCCAGATACTTCTCCGAAATCCCCTGACGCGCGGCGATCTCTTTGAGGGGAATGCGGCCCGCCGCCTGGTGCTCGGCCAGGTCGACCATAACGCGCAGGGCATATCTGCCCTTTGTGGAAACCAACATATATATAGCTGCCTTTCGGTCTTTGAATTCGTAGAAATTCTAGCCGAAAAATTGGTTTTGAAAATACCTATTCCCGTCAAGCTGGTTAATCGACTCGTAATAATCTTCTATTTCCTATTGCGTTACTAGGCTTTACTGTCTACTATGCTTGCCAACAGTAAAACGAACAACCCATAAGGTTTGTGGGTTTCGCTGCCACATACACCGTAAAACCACACGGTATCCAGCCATTTGAACACTTTGGAGGTTCACCATGAGCAATGTTTACACGTCCATCGATCAGCTTATCGGCCACACCCCGCTTCTGGAGCTCACCCACTTCGAGGCCGACGAGGACCTCAAGGCCCGTGTGCTCGTCAAATTGGAATACTTCAACCCCGCCGGGTCCGTCAAAGACCGCGTCGCCAAGAACATGATTGACGAGGCCGAGAAGGCCGGCAAGCTCGTGCGCGGTGGCGACTACACCATCATCGAGCCCACGAGCGGCAACACCGGCGTCGGCATCGCCTCGGTGGCGGCGGCCCGCGGCTACAAGGTGATCATCACTATGCCCGAGACCATGTCCGTCGAGCGCCGCAAGCTCATGCAGGCATACGGCGCACAGCTCGTGCTCACCGACGGCTCCAAGGGCATGAAGGGCGCTATCGCCAAGGCGGAGGAGCTGCAGAAGGAAACTCCCAACAGCATCATCGCCGGCCAGTTTGTGAACCCCGCGAACCCGGCCATTCACAAGGCCACGACCGGCCCCGAGATCTGGGACGACACCGACGGCAAGGTCGACATCTTCGTCGCCGGCGTCGGCACCGGCGGCACCGTGACCGGCGTGGGCGAGTTCCTCAAGGAGCAAAACCCCGAGATTCAGGTCGTCGCCGTCGAGCCCGCCACCTCCCCGGTGCTCTCTAAAGGCCAGGCCGGCCCGCACAAGATCCAGGGTATCGGTGCCGGCTTTGTGCCCGACGTCCTCGACACCCAGGTCTACGACGAGATCATCCCCGTCGAGAACGACGACGCCTTTGCCACCGGCCGCGCCGTGGGCCACAAGGAGGGCGTGCTCGTGGGCATTTCGTCCGGCGCCGCCGTGTGGGCCGCACTGCAGCTGGCCAAGCGCCCCGAGAACGAGGGCAAGACCATCGTGGCGCTGCTCGCCGACACCGGCGAGCGCTACCTGTCCACGGCACTCTTCCAGGACTAGAGCTCTCGTTCCTAGAACGAGTCCAAGGCACGCCGGTCTCCCCTCTCTTCTGGCAGCCTGAGCTCATCCCAACAGGATGCCCCACGAGACGTCCGAACTTGCTACAATGTCTGCGGCGCGGAACCAGCCTCCCGCGCCGCTTTTCTTTTTTGGCCACATGCCACCAAGGAGAACCTCCTCATGCACAACAAGCGCGTGCTCGTCGCCATGAGCGGCGGCGTCGATTCCAGCGTGACCGCATATCTGCTCAAAAGCCAGGGCTACGAATGTGTCGGCGCCACCATGCGCCTCACCTGCCCCGCACCCAACCCCGCCACGGGCATGAGTAAGGTCGACCGCGACATCGCCGACGCAGAGGCCGTCGCCGAGCGCATAGGCATTCCCCACCATGTGCTCGACTTGCAGCAAACCTTCGACCGTAACGTAATCGAGCGCTTTGTGAACGCCTACCAGGAGGGGCTGACGCCCAATCCGTGCATTATCTGCAACCGCCACATTAAGTTTGGCGCGCTGCTCGATGCAGCGCTGGACATGGGCTGCGACTACATCGCCACGGGCCATTACGCCAAAACAAGCCAGGCGGCAGACGGCACCTGGCAGCTGCATCGCGGCGAGGACCCCAAAAAGGACCAGAGTTACTTTTTGTATTCGCTTACGCAGGAGCGTCTGGCGCGCACGATTTTTCCGCTGGCGGGTCTGGACAAGGAGCGCGACGTGCGCCGGATTGCCGCCGAGCAGGGCTTCATCAACGCCAAGAAGGCCGAAAGCGAGGATATCTGCTTTATTCCAGACGGTAACTACGCGGGCTATATCGAGCGCCGCTGCGGACATCCCGCTGCACCGGGCGACATTGTGTGGCGCGACGGCAGCGTGGTCGGGCGCCACAACGGCGCGCTGCGCTACACCATCGGCCAGCGCAAAGGCCTGGGCGTCGCGATGGCGCATCCCGTGTACGTAACGGGTGTCGACGCCGTCAACAACACCGTGCATCTGGGCGAGGCCGAGGACCTGACGGCCACGGCGCTCACGGCCAACGACTGGATTTGGAGCGCCCCTGCCGACCACATGGAAGCCGAGCTGGATGCCGGCGGCATCCGCGTGGGCGCCAAGTACCGCTACCGACAGAAAGACCAGGCAGCGATCCTTACGCGCGGCGAAGACGGGCAAATGTTGCTGACCTTTGACGAGCCGCAGCGCGCCATCGCCCCCGGCCAGGCTGTCGTTATATACCGCGGCGACATCGTCCTGGGCGGCGGCACCGTGACCGGCGCACTTAAGTAGCCGCGGGTTTATCGCTGCACGTGTCGAAGTACCTCAACAGCGGCACCAACCTCGATTATGCGACGCTCGAGGCCGCGGCGGATGGCCTCGAGTCGACCCTCCGCCGTGGCCCATTCGCTCTGCGAAAGAATCTCGATCGCCTCATCAACAAATCCGTTGAGCCGCGATGAATCGAACCAATCGAGCGAGTCCGCAAGCGCCAGCTGGACGGAAGGGTCGGGCCCAAACGGCTTAGCAGCAAACCCAAACTCGCCAGCCGCGAGCAAGACAGTTGGCACGTTATACCACAGACAGTTACCGCTATCGAACAGCGGTGCAGGCCTTATCTCCAGGGTGTCGACATTGCGGATGATACCGAAGTTTCGCCAATGGCGATCGCTGTTGGCCAAAAGGGCATCGCAAACGATCATCTGCGACATAGACCTTCTCACAGCGGCCTCGTCTGCTCCATGCTTACCAAGAAAGCGGCAGTACCGGTCGTACGTCGAGCTTCCTCGCTGGCCACCAAGGGCGTTCTTAACGTAAACAGCCGGAACATATTCCTCGCGGCCGTCAAGAAAGTCGTCGCACAGACACACAGGGCCATCGAACATGCGCTCAACCGTGTAAGGAACAAACTCCCCCTTGGAAAGCAAGCGACGATGCAGAGCCGTTGCAACTGCCTCGTTAAAGGGCCGTTGGTCGTCCATCCCGCACCCTTTAGCCAAAACGCGAATGCCGTTTCGGATCATCCACGATTTAGGGAGCTCGCCCTCGGACGTGTTATCCGGATTTTTTAGACCGATGCCTTCCAGCCAACCCGAACGCTCTTCGGGCGCCGATCGCTCAAAATCATTCTCGAAGTAATTGATGCTTTGCCATTCGAGCCCGTCGCATTCTGCCGGCCGCAGCCAATAACAATCCGAAAGCGATAAGCCCAGGCACCGAACCGGAACCTCGATGCCACTGGCAATTCCCAGTTCACGATAGCGCGAGACGAGTCCAGGGCGGACGTCAGGCACCGACCGATGGCTCCACCACACGTTGAGCTCCCGTTTATTCACCGTAGGAGAAGAGCTCGAGCATGTGCCAAACGGCATTCGTTGCGCATCGAGGACCTCGGCGATTTCGAAGGGAAACTCACGCGTCGGATCAAATGAGACATGCGCGACCTCATGGTCGGCCGACATCAGCGTAAACTTGCGCCCCACATCGGCCGCAGGACGGCGTCCACGTTTGCGGACCTTTTGATAAGCGAGCGCAGAATCATACTCAACCATCTTCCGTCCGCCCACAATATCGCACGCGAGCGTTCCCGATGCGGCAAGTTGCGATATGCGGGCTTTCGTAACGCCCAACAGGCGGGCGGCATCACCCATAGATAAGTACTCAGATGTATTCATATGCCGCATCACCTCGTTAAGTAATTTACGCGTTTAGTTAACATATTACATACATCATAATACTAAACGACCTAAGGCGAAAAAAGGCCCGAGAAATCGGGCCTTAGCGATTGGTCAGCCGAGTCGCAAACTACTTCCCTAGCGCTGGACGTAGGCGCGAACGAGCTCGTAGGTGTTGCGCACACCGTCGATGTGGCTGCGCTCGTAGTTGTGGCTCGCATACACGCCTGGGCCGATCAGGCCATGGCGAATGTCATAGCCGGCCGAAAGCGTGGCCTCGACGTCGGAACCGTAATGCGGGTACACGTCGATGGCGTAATCGAGCTCCAGCTCGCGCGCAATATTGGACAGTGTGGTCACCAGATCGTAGTTGTAGGGGCCGCCCGAATCCTTGGCGCAAATCGACACCATGCGCTCGGTGCAGCCCAAGTCGTCGCCCACGCAGCCCATGTCAACGCTGATCATCTCGCGCGTGTCGGCCGGCACAAAGGCACCGCCGTGGCCAACCTCCTCGTACACGGTAAAGAGCAGCGACACCTTGCGCGAAAGCGTCACCTCGCCGCCAGCAACGGCGCGGGCCAGGCCCAGCAGAATCGACGCCGACAGCTTGTCATCCAGGAAGCGGCTCTTGATGTAGCCGCTCTCCGTCACCGTGGTACGCGGATCCATAGAGATGATGTCGCCGGTCTGAATACCCAGCTCGAGCACATCGTCCTTGCTGTCAACGTTCTCGTCGAGCAGGATTTCCATGTTCTTCTCGATGGTCTTGACCGGCTCATCGGCCACATGCGCCGAAGGCTCGGTATTGAGGACCACGCCCGTGTAGACATTGCCATCGCGCGTGTAAACGGTGCAGTTCTCGCCATCGGCCGTAGACCACTGGTGCCCGCCAAGCGTCGTGGGACGCAGGCGACCATTGTCCTTAATGGAACGCACCATGGCACCCAGGGTATCGACATGGCTCGCCAACACGAGCGGCTCACCCTCGCCACCAAGCTCAACGAGCACGTTACCCTTATTAGAACGCTCGGGCCCAAAGCCCATATCGCGCAGGGTCTCCATCAGATAATCAGTCGCCGCACGGGTATAGCCCGTAGGCGAAGCAATCGAGGTAAGCGCCTTCAACTGGTCAGTAATATAGGAGAGCGTAGAATCCATCTTGGACACCAAAGTCACCCTTTCACATCGAATTAAACCCACAGCAACAATACCACCGCGAACCATCTTTTTACCTAGCGAGATGTGATACGATAGCATCGTTTGCTTCGGATGCATTAAATTCCAAGTTGCTTGCATT
>UQPT01000046.1:0-17159 GCA_900543045.1 uncultured Collinsella sp.
GCCGTCGCCGCGGCGCTCGTCGCGACCGCGGTTGGAACGACCGGCAACATCGCCGTAATCGTCGCCGTTGCGTTTGCCGTCGCGACGCGCCTGCTCAAGCTTCTTCTTGCTCTTGGACTTGCCGCGCTTGGTCTTCTTCTTCGCCTTAAAGGCCGCAGGGTCGCGCTCGGGATCAACCGCGGGCGGGTTGGGACCCACGTGCAGGTCGCCGGCCTCGTAGATGTCGGCGGTCTTGTCCATGAGCTTCTCGATCTCGTAGAACTCGTCCACGTCCTGCTCGGTCACAAACGTGATGGCCCAGCCCAGCTCGCCGGCGCGGCCTGTACGGCCAATGCGGTGGATATAGTCGGTCGGCTCGGCCGGCACGTCAAAGTTCACGACGTAGCGCACGTCGCTAATGTCGATGCCGCGGGCAAGCACGTCGGTCGCCACCAGCACGTCGACGGTGCCATCGCGGAAGGCAGAAAGCGCGCGCTCGCGCTGGGCCTGGCTGCGGTTGCCGTGGATTGCGGCGGCCTTGATGCCCTTGCGCTCCAGACGACGGCAGCAACTGTCGGCGCGGTGCTTGGTGCGCATAAAGACGATAGTGCGCTCCGGACCCTCCTTCTTGAGGAACTCGGGCAGCAGGTTGTTCTTGGCCTCTATGGACACCGGGAACACAAACTGGTCGACGGTGTCGGCGGTCGACGTGGCGGGCGCGATCTCCACGCGAGCCGGGTCGCTCACCAGGTCGGTGATCTCGCCCACGGCCTCCTCGTCGAGTGTCGCCGAGAACAGCAGCGTCTGGCGCTCGGCCGGCGTCTCGCGCACAATGCGGCGGACGGCGGGCAAAAAGCCCATGTCGAGCATGCGGTCGGCCTCGTCGAGTACCAGCACTTTGACCTCGCCCAGGTGGCAGGCACCCTGCTCGATCAGATCGACCAGACGGCCCGGCGTTGCGACCAGGATGTCGCAGCCGTACTTAAGTGCCGCGGTCTGCGGCTTGTAGCTCACGCCGCCCACGACGGTCACGGCAACATGACCGGTGACGTCGGCGATTTTGCTTGCGACCTCGTCGATCTGCTGGGCAAGCTCGCGCGTAGGGGTGATGACGAGCATCACAGGGCCGCGGCCGTTGCCCTCGGGCTTTTTAGCACCGCGACGACGGTTGCGGCCGCTGCGCTCGCGCACGGGTTTGGGAGGAGCGATGTGCTCCAGGTTGTTCATGGTCGGCAGCAAAAAGGCAGCCGTCTTGCCGGTGCCGGTCTGAGCGGCGGCAAGCAGGTCTCGGCCTTCGAGCACCACAGGGATCGAGCCGGCCTGAACGGGCGTCGGCGCCGTGTAGCCCAGGTTCTCGATAGCACGAAGTATCTCGTCCGAAAGTCCCAGCTCGTCAAAGGCGGGCAGGTTCTCGGTAGCGGACTCGACGGCCTGGGCAGCATTGGCCTCATCGGCGGCATCGAAGGCAGCCTGGGTCATGGCCTCACGGGTCTCGTCCAGGATCTCGGCGTCGGTGACGTCGGATACAGAATTACGCATATGTTGTTGTTCCTTATCTGCACGCGCAATGGGCACGGCATGCGGCCGCGCGGGCGTGCTTGGTAGTGCGCTAATACATACAAAAACGGGTGCGCACAGAGAGGACGTTGCTCAGCACGCTGGCGATCGCTTTGGCAGCCCTATCACGCGCCGTCCAGACGCAGCAGCTCTAAGCGATGGAGCAGATTCGCCGCTGGTTAGTATACCCGTGCATCGCATGCCCCCACGTAAACCACAGATGACGAGGCGGACGAGGCGGGCCCGGCTGATTGTCTCAATCTGTAACAGTTACGGGGCAAATCTTCCTCTACGTGTTACAGATCGAGACAAACGGTCGACACGGTTCACAAACGTCTCAATCTGTAACGGCTGCGAAGCAAAACCGGCCCCAAATGTTACAGAACAAGACAGAGGGGGATTTCCGTCCAGTCCAAACCAAATCTCTCAGTCTTCCTGCAATTTCGAACATGTGGCCTATAATGTTGCTTTGGTTACGCTATATATTGCGCAGCCATTTAATACGTCGCCCACCGGGGGCCATTAATTCCTATCGCCATATTGGCTAGGAAGCAATCAAAGGAGGTATCCGTGGCAGCAGAGACGCCTTGCTCGGTCCTCTATAACGATATTCGCTCGTTCGGCGGTCTTAAACATCTCGAGATTGCCCGAATGCTCATCAATGGAAACTCTTATCTCGGCAGTACCCTGCTCGAGAAATGCTCTTCCAACCGCTCGTATCTCACCCGTTACATCGTCCATCGCGAGCCTGACCAGTGCGCGCCCGCCATCTACAGCGACTTTGCCATCACCACGCTCAATCTTTCCGCGGCAATCTGCAGCAAGCTCGGCAGCGGCGAGTCCGCCTATCAGGCAATCGCCGAGCACTATCGCGGCCCGGCCGCCAACGAAATGATGTCGGCTCTCGCCAGCTACAAGTTGGACAGCTGCCTATATGCAAATGCCCTCAATCGCATCGACAACTTTGACGGCAATGCCGTGCGCGAGAAGAGTACGCTTTACCTTATGCTCTTTGTGGCAACGGGGGCGCTCGCTGACCCCATCCAAGGCGTGGCCACCGTCGAGCGCTTTTGCGACAGCAAGACAGGCGGGCACTTTGGCACCACCGAAACTACCGTCGGACGTGGCTTTATGAGCAGCCTGGAGCAGCCGCGCACTGTCGCCCCCAACCTCGGTCTGCTCAGAACCCATGCCGACAACTGCGCCGACATGCAAATCCATCCCCTCACACGCGATCCGCGCGGCACGGTAATTGGGTCCTTGCCCAAAACCTCGCCCAGCATCACCGATGTAGGCACCGATGCATCGCGCGAGCATCTCCGCATTTGGCTCGAAGGTGGACGCTGGTACGCCCAGGGCCTTGGATCGACCAACGGCACAGTGCTCGAATCGGGCGCGGGCGACGGCGATATTGTGATTGAGCCGCCGCGCGACCAACGCGAACCCGGCAAGATCTATCCCCCGGTGGAAATCGAAAACAGCGACAGGCTCCATCTGGGTCTCTACACGACATTCCTTGTCATTGTGGACTAGCGCGGGCGGTGATCGAAAGACGGTCACCGCCCGTCTTTCGTCTACTGCCTTCTACGTCGTAAACGACAATACCCAGCGGTATACGTGGGCAGTGCGGCTATCATAGTACTTTACCGATATCCGCACTGCCCACGTATACGCGCGGCAACCCATGCCAGACAAAGGAACGCCATGGATACTACCGATAGCGCCTATGGCGACAAACTCATCCGTCTCGATACGTTCGATACCGCCGTGGCAGTCGACCCCAGTGCCGAGGACGACGCCAAACGCCGGTTTATGACGCTTATTCTTCAGACGGCATACCGCGACAGCGGCAATATCGGACATGTGCTTCGCGCGACCAACACAAGCGGCGAGGTTTTTGCCGTCAAGCTACTCAAGGACAACGCCATCCTTTCCGGCCAAGCCCCCGACCGCTCCGCCGAGCAATCGGCCGCGCACCTGGCCAACACCGCCGCACTGTTCGAGGAGTACCGTCATCTGTGTACCGTCTCGCACCTGCGCGGATTTCCGCGCGTCTATGGCTACGGATCGTGCGAGGACGACCCGCTTATCCTCATGGAGTGGGTCGAGGGCACCTCGCTCAAACAGGCGCTGCCCTTGCTTCCGCACGACGCCTCGGGCGGGCTGACCACCCAGATGGTCGCCGCCGTCGGAAACGCCGTGCTTCGCGCGCTCTTGATAACCCAAGGCCTTGTGAATCCGGTCGTCCATCGCGACCTGTCGCCTGCCAATATCATGTTCCGCACCACCAGCCGAACGCTCGAGCAGCAGATTGCCGATTGCTCCTTTGACCCCTGTCTCATCGACATGGGCTCCGCGACCATGGCCCTCGGCGACGACACGATCACCCGGCGCGCCGACATCTGGCGCTTTGCCACGCCCGCATACGCCGCGCCCGAAATGCTCACGCAGGATATCGAAGGCATCGCGGCCCTTCGCCGCTCGCCCGCGATCGACGTCTATGCGCTTTCGAGCATTCTGTACCAGCTCTACAGCGGTCGCAAACCGTTCGATGTCGAGTCGACGGGTGCCGCGGCGACCGGCTCGTTCTACCTCATAAAGACCAAGACCAAACCGGCGCCGCTCGAGCCGCGCTGCGAGGGCGACAAAGCGCTTGTCCAGATCATCATGAAAGGCATCTCGGTCGAACAGGGCGATCGCCCTACCGAGCAGCAGGTGCTCGAGGTGCTCTCGACATACCTCCCCGCTGCAGAATCTGAGGACCACGAGGGTGCAGGAGACGAGGCCGCAATTGATATCGATTCTGGCACGCACCTTAAGGTCGACGTCGCCGGCGAGCGCGCGCGAGAGATTTTGGAGCAGGCCCGGCACGACGTCATGACACGCCGTCGCTTTGTCATCGGCGGCGTCGTTGCAGCCGTTGCGGGGCTCGGCGTTATCGGGGCGGCAACCCATGGCTTTGGCATCCCCGACTACCTGGACGGCATCCGCGGTTCGCTTGACGACTACACCTGGGCTCAGCTGCAGGAGATTTCGCTCAAGATTAAGGCCGCCGAGACCCGTAGCGAGGCACACGAGATTGCCAAGCGCTACCACCTGCTCGACGTTGATGGGCATATCCCCTATCCGTGCACCAAGCGCGTGAAGCTCGCCAACGGGCTGGAGGTCGGCGCTCAGCTTGTGGGCATCCGCCACGATGAGCTTCTGGACGGGACGGGCAAGGCCGGGCTGACGTTTATGTTCGACGCGGGTATTGCCGAGCGCGATGCTGCGACTGAACCGCCGAGCGCCGGCTGGGCAGATTGCGAGCTGCGGGAATGGCTCGACGGCGACGGCCTTAAGCTGCTGCCCAACGAGTTGCGCGCGCTCATTAAAGGGGTCAAGAAGGTCTCGAACAATGTGGGCGCCGCCAACAGTGCATCGTGTCTGAGCGAGTTGCCCGCAACCCTTTGGCTGCCCGCCATGGTCGAGCTGTGCGGTACGCAACCGCCCGATTCGTTTGCCGAGGGCTATCACTACCTGGCAGACATCTACAACGGCGAGGGCAAGGAGTATCAGCTCTTCCGCGAGCTCAAGGTGAGCCCGTATTCCACGAACGAGACGATGGTCCGCCAGTGGAAGGGCAAGGACACCTGCTGGTGGGAGCGCACGGTGAGCCCTGACACATCGGAGAGTGGAGGCACACTCTATTTGAATCGTGTGGGACACGACGGCGACGTCTTTACGTACGCAACGCCTGCGGACAAGCCAAATAAGCGAACCTGTGTGATCCCCGGGTTCTGTATCTAGGCGGCGGGCGTCTTGCCGTGACGGGACCCCTCCCCGGCAATTGTCTCGATCTGTAACATTAGCTCGGCAGATACAGGCCTAGATGTAACAGAACGAGACATTAGCTTGCCGAGAACTTCGCCTCATAAATGTGACTCAAGTGTGTCGACATTTCCTTGCCAATGTTGCGCAACAGGAACCCTTTCGGCGGTTGTAACGTACAAATTGTCATAGGTACCCCTTCAACGATTGGGAGAAGAAATGGCAAAGTACGCACCTAAACACTTGGAAGTCTCAGGCGTCGCCGAGCCTCGCCCCACATTCTCGGGCCACAAGGCAACACGACTCGCCGTCACCGCGGCAACCACCATCGCTATGACTGGCTCGTCGCTGCTCGCGCCGTTCTCGGCATTTGCCAACGATGCGAGTGACACCACGGCACAGGACGCGATCATGTCCCCGCTTGCTGTCCACGCCGGCGAGGCGGCAGGTTCCGCAGTAAAGACAAACGCCCAGAAGATTGCCGACTTGCAGGCTGCAATCGACGCCGCAAAGGCTGCCGAGGCAGACGCCAAATCCGACTACGACACGGCAGCTGCCCCCTATACCGAAAAGCAGGCGGCCCGCGACAACACACAAAGCACCTATGACGCCTCCGCCTCCGATAATTCGCAGGCAGAGGCCGCCGCGCGTGCCGAATATGCTCGCCAGCTCGATGAAAGCGTCAAGGCGGCCGACAGCGCCAGTGCCACGCTGAAGGATGCCCAAGGAAAGCTCGATGCAGCCAAGACCGATGCCGAGGACAAGTCGAAGGCCCTTGATGCCGCGAAGCAGGCGGCAGCTGATGCGCAGGCAAAGCTCGAGGCAGCCCAGAAGGCAGCCGTCAACGCAACGCCGGAGGAAATCAAGGTCGCCGAGCAGGCTGCCGCAGATGCGCAGGCCGCTCTGGACCAAGCAAAGGCTGCGAAGGCCACTGCCGATTCCGCGCTCGCCGACGCTCAGCAGGCTCAGAGCGCCGCGCAGAGCGCTTACGACGAAGCGGCAGGTACGCTGGCTTCCGCTCAGCAGGAAAAGACCGCCGCGGATGGTAAGGTAGTCGCAGCACAGACAGCGTATGACAGCGCACAAGCCGATTTGGCGGCCGCAAAGGCAGGCGCCGAGGGCCCGGAGTATGACGCCGCCCAAGCAAAGGTCGATGCTGCCCAAAGCGCACTCGACCAGGCGAAGCAGCAGCAGGCGGCTGCCGAAGCAGGCCTTTCTAAGGCAAATAGCGACGTTGCATCCAAGCAGGACGCCCTCACCGGTGCCGAAAGCGAGCTCGAAGCCAAGAAGCAGACAGTCGCAGCAGCCGAAAATGATGTAACGGCAGCCCAGACGAAAGCCGATGCGGCGCAATCGGAGTTGACCTCGGCAAAGCAGGCACATGCTACCGAACTGGAGAAGGCAAAGGCCGCTCAGAAACAAGTCGACCAGGCAAAAGCCGAGAAGGAGCAGGCAGACAAGGCGCTCGAAACTGCCAAGGCAAACCAGGCGGCCGCCGATCAAGCCGTTGTCGATGCACAGAAAGCATACGATACGTGCAAGGCAGCAACCGATAAGGCAACGACGGCGGAGGCGCAGAGCGTCATCGGCTTCTACCAGTTCATCGGTGCCAATGACGCTGCAAACATCATCTATAGGCAGAGCGATAAAAACCCAACGACCATTGGCGATAAAAAAGACGGCACGTCACTCGACAACGCCAAGCTTTCGTTTGGCAAGCTGCGCGAAATTAATGAATATCGCAAAAGCGTCGGCCTTAGCGAGCTTAAGGTGACGGCAGAGCAAATGGCAATCGCTCAGTCTGATTCCAATTACTCCGACGCAACGAAGGGGCACTCAGACTATGCCGGATTTGAAAATGCCGCTTGGAACTTCAGCACTAAAGAAAACATCGCGCACCAATGGGTTGATGGCGAAAAGAAAATATTTGACGATGCTGCAGCGAAAGCCGGCCTTGGCAACGTTGCCCCCAAAGATGCTTGGAAGACTTTCTGGAGTCACGGTACCGAATTCGGAGCCCAAGGCGTGGGTTTTGGCACCATCGGCCACTATTTGAATATCGTACAGCCTGACGCCAAAACCATGGGATACGGCATCAACTCGCGCGGAACCCTTTGGCCGTATGTGTTCGTCTTGGAGATCGACAACAATTACGGTTCGTACGAGAAAGAATACTCGATCGATGAACTCGAGAATCTCTTTGATCAGTATCAGCTAAACCTCTCCAAGGCCAGCGACAACCTTGCCGCCGCGAAAGCAAATCTCGAGCAAAATCGCAGCACGGCGGCATCGAAAGCCGATGCCGTAAAGGCAGCTGAAACCCTCGTCGCTCAAAAGCAGAAAGGCATTGTTGCCGCGAATAGCGACCTTGCCGCCAAGAACGACAGCACAGCAAGTGCCGCCGCCGCTGTTGCCCTAGCAAGGCAGAATCTCGCCAAGGCAAACGGAAAAGTTGCCGAAGCCGAAGACCAGGTCAAAGCCGCCCAAAGCAACGTGGCGACCGCAGAGCAGGTCGTCAACCAGAAGCGCGCCGAGCTTAAGGCATCGAAAGAGCAAGCCGCTCAGAGTCAGAAGAAGGTTGATGACGCCAAGGCAGAGACTCTCGTAAAGCAGCAGGCTCTGCAAGATGCAAAGAAGGAACTTGCCAAGTATTCAGCCGATGTTGCTGCGGCTCAGGAGAAAGCCGACGAGGCCCATCAGGCGCTTGATGAAGCCACGGCAGCCCAGACGTCTGCCCAGAGCGCTCTCGAAAAGGCGAAGCTCGACGAGGCTGCCAAAAAGCAGGCCCTCGACACCGCGAAGGACAACGCCGAGGCCAAGGCGGCGACCGCGGGGCACGCTGCGAGCGATCTGACCACGGCGAAAAACGACTTTGCTTCAAAGAAGGCCCGTGCCGACGCCCTGAGCAATGCAGCCGATAATCTTGCCACCGCCGAGGCGGCCAAGAAGGAGGCCGACGCAGCAGTTACCGATGCCGGAGTCGCCCTTAGCACGGCAAATGATGCCATCGCGAACGCCGAGCAGGCGGTCGAGAATTCTCAGGCCGCATCGGACGCCGCTGCTGCTACTCTCGGAAAGCTCAAGTCCATCAACGTCGAAAACGGCATTGCTACTGGCTCTGACGCAAACGCGAACGATACGCTCAATGCCCTCTTTGCCAAGTGCGTCGCCGCCAAGCAGGCAGAACATAACGCAAAGGCCGCACTTGATGCCGCTCAGGCAGACCTTGATGCTGCGACGCCAGCCTACACCGCGGCTCTCAACGGTTACAACGAGGCGAAGGCAAAACGCGTAGCCGCCGAGCAAGCCCTGAAGGACGAGATCTAACACCATGAAGAATATCATTACCCACATCTTTTAGAGGCGGCGAAGGTCGAGCAGGCCAAGATCACACAGGCTGCCGCTAAGCCGGTTACTGGAAAGCCGTCTGCCGGCAACGCCAAGACGGCCGCCAACTCGACACTTCCCACCACAGGCGACAATGCTGCGCTCGCCGGTGAGACGTTTGTCATCGGAGGTGTCGTGCTCGTAGCCGCCGGCGTCTTTCTGACTGACAAGAAGCGTCGTCAGGAGTAAGGATTTCGGGAGGACGGCTTCTCCTCCCTCCCACCGCTTCGCAAACCCTGCCTAACATGCGCCGGGACGTTTACCACACGGGCGCCCCGGCGTTTTACGTTGTATGGCCGGGGCATCTGCTCCGAGATTGTCTCGATCTGTAACATCTAGCAGGCAAACCGGTCCAGATGTTACAGATCGAGATGTTTGGCAGGGACGGTCCATCGGCCAACCATCCATCTTCATCTGTAATGAAATCTCATATATTTTTCTGCACTGGACACCCCCAGGGGGTATGGGTGTATAGTATCGGTTGGTTAACATTTCCGACACTACGTCACAGAAAGGAGAAGCCATGGCTCAAGATAAATTCGATGTGGGCGGCATGACGTGTGCCGCTTGCCAGGCGCACGTAGACCGCGCCGTGAGCAAGCTCGACGGCGTCGAGAGCGTCGCGGTCAATCTGCTCGCCGGCTCCATGATGGTCGACTATGACCCCGCGCAGGTCACTCCCGACGACATCTGCACCGCCGTCGATCGCGCTGGCTACTCGGCCTCACCCGTCAGCACGGGCACCGACGCCGCCCAAAGCGGCAGTACGCAAGCCAGGTCCGGCGCCGCCCATATGGAGTCGCCCACCAAAAAACTGGAGGCCGCCGCCTCTGCCATGCGCACTCGTCTCATCGTCTCAATCGTATTCCTCATCCCGCTGTTCTACATAGGCATGGGGCACATGCTTGGCTGGCCGCTGCCCGGCGTCTTCACCGACCATACCCACAGCATGACGCTCGCCCTCACCGAGCTCGTCCTGCTCATCCCCATCGTCTATGTCAACGACGCGTACTTTATCAACGGGTTTAAATCGCTCGCGCACGGCGCGCCCACCATGGACGCCCTCATCGCCGTGGGCGCCACCGCCTCCATCGCCCGGTCGCTCTACGCCATGTTCATCATGGCCGACCAGTTAGCCGCGGGTCAGGTCCACGAGGCCATGATGACGGGCATGGACAATCTGTATTTTGAGAGCGCAGGCACGATCCTGTCGCTCGTCACCGTGGGCAAATACCTCGAGACGCGCAGCAAGTCCAAAACCGGCGGCGCTATCGAGGCGCTGATCGACCTGGCGCCCAAGACCGCGACCGTCGTGGCAGAGGACGGCAGCGAGACCACCGTCGACGTCGACAGCATCCTTCCCGGCCAGATCCTGCGCGTACGCCCCGGCGAGTCCATCCCCGTCGATGGCGTGGTGCTCGAGGGCAGCTCGGCCGTGGACGAGAGCGCGCTGACCGGCGAGTCCATCCCCGTGGAAAAGACCGCCGGTGACACCGTCAACGCCGCCACCGTCAACCGCACCGGCTCGTTTACCTTCCGCGCCACGCGTGTGGGTGCCGAGACATCGCTCGCCAAGATCATCAAGCTTGTCGAGGACGCCAACGCCACCAAGGCGCCCATCGCCCGCATGGCCGACAAGGTCGCCGGCGTGTTCGTGCCCGTGGTGTTCGTGATCTCGGCCGTGACCTTCTTGGCGTGGATGACACTGACCGGAAGCGTCAACGAAGCGCTCACCTCCGCCGTCGCTGTGCTGGTGATCAGCTGTCCGTGTGCACTCGGCCTAGCCACGCCCGTCGCCATTATGGTGGGCACCGGCAAGGGCGCCGAGATGGGCATTCTGTTTAAGAGCGCCGAAGCGCTGGAGAATCTGCGCAGCGCGGGCACGGTGGTGCTCGATAAGACGGGCACGGTCACCCGCGGCAAGCCTGCCGTGACCGATATCGTGGTAGCCACGCGTGCTGACGGCTCGCGCGCCATGAGCGAAAAGGCGCTGCTCAAGCTGGCCGCCGCGTTGGAGCGCTCAAGCGAGCACCCGCTGGCCGAGGCGATTATGGCCGAGTGCGAGGCGCGCGGAATTGTCGCGCGCATGGTCGAGGACTTTGCCGCCGTGCCCGGTCGTGGCGTTACGGCGCGCGAGGGACAAAATGTCATCGCAGCCGGCAACGTGCGTCTGATGGACGAGCTGGGCGTTACCGTGCCCGCGGGCCTTGCCGAACAGCTCGCCGCCGAAGGCAAGACACCGCTGTTCTTTGCCAAGAACAGCGAGCTTGTCGGTACCATCGCCGTGGCTGACGAGGTCAAAGAGACGAGCGCCGAGGCCATCGCCGCGCTGCGTTCGCTCGGCGTCGACGTGCGCATGCTCACCGGCGACAACCGCGTGACGGCCGAGGCCATCGCCCGCCGCGTGGGGCTGAGCAGCGAACAGGTCATCGCCGACGTCCTCCCCGCCGACAAGGAGCGCCACGTGCGCGAACTGCAGGATGCGGGCAGCAAGGTCGCCATGGTGGGCGACGGCATCAACGACTCCCCCGCCCTGGCGCGCGCCGACGTGGGCCTTGCTATCGGCACCGGCGCCGACATCGCCAAGGAGGGCGCCGACGTGGTACTCATGCGCAGCGATCTCATGGACGTCGCCCGTGCCATCGAGCTGTCACGTGCCACAATCCGCAACATCAAGCAGGACCTGTTCTGGGCGCTGTTCTACAACGGCATCGGCATTCCGCTGGCGGCGGGCGTGTTCTTCCCCCTCACCGGTTGGCAGCTCTCGCCGATGTTCGGCGCCGCGGCCATGAGCCTGTCGAGCGTGTGCGTCGTAAGCAATGCCCTGCGCCTGCGAACTTTTAGATCCAAAGTGGCAAAATAGGCTCACCATTAAGTCCATTTAGAACGGGTTTTCCAGGTGCCCGAGATTGACCTGAAAGAGGAGCGACGCGTACTTTGGTACGCGAGCGACGGTTTGAAGGTCAAGGTCGGGTGCCTAGGAAAGCCGACACAACAGAGAGGAATATCCATGCGTTTCACAATTAAGACTTCCGGCCTTATGTGCGGCCACTGCGACGCCACCGTCGAGACGGCGTTGCTCAACGTGGCCGGCGTGACCGACGCCGACGCCGATCACGAAACCCAGACCGTCCAGGTGGAGTGCGCCGACACCGTGACCGCCGAGCAGCTCGCCGCCGCCGTCGAGGGCGCCGGCGAGAAGTTCCACGCCCTGTCCGTAACCGCCGCGTAACGACCCACGCGCACCCCGACCAGAAACGAGGACCCGCCATGATGGCAGACCATAAATCGGTGACCCGCATGCTCAAGACGGCACGCGGTCAGATCGACGGCATCCTGCGGATGGTCGAGGAGGACCGCTACTGCGTCGATATTTCCACGCAGCTCATGGCAACGCAGGCGCTCATTGCGCGCATCAACGCCGACGTGCTCAAGGCGCATATCGAGGGTTGCGTGACCTCGGCAATCGAATCGGGCGACGAAGACCTCAAGGCCGCCAAGCTCGCCGAGATCGAACGCGTCGTCGACAAGCTCTCCAAGTGATTGGGGCATTGGGGACGGACTGCTTTGCACCATCTTGGTGTATCGGGGACAGGCACGTTTACACCACATTGGTGCAGAATAACCTGTCCCCCTTGCTCTAAATCGGGTATAAAGGCGTGCGGCATATCGAATGAAAGGCAATTTGCATGAATGACTTTATGAAGGGTCGCAATGGTGCCGATGAACTCACCATCGTGATGGGTTTTGCCGGCATTGTCATCGCGATGATCGGATCGATAGCCCGCATCCAGTGGCTCAGCTGGATCGCCATCGCCGTCATCGTGATCGGCGTGCTGCGCGGCCTGTCCAAAAACATCGACGCACGTCGCAAGGAGAACGAGGCCTTTGTCGCCGCGACCGCGAACGTCCCCGGCTTGGGCAAGTTCGTCGCTAGCTTGGGCGGTGGAACTGCAGCGGCCAGCACCTCACGCGCAGCCGGCACCAGTAAGGAAGACTTTGAGCGTGCCAAGCGCACGGCCAAGAAGATGTGGAAGGGTCGCAAGACCACGGCATACCTCAAGTGCCCCAACTGCGGCCAGATGCTCTCCGTCCCCAAGGGCAAAGGCAAGATCCGCGTCACCTGCCCCAAGTGCCACGCCAAGATGGAAACCCGCTCCTAGCGCCCGCACGCGGGACAAATTAATCAGGTTTGTTTGTCCCAAATCTTAAGTATTTGTTCGATTAAAAAGCCGAGGCCTCGTGTTGAGACCTCGGCTTTTTGTATGCGGCAACGGAGCTGCACCTTTGTCACACCTACGCCACGCCGTCGCGGGCCAGCTCCTCAGCCAGCGCTTCGGCAGGCATGGCCATAATCGCGTCGAGCTCGGCGTCCACCTCGGGAATACGCTTCACCTTGAGCTTGCGTACCAGATCACCGCGACACATCACATGCGTCGGCTCACGCAGAGTGCACAGGTCATCGAGCGGATTCTTGCGCGTCACCAGGATATCGGCGGCCTTGCCGCACTCGATCGTACCGGTCTCGCCGCCCAGCCCCAGCAGCTCGGCGTTGACTTGCGTAGCCGTATGCAGCGCGAAGGCGTTGCTCACACCGACATACTTGGCAAAATAGGCCACCTCACGCCACATGTCGTACTGCGTCACGAACGGGCAGCTTGAGTCCGTGCCCAGGCCCACCTTAATGCCAGCTTCCAGCGCGGCACGGGCGCTCTCGATGATGCCCGAGCACACGATGTCGCCGTTCTTCTTTTGTGTATCGGTCGAATGGGTCTTTTCCGGGTCGAGCAATACAAACGGCAGCGCCGGGCTGATCGTGCAGGTCACGCTCGGCGCGCGTCCCTCGAGCTGTGTGCCCGCGGCGCCGCGATACAGCTCCAGGATCTCGGGCGTCATCGGGGCACCGTGCTCGATCGTGTCGACCCCGGCCTCAAGCGCGGCCTTCACGCCCTCGGTGCTCTCGACATGAGCCATGACCGGAAGGCCGACCTCGTGCGCCGCCTTGCATGCCGCCGCGGCGACATCGAGCGGCATGCGCAGCACACCCGGCTCGCCTACTTCGGTCGCGTCGAACACGCCGCCCGTCACGAACAACTTGATGACGTCGGCACCGCGCGCATACAGATCGCGCACCTGTTCGGCCGCCTCGGCGGGACTATTAGCCACCTGGGCGAACAAGCCCGCACCATGGCCGCCCGGCACCGTGACGCCCGTTCCCGGCGCCACCAGACGCGGACCCTGATACTTGCCGGCGTCGATGGCGTTGCGCACGGAAAGATCGGCAAACAGCGGGTCGCCCGCGCCGCGCACTGTGGTCACGCCGCTTGCCAGCTGCTGCTGGGCACTGCCCTTGAGGATGCGGCGGACGATGGCACGGCCCACGGGATTATCGAGTTTCTTCATCAGCGCTCCCGCATCGCCGGCCGAGACGGGCTTGCCCGAGCCGCACAGGTGTACGTGTATGTTGATGAGACCGGGCATGAGATACGCACCACCCAGGTCGATAACCTCGGCACCTGCAGGCGCCTGTGCCACAGCACTCGGCCCCATCCAGGTGATGACGCCGCGCTCAACAGTCACGGCCATATCGGGTTGCGGCTCCATATGTTCCGAACCATCCAGAATAGTCGCATTGATAAACAACGTGGAACGATCGGCAGATGCCATATCGAGCTCCTCCCTCACGATTAACATGAACATTTGTCCATTATCACCTAGTCCCGCTGGATTGCTGCAGACGCATCGGTTAGCGGAAGGAAGAGAGGATGTGGGGGACGGAATACGTTGCAGTCCCATCCCAGCGGCACTAGGGAAATCTCTCGATCTATAACAGGTAGACCGGGTTTTAGCAGCCAGATGTTACAGATCGAGATCTTTCGGCACTGCGTCCAACCTTTGTCTCGATCTGTAACAGTTGGGTCGAATTTTGGCCGTTAGATGTTACAGATTGAGAACTTTCACCAGGCGCCAACCTTCTGTCTCGATCTGTAACAGCTACGAGGCCAAACGGCCCCTTGTTGTTACAGATCGAGACAAACTCGGCAGAAACAACCACATTCGCGTCAGTTGCACCCCTTAGCACCCATACCACTGACGCTTCCATCCCTCAGCCAAATCGGCCCGCTGCGAAATACCCGCCAGCCTCATCTTTTCAGCCAGCTTCCCTGGGTTCTTGAGCTCATCAAACGTAAACCTCAGCACCTTATGCCCGAGCATTGTCAGATGAGATTCCCGCTGACGCTCTGCCACGAATGGGTCAACCGACTCCCGACCCTCGCCGCTCTGCAAGGTGTACTTCCCCTTTCCGTCGAGCTCGCCGATGACACACGTCCCGCCCTCGAGCCGCCAAAAATAGTCGACGCGAAACACCTGGCTCGGATCGAGCGGGTCGCGAAACTCCACCTGCAGCTCCGGAACCGGAAAGCCGTACGCAATAAAGAATGCTCGGAACCGAGACTCGCCGCCGTTTTCAGACAGCCCGTCCGCATACGACGCAATCACCTGTGCCCTGCGATACCCTCGCCTGCCCTCGCAATCGGCGCGGAGGCGCTCGCACAAATCCCCACGTGATACGCCTTTCGCCCGCAGTGCAGAATCGGCAATCGCCAACCCGTAGGAGAACGGCGCACGCAGTAGGCAATCCTCCACCGTGCGCCAAAACGACGTCACCCGCACGCCATCAACATGCTCGAGTGCGCCCGCCACCTGCGGACGCAACAACCTGCACCCGCCGCTCAACGTCACCGAACAACCCGTCTTAACAAGAAAACGCGACCCAAGCAGATCATTCGGCACCTCCAGACCCCACAAAAGCGCCGCGTCATAGCCCCAAAACGCCCAATCGGGATGAAACTCTGCAAGCCCTTTGATGGTACGCAGCGTTCGCTCCGCCGGCGTCAGCACACCCCAATCATGTTGAAAGAAGAACAAATACGGCTCGGGTTCCGCGATATCGTCGGTTCCAACATGACGCCGCAGCCACATGAGCTCGGCATTGTCATGCGTTGCGAGCAGCGCACCTTGCTCGGTCGCCTCCGTGAGTCGCGCGAGCATCCTATTCCGCGCCAACGTGTTGCGAGTCGTATGCTTGTGCTTGAAAACGGTATTAGACACTTCCATCACCACCACATCGGACAAATGGACCATCGTCACCGTTGCCTCCACCGACAAACCTCTTGATCTGTAACAGTAAGACGTTCTCCAGGCCCCTAAACGTTACAGATTTAGACAAACCAGCGGCGCCCAAGCATTCGTCTCGATCTGTAACAGATAGACTGGTTTTTGTCCCCAAACGTTACAGATCGAGACAAAAGGGCAGAAGGCGAGGCAGGCGACAACCGCCCATCCCCTACTCCCATTCTTGCTCGTAAATATTGAGCGACTTTACGTAACGCCCCTGGGCGCCCATGATGTCGCGGACCAGACGCAAGAAGAAGCTGATGCACGAGGTGTCAAAGCCGTCCTGCAGGTCCTCGGGATGCACCGCACCCGGCCCGTCGACCGCCGTGTCGTTCAGGCGCGCGATGTCATACAGGTAGAGCTGTCCCGCCGTAAGCCAGACATCGTCGACGCAGGCGAGGCGCACTGCAATCGCGCCGTCGTTCCAATGCTCCTTCCGCACGATATGCGGGTCGTAGACATCAAAGCGATGATCGGTGCGCGTGTCCTTCAGCACGACCATGCCGGACGCAGGATTCTTGTCCAAAATGCCAAAGCGCGAGAAATACTGCGTGTCGCGTACCTGCTCGAGCCGCTTGAGCGAGGCAGGCGAAAGCGATGCCGGCGGCTCGTCAACATATAGCTCGAGCAGCGTTTTGCCATGGCGATAGGGGCGCTCGAAGAGCAGCCAATCGGTAAACGCCATGTTGTAGGCCATGATTTCGTTTTGAGAAGGCCCCTCGCAATAGCTGAGCCACGGGTCGACAATGACCTCGAACTGTTCGCGCGCCGGCTCCAGGAATTGAAACTTCCGCAGCATCCAAAAGTGAGCCATGTCGGCAATATCGTTGCCGACGGCTTCAGCCAGCTCTGCTCGGTCAAAAGCGTGGTCAGTCATGGCATCCTCCTCAAACTGATGGACCTCAATTTGAGCTTACGAGGAGAGTGGGCAGCCACGACCAGCGCGGGCAAAAAAGGCCTCCGGCTGCAAACCAGATGCTGACCAAACACTTGACGAAAAGCTTGACCGAAAATGCGCGCCGCAACAAAACCGCAGGTAAACATCGACGGCCAACCCGCCCTTTTGAGCCAGATGCCCGCAGCCACCACAGAAACAACAGGTGACCACAGCCCAAGAAGTCGACAAATGAACACCCGCACGTCGACAAACGAGCAAATTGCTCGCAAATCCGCAAGGAGTGTCCCCGAGTGCCGGCAGAGACGATATGAGCAGGACATAAAAACATTGAGAGCCCCTGCTGCATGAA
>UQPT01000047.1:0-16392 GCA_900543045.1 uncultured Collinsella sp.
CAATCCCTGAAGACCGAGGACGAAGGGACCCGATGGGTTTCCCTCTGAATGCATTCCGCAGCACGAAGCCCCCTTATCCGCAGCTCCGAAGGAGCAGGATAAGGGGGCTTCAAGTGCGAGGACGCATTCAGAGGGAAACCCATCGGGTCCCGGTGAGAGCCGCAGGGCTATCGATTACCCCGTGTTTTGCAATCCTGCCGAGACGCCGGTCACAGTCGAAAGAATCAGGCTCATGTACTCGGCCTTCTTCTCCTCGGCCATCTCGTCCTGGTTCATGCGCACCTCGCGAAGGGCGCGGACCTGGGCGATGGACAGGGCGTCGACGTAGGGGTTACGCACGCGGACGGCGCAGCCGAGCACGCGGCGACGCTGCAACGGCCACTCGTCACCGACGATGGCAAGGACCCACTTACGCGTGAGCTGCATCTCGGTGAAGACCTTCTCGGACAAATCCTGGCGATCGCCCAGGTGCAGGTACATCTTGGCGATGCGCTGGTCGGTCTTGGCGATCGACATCTCGATGTTGTCGATAAAGGTGCGGAAGAACGGCCACTCCTGGTAGGCAGCCTTGAGCTGGTCAAGGTCGCCAAACTGCTCGCAGGCGGTGCCCAGGCCGTACCAAGCGGCCAGGTTAATGCGCGCCTGGCTCCAGCTGAAGATCCACGGAATGGTACGCAGGTCGTCGAGCGACTTGGCACCCAGACCGCGCTTGGCCGGGCGCGAGCCAATCGGCAGCAGACCGACCTCGGTCAGCGGCGTCACGGTCGAGAACCACGGTGTAAAGTCCTCAGTGTTCAGCAGGTCCAGATAGCGCTCATGGCTTACTACGTTGAGCTTCTCGGCCATATCCCAGAACTTCTGCGTGGTCTCGGTGTTGGTCTTCTCGACGCTCGGAGCCGACTGCAAAAGCGTTGCGGCGGCAACGGACTCAACATGGCGCTGAGCCAGCGTGCGGTTGCCGTAACGGGCAAAGATGACCTCGCCCTGCTCGGTGAGCTTAAAGAAGCAGTTGACCGAACCCTTGGGCTGCGCCAGCACGGCCTTGTTGGCCGGACCGCCGCCACGGCCCACGGCACCGCCGCGACCGTGCATGAGCACCAGGTCGATATCGTTCTTCTCGGCCCACTTGGCAATGCGCTCCTGCGCGGAGTGCAGCGCGAGCATGGCCGTGGTAGGACCGGCATCCTTGGAGGAGTCGGAATAGCCCAGCATGACCTCCATGCGGCGGTTGGTCTGGGCAAGGCGCTTCTGCACCACGGGCAGCGTAAGCATCTGGTCGAGCACGTCGACGCAGCCCTCGAGGTCCTCGAGCTGCTCAAACAGCGGGATCACGTCGAGCTCGGGGACATCCTCTTCGTGTGCGAAAGACAGGTGGGCAAGCTCGAAGACGTCGGCCACATGCTGGGCACTCTTGGTGAACGAGATGATGTAGCGGTGCGCCATCTTCTTGCCGTAACGCTTTTGGATGGAGCCGATAGCGCGGAAGGTGTCGATGACCTCGCGCGTCATGGGCTGCAGGTCGCCATGGATACCGTTCTCGTGGATATCCTTGAGGGCGCGGGCATGTACCACGGAGTGCTGACGGAACTCCATCTCGACCATATGGAAGCCGAAGGACTCGACCTGCCAGATGATGGTCTGGACCGGGCCGTAGGCGGCACGGACGGCACCGCAGGCAGCCAGCGAGCGCTGGACGACGCGCAGATCCTCCAGGAACTCATCGGCGCTGTGGTACATAGTGTCGGTAATACGGCGCACGGTGGCGTTCAGACGGTCGGCCATGACGAGCATGACGGCGCGATGCGGCTCGTGCTCGGAGATCAGCTCGGCGCGTGCCGTGTACTGGGTGCTCATCTCGACCTGATGGTTCCACAGGTTGATGAGCTCGGCAGACGGCTTGCTGTAGGTGGCCTCGAGCGTGAGGTTGCGGCCGATGCGGCGGCACTTGTCCTCGAGCTTGAGCACCATGTGGGTGAAGTACTTGGCGGCGACCTCACGGCTCACCTTGGCGGTGACGTTCGGGTTACCGTCGCGGTCGGAACCGATCCAGCTGCCGGGATGGAAGAACGCCGGGCACAGCGGCGGCACGGTACCGGCCTTGTCGCCCAGCACCCAGTCGTCAAAACGACGATAGATGACGGGAATGACGTCGAACAGCGTGTTATCGAAGATGTCGATGATGGTATCGGCTTCCTCGACCGGCGTGGGCTTCTTGAGCGCGATGGGGCTCGTACGCACCAGGGCGTCAATCTCCTGCAGCATATGGCGCTCGTTCTCCACCAGGTCGGAGCCGCCCAGACGCGGACGCTCCTCCAGCAGGTTGGAGATACGGCGAATCTTGCCCTCGACGGCCTTGCGACGGGCTTCGGTGGGATGTGCGGTAAAGACAGGGTGGAACTCAAGCTTGCCGAGCAGCTCGTTGGCACCCTCGACACCCATCTCGTTTACCAACTGGTGATAGGCGACGGTGAGTTCGTTGGCGGGATCGACCTCGGTATCGCTCGACGCACCGGCCTCGCGCTCGCGCAGCTGCGCCACACGGTAATTCTCCTCCGACAGGTTTGCCAGATGGAAGAAGCTCGTAAAGGCGCGGACGATAACCTGCTGTTTATCGAGCGGCAGGCTGTCGATCAGATCGACGACTTCGCGAAACGCCACGGCGGTGGGCTCGTCGGCAGTGGGCACGCCCTGCTCGTCGACGGACTCGTCGGCAGCACGGGTGCCGGGGTTTCCGGCATTGGCCACAATCTCGGCTGTCAAAATCTTGTCGAACAGGTCCGCGATCTCGGGATCATACTCGCTAAGCACACGGCGCTCCAGGCGCAAGAACAGCGCCAGATTGTCGCGCAGCTCCTCGGGGATCTCGATCTCGGCGAGACGCTCCTTGGACTCGGCATTCGAGCCGATTCGGTTAACGAGGCGGTTGACCACGGCAGCGACGCGCGCCGCGGCTTCGGGTACAGACTGGTTGCTTAGGTTCTCAGCCACGTTTCCTCCCATTCCTCCTTCTATGCACGTAACATGCGGTATCCATTATAGGCACTCGGCAAAAACTTTCGGAGCTGATTGCGCTTTACCACACAAAAGTATTTTCTGCATTGCAAGGGTTTTTGCCCCAAATGGTCGTATTTCTCGGTGGACGGCATATGCAAACGGGGGCATTCCGCATAAAAGCGAAACACCCCCGTAACAATCGCTCTCCATGAGCAGGGCACGTTAGCAGGCCCGCAGCTCAAAAAAACATGCGTTACAGGCGCTCGCGAACCGCCTCGACCACGTTGGCCAAATCGACGAGAACCTCGTCGTGACTCTGCATGTCGCGCACCTTGACCTTGCCGGCGGCAAGCTCGTCGCCACCCAGGACCAGGATGAGCTTGGCGCCCACCTTGTCGGCCTGCTTAAACTGGGCCTTGAGCGAACGACCCTGGTAGTCGGCCTCGGTCACGATGCCTGCGGAGCGAAGCTCCTGCGTGATGGCAAAGACGTTCTGACGCAGATCCTTGCCGGCGTTGGCAACGTAGACGCACGGGGTCTCATCGGCGCCCAGGTCGCTGCCAAAGGCCTGCAGGGCCAGCAGGGCGCGCTCAAAACCGACGGCGAAGCCGACGCCGGCCGTGGGCTTGCCGCCCTCGAGCTCGACCAAGCCGTCATAGCGACCGCCGCCACCGATGGAGCCGACACCGGCACCGGGAGCCTCGACCTCAAAGACGGTACGAGTGTAGTAGTCCAGGCCGCGCACCAGGGTGGGATCCTCGACATACTCGATACCGGCGGCATCCAGATAGCGCTTGACCTGCTCGTAGTGCTCGCGGCACTCGTCGCACAGGTTGTCGCCCATCAGCGGGGCGTCGGCCATGATCTCGCGGCAATGGTCGTTCTTGCAGTCGAAGGCGCGCAACGGGTTGAGCTCGGCGCGCTCGCGGCACTCATCACATATCTCGTCGGCGTGATCGAGGATAAACTGCTTGACCTGCTCGCGGTATGCCGGACGGCACTGCGCATCGCCCATCGAGTTAATAAGCAGACGGAGCTTGGAAAGGTCGAAGCCCAGGCGCTTGTAGAACTCCATGAGCATGATGATGCACTCGGCGTCTGCCGCCGGATCGGGAGCGCCGAGCCACTCGATGCCCACCTGGTGGAACTGGCGCAGGCGACCCTTCTGGGGACGCTCGCCACGGAACATGGCCTCGGCGTAATAAGCCTTAAACGGCGTGGAGCCCTGGGGCACCAGGTTGTTCTCCACGACGGCGCGCACCACACCGGCCGTGCCCTCGGGACGAAGGGCCAGGCGCTGCTTGGGCTTAAGCTTGGTGTCGGTGCCTTCGGTAAAGACGCGCTCCAGGTTGGCGCCGCTAAACACGCGGAACATCTCCTTGCGCACGACGTCGGTCGACTGGCCGATACCGTGGACAAACACGTCCACCTGCTCGATGGCGGGCGTCTCGATGGGCTTAAAACCAAACGGCTCGAACACGCCGGCCGCAATCTGCTGCATCTTTTGCCAGGCGCGCATCTCGGCGCCGATAAGGTCGCGGGTTCCCTCCGCCTTCTGTGCCTGCATGGGCAAACACCTTTCTTTTGTATCGCGTCATAGGTAACGGTCATTATACGGCACAAACACATACAGCGGCGGCGCGTCTGACCGAACGAGGGTATGGGGGCTCGTTCGGCCAGATGCGCCGCCGCGGTAGCCACGGACGAAGCGGACAAGCGGCAATGCGCTTTGGCCTATCTACTCCCCCGCCACGCTCGCGCGCAACTTGGCGGCGATAGGCTCGGATGCTAGCAGGAACACAAGCATGACCACGGAGCACGCCAGGCACACAATCCAGGTGCTCGCAAAGGAGCCCGTGACATCGAACAGCACGCCCGAGACAATGGCGCCCACGGTGCCGCCGACCATCTCGAGCGAGGTAATGGTGCCCGTGACCTTACCCAGGTCGGCCATGCCAAACTGCTTAGACGCAGCGATCGTGGGCGTTGGAGATGGTGTACTGCGCAAGGGAAATGCCCAGGTCGCTGACGATCAACGGCTGGAACAGGCTCATGCAGTTGACGAAAATCGTGTAGCACGTGGCCATGATCACGAAGCCAGAGGCCACCACGAGCCAGCCGGGGAAAAATTTACGTTGCTGGGACATACTGTTCCTTTTTTAAACAAACGAGTAGCAAGATTGGGTGCTACCGATGATCGGCGATGTAGCCCAAAGCGACGGCGGCATAAGCCGCGGCGCCGAGAGGAAGCTCGGCATCGTTAAAGCGCGCCTTGGGATGATGCTGGGCAAAATGCTCGTCCGTATCGGTCACGGCCGCGCCCACGGTAAAGTACGCACTCGGAATCTCGCTCGAGATAAGCGCGAAGTCCTCGCTCGCCATGGCGTGGAATAGCGGCAGGAAGGCAGCCTTGGGCAGCACCGCGCCCACGTAACCAAGCGAGGCCTGGGTCATATCGCTGTCGAGCACGAGCGGCGGAACGTCCGAAAGCGTCTCGATGGCTGCCGGCGTACGATATGTTGCGGCAACGCCGTTGACGACCTCCGCGATGCGCTCCTTGAGATGAGTCATGAGCTCGACATCGAAGCCGCGCAGCGTTCCCTCGAGCACACAGGTGTCGGGGATGACGTTGGCCGCCAAGCCGCCAGCGAACTTACCAACGGTAAGTGCGACTTCCTTGGCCGCTGGCACCTCGCGGGAGATAAGCTCCTGGAGCGCCAGGTGCACATGGACGCCGGCCGTGATGGGGTCGATGCAGATCTCGGGGCTCGAGCCATGGCCGCCCTTGCCCTGCAGCGTGATGCGGAAACCGTACACGCCCGAAAGCGCCGGGCTCCCATAGAGCACCAGGCCGAGCGGCGATTGGCTGTTGACGTGCATGGCAAAGGCAGCTTGGGGGCGCGGGTTCTGCAGCAGGCCATCGGCGATGGCAGCGCGGGCTCCCTCAAAGGTCTCCTCACCCGGCTGGAACAGCAGTTTGACGGTGGCATTGGCGTCGACAAGCTCGGCCTCGCGGGCCTTGAGCAAACGGGCCGCGCCGAGCAGCGCCGTCGCATGCATATCGTGGCCACAAGCGTGCATGCAGCCGTTGGTGGAAGCGAAAGGCTCGCCCGATTCCTCGACAACGGGCAGGGCATCCATGTCGCCGCGAAGCATGATAACCGTACCGGTTTGCTCGTCCGCGCACGTACCATTGCCCTGAGCAGCCGCGGCCGCACCGGCACCGATCAGGCCAACAACACAGGAGCCGTCGACAAGCGTGGTATGGGGGATGTCCATCTCGTCCAGACGTGCCTGGATATAGGCAGACGTCTGCGGAAGATTGTTACCGAGCTCGGGCGTCTGATGGAGATCGTGGCGCCATGCGGCAAGCTCACCGGCAAATGCCTGGGCTTCTTTGACCAGACCATCGCCGATAGCGGTCTGCGCCGCTGCGGTAGCCTGAGGCGCTGGTTGCGGTTGAAGATCGGACAGAGCTGATGCCATAGATGCCCTCCAGTAACGTTTTTGCAGCACGCACTTTTACAGCGTAAAGTGCAAGGTACAACTGTAAGGGCATGGCATAAAAAATGCCGCCCCGGGAGGGCGGCGCAACAAGTTGTTTACAATTGCGGGTGTGATTTTCGGCGCAAGAAATCGAAATGCGTCTCGCTCAAGATAATCGACAAAAAGATGAGCGCAAAGCCGGAAAGCAGGCGCGAGGTGAGCGCCTCCCCCATCAGCAGCACCGAAAACAACACGCCCGAAGGGGACTCCATCGAAAGGAGCAGCGAGCCCGTCGAGGCCGGGACGTGCGCCAGACCGACGTTTTGGACGAGCAGTGCCACGCACGTGCAGCCCACCGAGAGGAAGACCATCACGCCGATAAAACTCGGCGTCCACACGGACAGAGGCGCCTGACTCTCGAATAGCAGCGACGTGATTAAACTCAAAACGCCATTGCCCACAAACATCCAAAACGTGATGACGTTGATGTCCATCTTGCGACCGTACTTGGCAGTCACCGTCATCTGGATGGCGAAGAAGATCGCGCCGCCCAAGGTAATAACATCGCCGGCATTGAACTCGACGCTATCGAGCGCTACCAGGCCAATACCCGCCAGGCACAACAACGCTGCACCCAGGTTATACCGGGTAAGCTTTTCACCGCTCAGGACATAGCTTGCAAACGGCACAAGGATGCAATACGTGCCGGTCAAAAAAGCGCTCTTGCCCGCCGTGGTCTGTGCCAGGCCGATCGTCTGCAAACCGTAGGCACCCCACATGAGCGCACCCATGCCAAGCCCGACGATCAGGTTGCGGGCATTGAAATGAGCGATGATGCGCTTATGGAAAATTGCAAACATAACCAGTGATGCCGGGAGAAAGCGAACATAGACCAGCTCGAACACCGGAATGGTGTCGAGTGCGTCCTTCATAGTGGTAAAGGAGTAGCCCCAGATAATCGCCACCGAAAGCAGTAGAACTTTCCAGAACAACGGTGAGCGTGCGCCGGCACCACGGGAGGTGCCGCCCGCACCCAGGTCCTCGCGAGCAACAGGGCTATCGGGCATGTTTTCAATTTCGTTGGCAGCGTATTGGGCCATGGAACATCCTCACACTCAAACTGGGCGTGGTGTCCGCACGCGTATGGCTGCGTGCCGCCTCATGGTCAAATAAAAACGGGACGCGCCGGACCCCCGGCACGCCCCGCTACTGTAGCAACAACCAAGCAGCCCGTGCAATTCACCCCGCTAAAGCGTTTTGTTCCGCCGTTCTACCGAACGGCGGACCGGCCGACGCTGCACGAGCCGCATTCACGCCAATCTGACGTTCAATTTCAAGGGCGCGACCAAAAGGTCAGCGCCCTTTCATTTCACGTCACCTTGGCGCAAATGCGGCTCGCTCGCTGACATTGCCGCAGCATCAGCGTTTACATTGTTGCGCTAGATTAATTTAGTACTCTCCAGCTTTTCGATGATCCAGTCGTTGGCTTTGATGACCGGGCGGCGGAAGACGACGCCCAGGGCCAGCGACGGAATCAGATAGCTCGCCAGAATACCCAGCTCAATCCAGTACTCCATATGGTAGGCACCGGCCATGGCAGCGTGCATGGCGTTGATGCCGTGGGTAAACGGCAGGAACGGATAGATCGCCTGGAACACAGGGCCGGTCATCTCGATGGGGAACGTGCCGCCCGAACCGCCGACCTGCATGACCAACAGCACGACAGCGAGCGCCTTGCCGATATCGCCAAACGACACCGTAAGCGTGTAGACGATATTGGAGAACACGAGACTCGCAACCCAGCCCGCCAGCACAAACTGCAGTGGGTTGTCGCACTGAATGCCAAAGAACAGGATGTCGCCCGCGCACACGAGCGTCGCCTGCAGCAGGGCCAAACCGCCAAAGAACAGGTAGCGACCCAGGTAGATCTCGTGCAGGCGCACGGGGATGAGCTCGTTGATGAGCTCATCGTCAACCGAGACCTTCATCATGGCCGCCAGTACGATCGAGCCGACCCACAGCGACAGAATCGTGTAGAACGGCGCCATGGCCGAACCGTAGTTGCGGATCGGATAGACCGGCTTGCGGTCGAGCGCGACGGGGCCGGAAAGCGACGCGGCGAGGCCATCGGGGTCGTTGCCGATCATCGTCTTGATCGTGGCCAGATCGTCCGACATAAGGGCACCGTCGAGCTCGTCCTTGAAAGCGCTAATCTTGTCCGACGCCTCACCCAGCTGATCGGAAGCTTTGTTGACCAGCTTTGCAGCCTTGGAGAGGCCCTTTGCCAGCGAACCGGATGCGTCGGTCAGACCGTCTACGGCACTATCCAGATCGCCCGAGATACCGTTGAGCGAATCCAAAACGCCCGAAATAGTCTTCTTGAGTTCTTTGGCCTTGACCGAAAACGTAGAGTCGTAGTCAGTCTTGGCGCCCGAGATACCAGCCTTGGCATCCGCGATTGCCTGATCGACCTCGGCACGCGACTTGTTAACCTCTGCCATGCTGTCCGAGAGGGACTTTGCGGTTGCCTTCAGGTCCTTGGCGTTGTTGCGATACTCCGTCGCGATCCTGCCCAGCGATGTCGCCACAGACTTAAGACTGTCCTGGAGCTTTTCGTCACTCACCTGCTCGGCAAAACTGCGAAGCTGGTTAGCCACGTCATCGATATCGTTGGCACGCGATTCGAGTGCCGACGCGGCTTTGTTGAGCTGGGTCACCGTAACGTCGACATGCTGGTTCGCGGCGTCAAACGCCTTCGCAAGCTCGGTGGACACGTTGTCGAATGAGCCCGCGCTTCCGTCGATCGCGGTGTTGATGGCGCCGTTGGCTGCCTTTAGCGCTTCCTCGGAATCGCTCACACCGTTCTTTGCGTGCTCCATCAGCTGCTTCGTCGACTCATCAACAGTGCCCGTCTGCTTGAGCATGCCGCCCGCCGATGTCAGTGAATCGGACGTAGAGCTCAAAATGCCCGCGAGCGACGTCGCGCTCGCCTGAACGTCCTGCAGGTCCTCGACCGAATCGCCCAGCGTAGAGGAAAGATTGGCGATAAAGTTGCTCACCTGGTCGGTGCTCATATAGTCGAGCAGGCTGGACACGGTCTTAAGGCCGATGGTCGTGATGGTCTTGGTAAAGGTCTCATTCACCTGGCTCTGGACGGCGCTCGAACCCTTTTCGGTCACGATCTGGGCGATGGCGTTAGCCTTCTGGTTTTCGTAGAACTCGATGTCGGCGTGCTTCACGTTGGTCGAGAAAAGCGTCATCATGTCGGCGCTAAACGTCTTGGGGATAACGACGGCGGCATAGTATGTGCCCGACTTAACGCCCTCAATCGCCTTATCGCGGTCGTTGAGGACGACCCAGTCAAAGTTCTCGTTACCGCGCAGGGTCGCCGTCACGTTTTCACCCACGTTGACCTCGACGGGAATCAGATCGCTCTCGTAGCCCTCATCGGTGTTGACCACTGCAATCTTAAGGTTGCCGGTATTGCCGTACGGATCCCAGCTGCCGGCGATGTTAAACCACGCGTACAGGCACGGCACGATAATGAGGCCCATCACGACAATCAAGCCGATCACGGAGCGAGACACGTTTTGGACATCACGCTTAAACAGGTGCAGGATGTTTTTCATTTATGCCTCACCTCCTTTAGAGTGCTTGCCAAGCGGGGTGGTATCTCCATCATTTGTAGCTGTGCTGTCGCTGCCCTGAGATTTACGATGCGCACCGATATGCGGCAGACGGCTCGTGGGCTGTTCGCTGTCCTTGGTGCCCCGCTCGCTGGCGTTGAGACCAAACATGCGACGGGCAGCAGGGATGGCAGCCGTGTGCTCGCGCATCTCGCGGCGAAGATCCTCGTCCGAAAGCGCCGAGATACGCATCTGGGTATTAAGGCTCGCACGGATGTACTCGATGTTGATGAGCCAGCCGCAGATGGCGATAACCGAAATGATCCAGATAACGAGTAGGATGATCTTGCCGTTATTGTCGATATCGAGCACCGTCGAAAGCACAAAGAGCAGAACCTGCACGCCTACCACGGCGGCAAAACCGCCCTTGATGTAGTACGGGTAGCGATGCTCAAACGCCACGGCATGATCGAGCAGCTCGCGACGGTACGAATCCGAATCGAGCATGACGCGCATGGCCGTGCGCAGCGAATAGCGCTGGCGCGGTAGGTCGTTGGACTCGCAGATCATCAGACCCGTCGTGGAAAGCTGCTTATCAAAGAGCAGATTGAGGTTGAGCAGCAACGGGCGCAGCTGCAGACCGATAAAGAGCGCGATGGCAAGGAACACGCCCAGGATGCACAGGTTGAACAGGTAGTTGAACGAATACATGCCACCGACGGTCTCGCGCAGCAGGTTGATGCCATAAGTGAAGGGCAGCAGCGGATGCAGCCATTGGAAGAAGCCGGGCATCATCTCGATGGGATACATGCCCGACGAGCCGGGGATCTGCACAATGACGAGGATGACGCCAATGGCTTTACCGATATGCTTAAACGTGGTGGACAGCGCATAGATGATGTTGACGTAGGTGAACGAAATAGCGATGCCGCCCAGTACAAAAAGCAGCGGATTGACGCACTGAACGCCAATGACCAGGTCGCCCACCGTAACGATAATGGCCTGGAACGCGCCCAGGATCACCAGCAGCAGCCAGCGGCCAAAGTAGCCCTGACGCGCCGTAAAGCTACCGATGCCCTCGCGGTCGACCTCGAGTTTATAGATAGCGATGAGCACATAGCCGCCTACCCACAGCGCCAGATTGGTGTAGAAGGGCGCGATGCCCGAGCCAAAGCTCTTGACCGGATAGATTGACTTGGACGTCAGCTCAACCGGAGATGCCATGAAATCTGCCACGTCATTGACGTCGACGTCCATGAGGTCGGCTAACTCGCCCATAGACTCAGAGGTCCGCAGCGCCGCAATGTCATTGGCGGCGGTCGCGAGCTTGTCCTGAACCTTGGCAAGGGAGGCGTCGGTTTGGGATAGCGTGGTCTTTGCCTGCTTGAGCGTGGCGTCGAGCTGCGCCAGCGTGCCGCGCGCGCTCGCTATCGTGGGGGTCATACCCGACACAATGCCGGTCAAATCGCCCGAAACGGCGGCAAAGGAATCAAGCGCGCTCGAAGCCTTCGGAAGTGCGTTCTGACCCAGATCGGTCTGAGCCTGACCGAGGTTAGCCGTACCGGTCTGAATTGCCGCGTTGAGTGCGTTGCTCGCGTTCGAGATTGCCGTAGCGTCGTTTGCCATGGCGCTCGACTGTGCAGAAAGGCCATCCTTGATGCTCTGCAGCTTCTGGTTTTGCTCGCGAAGCGAATCGATGGTCGATACAATGCGCGCGTCAATTTCCTCGGAACCTGTCGACGCGTCATTAACGAGAATCTCCAAGTGTCCGATAACGACCTTATTGTGATCGATCGTCGCCTGGAGAGACTCGAGCGAGTTGTCGATGCGGGTGGTCGTAGATGTGACCGTACCCGTTAGCTTGCCAATCGCAGCGTTCGCGGAGGCTGACGTCTTGGTGAGTGCAAGGCTACCTTCCGAGAGTGCCTTGGAGAGCGAGGTGATAGAGTTGCCCGCCGTGGCGCGAGCCTCGCCCAGCAGGTCGTTGCCCTGGGAGATCGCCTGCGTTAGAGAGGGCGCCTGCCCCTGCAGGCCCGCCAGCGCAGCATCGGCCGAAGCAATCGAGCTGCTCGTCTTGTCGATGGCGGTGTTCATGTCGCCGATGGAATCGCGTACTTCGCCCAGGGTATCAGACGCCTCGGACACCGAGCCCGCCAGCGAATCCCGGGTCTGGGTCGCCTTGTCTTTAAGGTCGATGCCAGCATCTTTAGCAATGCCCGCGACGGTCTCGCCCACCGTGGAGACAAACTCCGAGTTGATCTGCTCCTCGATGGTATTGGCGCCAGTGTCGGTGACCTTGGGCGCAATAGCGCTCTTCTTCTCGTTGACGTAGTACGTGAGCTTGGGCTGATGGTAATTGCCGTCGAGCATCGAGACCAGGTTATCTGAGAAGTTCTTGGGGATTACGATGGCCGCATAGTACTCACCACTCTCGACGCCCTCTTTGGCATCGGCGGCCGAATCGACGAAGGTCCAGCCCAGCTGATCGTTTTCCTTGAGCTGATCGACGACCTGGTCGCCCGCATTGAGCTCGCCCACCAGGTCGTTTTGGGTTCCCTGGTCGTTGTTGGCGATAGCAATCTTGATGCCCTGGGTGTTTCCGTACGGATCCCAGTTTGCCACGATGTTGTACCAGGCATACAGCGAGGGAATAACACACACGCCGAGGGTAACCACCAAGGCGACGGGGTTCACGAGCAATCGCTTGATGTCACGCTTAAAGATCGCAAAGGATACCTTTGCGTTGGATAGTTTGCTGCCGAGACTCACGCTTAGACCATCCATCCTGTCGTTGAATCGAATCGTACTATCGACAACCATTGTACGTAGGCGCTTTAGTGCCTCGCGGCACAATGGTGCTGAGTTTTGCGGGTAGCAATATACTACGAAGATGAGTTAACGTACAGTTGTACAGTATCTCAAATTTCAGCAGGTCGCAAAACCACAACCCGCACAAATTAGCAATCCGAATAGTCATTGGGAACGTTCTTAAATGACTAGTCAAACAAGAACGTCCCCGATGACTACTTAGGGCCACGAAAGCGTCGCAGGTTGAGCATAAGTCAGCGAAAACGCCCCTGAGCGAGCAAGGTGACGTGAAAGAGGAGGGAAGCGTACTTTGGTACGCGACCGACGATTGAACGTCAGATTGCCGCTTAGGGGCGTTTGCAGCGTCAATTGGTTAGGCGAACACTATCAAGTTGTCCCTATGGATCGCGGGCTTCTCGGCCAGGTCTGCGAGCAGGCGGTTGCTGGCAATCTGGTCCTGGCGGCGGCCGGCTGCAAGCTCCAGCACGTCCGAATCGGCCTCGGCGATACCACGGGCGACAACCATGCCGCTCGGGTCGCACACGTCGAGCACATCGCCCTCGGCAAACTGGCCATCGACCTCGCGAATACCCACCGCGAGCAGCGACGATCCGCGGCTGACCAGCGCCTTCGCAGCGCCGTCATCGACCGTCACCGAGCCGTGCGCCTTGTCGCCCAGTGCAATCCACAACTTGCGCGGCGCAATGTCCAGGCGCTCCGCCGGCGGATCGAACAGCGTACCCACGCTCTCGCCGCGGGCCAGACGCACGAGCGCATCGGGCTCCTCGCCCGAGCAAATCACGCTTTGAATGCCCGCCGTCATGAGAATGCGGCTCGCGCGAATCTTGGTGATCATGCCGCCCGTACCCACCGATGTGGAAGAATCGCCCGCCGAGGCGATAATCTTGGCATCGATCTTATGCACGACCGGGATAAACTCGGCCGTCGGATCCTCATGCGGATTGGCGGTGTAGAGGCCATCGATGTCCGAGAGCGTCACGCACAGATCGGCAGAAACCAGGCAGCTCACAAGCGCCGCCAGCGTGTCGTTGTCGCCAAACTTGATCTCATCGACGGTGACGGTATCGTTCTCGTTGACGACCGGCACCACGCCAAGCTCCACAAGGCGAAGCAGGGCGTCGCGCGCGTGCAGGTAGGACGTGCGGCGCTCCGTGTCGTGACGCGTGAGCAGCACGAGCGAGGTGAGCAGGTCGCGCGCATGGAACTCCTCGTCGTAGGCCGACGAGATGATGCACTGACCGGCCGAGGCGCAGGCCTGCAGGCTCGGCAGGTCGCCGACCGGCTTACGGTCGAAGCCCAGCACGGGATAGCCGCAGGCAATGGCGCCCGAGCTCACCACGATCAGGCGCCAGCCAAGCTCGCGCAGCGCTGCGGCCTGGTCGGCAAGCCCGCCGATAAAGGCGCGGTTGACCTTGCCGTCGGCGCCCACCACCGTGGACGAACCGATCTTTACCACCATCGTTTTATAAGAAGTCGTCATACGTCAAACCAATCAACTGTTCAGCGAACGGCCGAGCCGGCGGCAAGGGAAGCGTGACTCGCCCCTACCGCCCAAGGAATTAGTGAGCCCAGGGAAAGGCAGAGGCCGCGGCCATGTTCTTGCGCACGAGCTCGTCGCGCACCTGAGCCAGGCCCTGCTCCATACCCACCACATAGGTCTGCGGGTACAAGAAGCGCTTGAAAGCTGCGTCCAGATGGTCGAGCGCCCAAGCACAGCGCTCGCGCGCGTCCTGGATGCTCTCACGTGGAGCCACCGCACTGCCATCGCGCACGATCGGCACCAGCAGCTCGCGATACTCAAGTTCGGACACGTCGGTCACCAGGGCGGCATCGTTCACGGCCACAAGGGTATTGCCGCGCGCGGCGCCCTCCCCCGCCAGATGGTCCTCGTCGTAGATCATGTCGCAGACCGGGCCGCCAAAGCCGTCGTAATAACGGCGCACGCGTTGCACACCCGGGATCGTGCGCTTGTATGGCTGCTCAGAGAGCTTGACCACCGGCGTCCATGGATCTGCCTCGCTCGCACGGCGGGCGGAAAGCTTGTACACGCCGCCCAGCGCTGGCTGGTCATAGCAGGTCGCAAGCTTGGTACCCACGCCAAAGCTGTCGATGGGCGCGCCCTGGTCGAGCAGCGACTGAATCGTGTACTCATCCAAATCGTTAGAAACCGAGATCCCCACATAGGGCAGGCCCTCGGCATCAAAACGGCCGCGCACATACTTGGAGAGCTTGGCGAGGTCGCCGGAGTCGATGCGAATGGCCGACAGGCGCTCGCCCACCGCTTCCATCTCCTTGGCAACCGTAATGGCATGTTCACAGCCCTCGCGCACGTCATAGGTGTCGATGAGCAGCGTACAGTTCTTGGGGCTCGACTTGGCAAAGGCGCGGAAGGCCTCGAGCTCGGAATCGAAGCTCATCACCCAGCTGTGCGCATGCGTGCCAAAGACGGGAATACCGTAGCGGCGGCCGGCGAGCACATTGGACGTAGAGGAGCAGCCGGCAACGTAGCTCGCGCGCGCGACGGCCAAGCCGCCATCGGGACCCTGAGCGCGGCGCAGGCCAAACTCGGCAACGGGACGGCCGTCCGCCGCCAGCACCACGCGCGCCGTCTTGGTGGCGACAAGCGTCTGGAACCCAACGATGTTGAGCAGCGCCGTCTCAAGCAGCTGGCACTCCAGCGCGGGGCCGGTGACGCGAACCATGGGCTCGCGCGGAAAGACGAGCTCGCCCTCGGGCACGGCGTCGATGTTTACATGCGCACGAAAATCGCGCAGGTAGTCGAGGAATCCAGGCTTGAACATCGCGCCGCCGGCCGGGGCCTGGAGCGAGGCGAGGTAGTCGATGTCCTCGGGCGTAAAGCGCAGATTCTCGACCAGCTCGGGCAGTTCGGCGGTGCCGCACATGACGGCATAGGCGCTGCCAAAAGGATGGTCGCGGTAAAACGCGGTAAAACAACCCTGCTCATTGGCCTTGCCGCTCTCCCACAGGCCCTGGGCCATAGTGAGCTCGTACAGATCGGTGAGCATTGCAATGTCGGTGGGATGCGAGATGTCGGTCAAAGCCATGGGGCGACCTTTCGGATGCGTTGTGCAGAGGTTGAGGGTTGGAAAAGGGCAGAGTGTTCGGGCATGGCACCCAACGCGAATGGGCTAGAGCAGGCCCATGCTGGTCAGGATCGTGTAGCCCATAAAGATGACAAACGCGATGAGGGCAAGGACAATGATGATTTTTTGAGCCGGCGCCATGCCAGGGATCTCGTTCTCGCCCGTAGGCTCCTTGGAGGTAACCATGCGCTGGGCAAAGGTCATCTCGTCACGGCTCGGCTTGGGCTCGACGGACTTGGAACGAGCGACCTTTTTAGGCTGAGGTTTAGGTGCGGTGGGCGCGGGCTTCGCGGCGGCGGGCTTGGGCGCGGGGGCGACGTTCGCGGCGGCCTCCTCGGCCTTCGCACGCTCGG
>UQPT01000048.1:0-16191 GCA_900543045.1 uncultured Collinsella sp.
TGCCAAAATAAACCTGTCCCTTTTTGGCAGGTTATCGCTTCCAAAAGTGGAGGATGAGCGTCGTGCGGTTTTGCTGTTCGGTTTTGACCAGGATGTTGTGGATGTGGGTCTTGACGGTGCCCACGGCAAGGAATAGCTCGTCAGCGATCTCTTGGTTCGATTTGCCCAGTACGACCAGACGCATAACTTCGGTCTCACGGTTGGAGAGCTTGTAGGCGTTGCGATAGAAGGGCATCTGCTCTTCGATGTGTCGATCAAGATCGCTGACGTTCTTTTCCTCGGGCGCCTCCTGCATGCGGATTGAAAGCACGTGGTAGGAGTAGATGATCAGCAGAATCGCAAAGTAGCACGCAAAGATGTTCTCGCTAAAGTTGCGCTCGGACAGGTACAGCTGCAGCCAAGAGGGTGCCAGGCTCATGGGAACAACAAGGATGTTGTAGAAATCCTCGGCAACGATGCACCCGACCAGAATGGCGCCGATAATGAGGTGCTTTCGTTGATTGTTGACGCGCGCCTTAAGCTCGACCTGCGTGATTTTATGCGCCGTCCAAAAGATATACAGTCCCACAAATACAAGGAATACCTGACGCATCGTGTAGTAGAGCCATTGATGTATGGGGCCGTAGGGGACAGCGACAATGATCAGCAGCTCGCTCAGGAAGAACGTTGCGACGGGAATAACAAACTGCTTTTTTGAATGTTTGTCGAGCAAGTCCATGGCAATGAGCCAGATAAAAGCTTGTGAAGCGGTCGCCACAAGGGTCCGCAACACAGGCATGGTAATTGAGTAATAGTCGCTGGCCGGAAAACTCTGGTTTTGCAGCGTGTATTCGAAAAAGAAAATCTCGGTCATCTCGATGGCATAGCAGATAAATACGCCGCTGCCATAGATAAAGAACCGTCGACGAGACGAGGCATAGGCGGCAAGCGAAAGCACTGCCGTCACAATACAAATCAGGAGTATCGCTAGGGTATAGAAGAACATCAGAGTGTTCATCTGCCACCGTCCCATCTCATTTCGTCTATGGCCGAGCCCTGTATATCTTGCGGGATATAGACGCCTCAACCCATCGTTTCATTGCGGATTAGGCGCCGAGTTACAGCATAGCGATATACCGTTCGCGGTTCCAGATAGTAAACCCCCTGCAAGCTCGCTACCTGCGGGTTTATATTGGTTTAGAGGGGGTGTAACTCCGTGAACGGTCTTTAATCCCGAATAAACTAGGTAAAAATTGCATACGGGTGAATGATGGTCTTGTCAACACGAGGCGTGATGTTCGAGCGTCTCATAGTAATAGTCGGCAAGACCGGCGGAAAGGAAATCGACATGGCACTGCCTAAGGATTTCATCGACACCAACGACTTCACCAAAGAGCAGATCCTGGCTATCGAGGATCTTGGCCTGGCAATGAAGAAGGCCATCAAGGTTGACGGTTATTATCCGCACCTGCTCCGCAACAAGAGCCTTGGCATGATCTTCCAGCAGGTCTCCACCCGCACCCGTCTTTCCTTCGAGACCGCTATGACCGACCTTGGCGGCCATGCTCAGTTCTATGGCCCTGGCACCATCCAGCTCGGCGGTCACGAGTCCCTGGGCGACACCGCTCGCGTTATGGGCTCGCTGCTCGACATCATGATGGCTCGCGTTGACCGTCACAAGGACGTCGTCGGCCTCGCCGAGGGCTCCGCTGTGCCCGTCATCAATGGCATGTCCGAGTTCAACCATCCCACGCAGGAGATGGGCGACCTCATGACCATGCTCGAGAACCTCCCCGAGGGCAAGAAGATCGAGGACTGCACCCTGGCCTTCATCGGCGACGCCACCCAGGTCTGCGTCTCCCTCATGTTCATCGCCTCCAAGGTCGGCATGAAGTTTGTCCAGTTTGGACCTAAGGGCCACCAGATCCCCGACGGCGGCCTGCACGTTGGCACCGTCGAGGAGCGCGCCGAGTTCGGCAAGCAGATGATGGCCATCGCCGAGGAGAACTGCAAGGTCTCCGGCGGCTCTGTCGTCATCTCCGACGACATCGAGTGCATCAAGGGCGCCGACTTCATCTACACCGACGTGTGGTATGGCCTGTACGACGAGGAGGTCTCGGGCGAGAACTACATGGACGTGTTCTATCCCAAGTATCAGGTCACCATGGACATGATGAACTTTGCCGGCCCCAACTCCAAGTTCATGCACTGCCTGCCGGCCACCCGCAACGAGGAGGTCGTCGACGAAGTCATGGACGATCCCGAGCGCTCCCTGTGCTGGGTCGAGGCCGAGAACCGCAAGCACTCCATCCGTGCTCTCCTTGCCGCCCTGGGCAAGCGCACCCCGCTCAACGACGAGGGTGTCGAGTACTCCGCCAAGGCTGAGCTCCACGCCGCTCTCGAGGCTCTCGAGCAGCTCTAAGCCTCAAGGCTTCTAAAAGCACGTTTGCGGGCGGCGGATGCTCGTCTCCTGTCGCCCGCTCACCGAGGCCCAAGCAATTGCCTTAATACCTTAGGGCCTCGGATCTGTCCAAGACTGAGCGAAGGAGCTCATCATGAGCGACGGAAAGAAAAAGCTTTCCTTCTTGACGGTCATTTCGACCATCATCTGCGTCGTCTTCGTTTGCGAGGCCGCCGCTCCTGCTGCTGCCATTGGCAACCAGCAGTTCTTCTGGTGGATCTTCCTGATCCTGACCTTCCTGCTTCCCTACGGCATGGTTGTCGCCGAGCTCGGTACCACCTATGACGGCGAGGGCGGCATTTACGACTGGGTACGCGATGGCCTGGGCGACAAATGGGGCGCCCGCATCTCGTACTACTACTGGGTCAACTACCCGCTGTGGATCGCCTCGCTGGCTACCATGTTCCCCGACATTTTGGGCATGGTCTTTGGCGTCGAGTTCAACTTGATCGCCAAGATGGGTATCGATCTTGCCTTTGTGTGGATCGTCTACCTCATGGGCCGCTCCAAGGCGGCCGACTCCGAGTGGGTCCTTAACGGTGGCGCCATCATCAAGGTCGCCGTCGCCGTTATCGTTGGCGCTTTGGGCATTTGGTATGCCATGGAGAACGGTTTTGCGAACGACATGTCCGCTGCCACCTTCCTGCCCGAGCTCACCAACACCAACGCTCTCGGCTACCTGTCGATCATCATCTTTAACTTCATGGGCTTCGAGGTCATCTGCACCATGACCGACGACATGGCCGATCCCGCTCGCGATATCCCCAAGGCTATCATCGTCGGTGGCCTGTCCATCGCCGTGATCTACCTGTTCGCTGGCTTTGGCATCGGCGCCGCCGTGCCGGCCGACTCCATCGATCCCGACTACGGCATGATCGTCGCAGTCCAGACCATGGTGGGCGACTCCATGATCTTTAAGGTCATCTGCATCGCCTTCCTGATCACCCTGTTCGCCAACATGGCCGCTTGGTCCTTCGGCGTTAACTCCGTTGCTCGCTACGCTGCCGAGCACGGCAACATGCCCAAGGTCTTCGCCTCGATGATCTCGGATGACGACATGCCCAACGGCGCCAACCTGGTCAACGCTGTCGTTGCCTCCCTGGTGCTGTGCCTGCAGCTCGTTCCCATCGACGCCATCTCCAACGGTGTCTTCTGGATGCTCTTTGGCACCTCTGTCGTCTTCCTGCTGTTGACCTACATCCCGATGTTCCCGGCGTTCCTCAACCTTCGTAAGAACGACCCCAACCGTGAGCGCATCTTCACGTTCCCGTTTAAGGGCGCCATGATGAAGGTCATGCTGGCCATCCCCTGCATCGAGCTGGTTCTTGCCATCGTTGCCACGCTGATCCCGTTCTCCGCTGCTGAAATTGGCGACAAGGTCCCGATGATCGTTATCTTCATCGTGCTTGTGCTCATCGGCGAGGTCGTCCGCGTCGTCAGCGCCAAGGGTCGCGAGACCGAGTACAAGGGTCTCACCCCTGAGCTGGCTGCTCAGCGTCTCGCTGAGGAGGCCGCCGAGGCCGAAGAGGACTAGAGCACCCGGTTCTGGGGCTCCAACCCTCCTCGCGTACCAACGTGCGCTTCGTCGGGCTTGTCGCTCCCGACTCCGGGCACTCTAGCCTCTTTGGAGACGTGCCCAAGCGACAGGTTTGCTAACCATTCCCTGGGGTGGGTGTGAGCGATAGCTCCGGTAACCACCGCCCACCCCAATCTCTCTTCCGTATCCTTCGTGCGTTTTGTCTCCGCGCACTTGGTTACGTCGTCGCTTGCCGGTGCAACTCCGTGAAAACCGGCGCCGGGCGCCCCGACCTTTGCCGGGGAACGGGCGCCTACCATCTCTTGGTTTTAGGCTGCGGGTAACCCGCCCGCAGCAAGCGATCGTTCGATTTGGAGGAAATCTTATGCGTACGATCACCGAGTCCGAGTCCACCCCCAAGGCCGACGGCTTCTTCATGCCCGCTGAGTTCGCCCCGCAGGATCGCGTGTGGATGGGCTGGCCCCACCGCACCGACACCTGGGCCCACGGCGCCAAGCCTGCTCAGAAGCAGTATGCCGCCATCGCCCGCGCCATCTCCGAGTTCACCCCGGTCTATATGTGCGCCAACCAGGTCGACTATGCCAACTGCAAGGCCGTCTTCGAGGAGGACGAGAACGTCACCGTCATCGAGATGACCACCGACGACGCCTGGTTCCGCGACACTGCCGCCACCTACGTCATCAACGGCAAGGGTGAGAAGCGCGCCAACCACTGGCACTTCAACGCCTACGGCGGTCTCGTCGACGGCCTCTATTTCCCGTGGGACAAGGACGAGCAGATTGCCCTTAAGATGGCTGAGCTTTCCGGCTGCCGTCGCTATCGTCCCGATGACATGATCCTCGAGGGCGGCTCCATCACCGTTGACGGCGAGGGCACCCTTGTCGTGACCGACCAGTGCCTGCTCTCCCCGGGCCGCACCTGCTCTGCGGTTCTGGAGGAGGAAGAGGATCCCGAGTCCATCTGGCCCAAGTACCGCAAGAAGTTTGAGCCCTGGAGCGAGAAGCTTCGCGCCTACATGGACGAGCACCTCAAGGATTACCTGGGTGTCGAGAAGGTCATCTGGGTCAAGGAGGGCATCGACCCCGAGGAGACCAACGGCCACATCGACGACGTCGCCACGTTCATCGCGCCGGGCGTCATGGCCTGCATTTGGACCGACGATCCCGAGTATCCGTTCTACGAGCAGTGCCACGCTGCCTACGAGACCCTCTCCAACGCCGTCGACGCCAAGGGCCGCAAGATGAAGGTCTACAAGCTCTGCATGCCCGTGAACCCGCTGTTCATGGACCAGGCTTCCTGCGACACCATCGACGCCGACGAGAACGCCGAGCCGCGCGTCCCCGACGAGCCGCTGATCGCCTCCTACATGAACTACCTCGTGACCAACCACGGCGTTATCGTCCCGCAGTACGGCGACGAGAACGACCAGCTGGCCGTCGACACGCTCCAGAAGATCTACGACGAGGTCTGGGGCGAGGGTGTCTACAAGTGCGTCGGCGTTCAGTCCGAGCAGGTCGTCTTCGGTGGCGGCAACATCCACTGCATTACTCAGCAGGAGCCGTCCGCGTAATTGTCTGTCTTCCCGAGGCACGGCACCTTCCCGTTCATTCGTCGCTTGCGTACCAAAGTACGCGGCGCTCCTCTTTCACGGGAATCTGCCGCACCTCAGAAACCCAGCCGATCAATCGGACAGTCGGTGAATCGCACCGTGACCATCTCGGGGCATTGATGGTCGGTTTATTCGATGTCTTGGTCGGCTGGGTTTTTCTTTGGGCACTCCGTTGCCTCCACTTCGGAGTGCCCGCCTCTTTGATTGAGTACGCGTCTGATCTGGGATTTATTGCGGGTTAGGCCAATTGTTCGCTTGAATATCCCAGGTCAGACGCGTCTTCAATTGCCAAAAGATTCCGGTCGCAATCGCGGCCGTTTTGATCGGAGTATCTATGTACCAGCGTATCGTTATCTACACGCGCCTGTTCCGCGAGCGTTGGTCCAACAATTGCATCCTCTCTTCTCTTTGGGATGGCACCTGCACCGGTGACGCGGCCTGCAACCCTACCTTGGGCTGCGCCTTCGGTACAGATGCCATCCTTTTTGCTGTAGGGGAAGCGTGCCATGGCAGGTAAAAAGTTCTCCCTGTTCGAGGTCATCCTCTCGGTTATCTGCGTTGTCTTTACCATCGAGGCGGCTGCTCCGGCATCTGCCATGGGTAACGTGCAGTTCTTCTGGTGGATCTTCCTCATCATTACGTTTTTGCTTCCCTATGGCCTGGTGGTGGCCGAGCTCGGTACGGCGTTCGATTCCGAGGGCGGCCTGTACGATTGGGTTCGTCTGGGCTTGGGCGACCGTTGGGGCGCCCGCTGCTCCTGGTGCTATTGGGTCAACTTTCCACTGTGGGTGGCAAGTATCGCCTGCATGTTTCCCAGTGTCATCAATGCGGTATGGGGCATCGATTTTTCGCTTGGGGTCCGAATTGCCATCGAGCTTACCTTTGTGTGGGGCGTCACGGTCATGGCAATGCAGCCGGTGGCCGAGGCCGATTGGGTCATGGATGGCGGCGCCGTCATCAAGGTGCTCATTACCGCCGTGGTGGGAATCATCGGCATCGGGTTTGCCTGCAACAACGGCTTTGCCAACGATATGTCGTTTAAGACCTTTGTCCCCGATCTGGGAGACACTAACTCACTGACGTATCTTTCAATCATCCTATTCAACTTTATGGGCTTTGAGGTGGTCGCGACCTTTGCCAGCACGATGAAGAACCCATCGCGCGATATCCCCAAGGCGGTTATCGCCGGTGGCGTTGCCATCGCGGCGATCTACATTATCTGTGGCATCGGTATTGGAGCCGCGGTTCCCACCGAGCAGCTTTCACTCGATTCGGGCATTGTGGACGCGGTTGCCGCCATGGTGGGGCGCGCTCACCCGCTGACGATGGTCGTGGGCGTGGCCTTTCTGGTAACGCTGTTTGCCAACATGATCTGTTGGAGCTTTGGCGTCAACAACGTGGCGAGCTATGCCGCGCGCCATGGCAACATGCCGCGTCCCTTTGCGCTGGTGTCCAAGAAGACCGGCATGCCCAACGGCTCGGCACTCATTAACGGTTGTTTTGCCAGCTTGGTGCTGCTACTTCAGATTCCGCTGGGTGAAGGTTCCGACGTCTTTTGGGTCTTCTTCTCGATGAACGTCGTCTTTCTGCTCATGAGCTATATCCCGATGTTCCCGGCGTTTTGGCGCCTGCGTAAATACGACGACCGCCCGCGTGTGTTTCGCGCGCTCTTCGAGGGCAAGGTGCTTGCGGTAGCGCTTGCGGTGCCGGTGGTAGAGCTCGTGCTTTCGATTGTTGCGACAACCGTGCCGCTTAACAGCTCGCCCGCCGAGATGTCAAAGTTGCCGATCCTCATGGGTGTGGTGATCGGCGTGTTGCTGGGCGAGGTTTCGCGCCTCATATCGCGCCGCGGCCGCAGCATCGACAATCCCGGCGTTGGCGCAAGGGGGACAGGTCGCTTTGCACCAAAACAGTAGCGCCGCGAGTTGTGCGGTGCTAGATGCATCTTGGATTACTGCTCACGCTGCTCGGGATCAGATGCGAGCTTGGGTGCAAAGTAGGGGACGTGGCCCAGGTAGGGGCAGCTGTCCGAACGCGCCTCAACGGCGCAGGGGACATCGTCGTAGGTCATGGAAGAACCGAGTCGGGTGATGGCCTTGGCGGCGGGCGCGACGAGCATCTTGAGCGGAGCGATCGGTGCCATGGCATCTCCTTTCATCGGTGAGACACAGCTTGTTTATCTAAACGATACAGTACGTTTAATCGGTGAGTCTAATCTTGCGGCAAAGAATCTGTCAACATCCTCACAGCATCTAGACAGGGGAGGTGGGCATGAGTTTCGCGTTCTATATCTACACCACGATTATCATGGGTGTGGCTCTGGTGACCAGTGCCGTGGCATTGGTGGTTTGGCTCATGACGCACCGTCGCGACAGCCTAGTGGCCGCGGCGGGCTTTTTGCTCTACATGCTCGATATGTCGGTCATCTTTTTTGACGAGTACACTCGGCTCAAATATGACTACGCCGTTACCTTTAGCGAGCCGCTGCAGCACCCCTTGCTGCGCTGCGTGCTCGGTATTGCCATCTATGCTTGCATTGTGCTGTGGATGTTTGCGCGCTTGCGCAAAAGGCCGACGTCGCGCATGCTCGGACTTGTTATCGTGCCGTTTTCAATCTTGCAATTGGTGCTGGTGCCTCGCAGCGGTGCTGCCGGAGAGATGCAGCAGTATCTCTTTTGGCTCACGCGTGACCTGGGCAATGTAGGATGTCTTGCCTATGCCGCCTGGCATTACCGGCACAGGGCCACGCGTGTTGAGAAACTCGACCTCGACCGCTCAAAGCTCTTTTGGAAGGTGGCACTCGTTCTTGCGTTTTGCGTAATCGCCGAGGACACCTACATGATTTTGCTCTGCCGCCCCGACTCTCAAAACCCCGTCATCAGCCTCTTTTTGTGGTATCTGTCCGAGCGCAATATCTCCGAAAACGTGCTGCTCGTGGCATGCGCGGTCCAACTCTTTTGCCAGTTTAGCCATATCCTGCGCGTGTATGCCCGTCATCCGCGTGCCGATGAGGACGTGGCGGCCGAGAGCGCACGCTCTGGGGACGATCTAGCATCACGCGTTGTGATCTATGCCGATGCCCATAAGCTGTCGCGGCGCGAGCAGGAGGTGCTCACGCTGGTGCTGAAGGGCAACGACGCCCAAAACATCGCCAGCGAGTTGGTCATCAGCCCTGGCACTGTCAAGGCGCACTTGCATCGCATCTACGTTAAAAGCGGTGTCTCCAACCGAGATGACCTCATAGATGCCTTTTGGCGTTCCTAGTCCTATTCTTCCTTGCATGCGGGTCTTGCCGTGTGGGCGGGCACGCCGTTGGGCGTAATGACGCGGTAATAATCTCAGACAATAAACCTGCAGGTAAAGCGTGTAAACCTGCTTAAACTGACCGTTTGCGATCCCTGGCCTTGGCACGGATTTGCCCCTGTGTATCAATGGGTGTAGCGCGAAGCCGCGGACGTGGGACAGACGTCCGAGCACGGCTTGTAGGCACGCGCCGATGCGGGAGCGCTACGCTCCCAACCGAGTGCCCACGCGGGCGGTGCGTCCGCGTTGCAACCAAAGATGCCTGAGGAGGCTCACATGGACAAGGCTGATGTAGTTATCAAGAGCAACGCCGTCTTTACCGGCGATGGGCTCGAGCCGTTTAAGGGCGGCGTTGCCGTGCGCGGTGATAAGATTGTTGCCTGCGGTGACGATGCTCACCTGGCACCGTTTATCGGTCCCGATACCGAGGTGCGCGACTTTGGCGACCAGCTCGTCATGCCCGGCCTGATCGACTCACACACGCATTTTGCCCAGGGCGCGTTTATGACCGACCCCGATTTTGCCGTCAACCTCATCGACTGCACCAGTTTTGAGATGGCGATGGAACGTGTCGTGGCGTTTGCGGTCGACCATCCCGATAACGAGTGGATTCTGGGCTGCCAGATTATCCAGTTCCAGTGGGATGTCCCCGAGATGCCCACAGCCGCGATGATCGATGAGTACATCTCGGACCGCCCGGTCTTTCTGCAGCAGGTTGACCTGCATACCTTTAGTGCCAATACCTGCGCCATCAACAAGGTGGGAGTAACTTCGCAGACGCCCGATCCCGCAGGCGGCAAGATCCTTAAGGATGCCGAGGGCAATCTGACGGGCGTGTTTTCCAACAACGCCGGCGTCTTCTTTATGGACGAGGTCTACGACCCAGCGCCCGAGGTTGTTGACGCGTCGTTTGCAAAAACCGCCCGGCGCGCCAATGCCCTGGGAATCACTACGGTCGGCATGGTCAATCCTACGTTTGTGAGCATGGAAAACCCGTATGCGGTGTTGGCAGGTCTTAATGCCAAGGGCGACTTGCCACTGCGCGTGTTCCTGTACACCGATCTGTTCGAAAACGAGTCCTTAACGCTCGAGCAGATCAAGGAGAAATACGCCTTCTCGGGTACGCAGGTCGAGTGGCACGGCTTTAAGCAGTTTCTTGATGGCGTGTGCTCCGACCACACCGCTTGGATGCTTGAACCCTATTCCAACGCGCCCGATACCTGCGGTGAGCCCGCGGAGGATCCAGAGCGCATCCGTGCCGCCATTGTCAGGGCGCAGGAATGGGGCGTTGACACGCGCGTCCATACGATCGGCGATCGCTCGGTGCGTTTTGTGCTTGATTGCTTTGAGGAGGGCGAGCGCTTGCATGGTAAGCGGGGTTGCCGCCACTCCATGGAGCACAACGAGACGGTTCAGCCCGAGGATCTGCCGCGCTATGCCGAGCTGGGTATATGCCCTGGTATGCAGCCGTGGCACATGCTGCTCGATATGGCTGACCTTGCCAAGGACGATGCCGTGGGCCCCGAGCGTGCTGCGCTTTCGTGGCCCCTGCATAGCCTGCTTGCCAGCGGTGCCGTGGTGCACCTGGGCAGTGACTTCCCCGTTGTGGGCTTGGAGCCCATGGAGGAGGTGTACGGCGCGGTCTTCCGCATGCTCGAGGACGGCTCCAACCCAGAAGGGTGGTTCCCGCAGGAGCGCATCACCATGGCCGAGGCCCTGCGCGCCTACACCTACGGCAGCGCCTACGCCATGCATGCCGAGGATCGCATCGGTACGCTCGCATGCGGCAAACAGGCTGATATCTGTGTGCTCGACCGTAACCTCTTTGACTGCGAACCGGCTGAGGTCCTCGAGGCCACGGCGTCTCTCACGATGATTGCCGGCAAGGTGGTCTACGAGGCCTAGCGGGGCTGCTGCATCGCTGGGCGGTGCCGCAGCCTGTGCGTGCCGCCCATCCATTCATGCATCCATTCATCAATCTCTCATGGAAAGGGGAGAACAATGGCAGAAGAAACGACCGCCGCTGTTGAGGAGGAGCGTGAGCTTGCCTCGCAGCCGATTCCCGGCCTGGTGCGCAAGTACACCATCATCACCGGCCAGGGTATGCTCGCCCAGATTATCATGGTGGTCCTTGAGGGCCTCGTGATGGGTTGGGGCCTGGGTGCACACGGCCTGGCCTGTGTTTCGATCATCATGTCGGTCGAGTACATTAACCTGGCCTTTGGCAACCTGTTTGGCACCGGCGTGCCCGCCGTGGTGGGCAACCTTTTGGGTGCCGGCGACATTAAGGGCGCCAGCAAGGCGTTTAGCCAGGGTTTTTGGCTTACCACGATTGTGAGTGTGCTGCTTGCTGTGGTGATGGCTGTGTTTACCGAGCCCATCTGCGCATTCTTCGGCGCCACGCCCGACATCATGGCCGATACCGTTGCCGGCGTGCGCACCTTCTCCGTGCTGCTGCCGCTCACGGTCATTGGTCAGATGGTCACCGCCGTCATGCGTGTGGACGAGAAGGTTCAGATCCAGGCCAACCTCATGACCGTGTCTGCCATCGTCGCTATCTGCTGGCTTGCGCTTTCCACGTTTGTGCTCAAGCTTGGCGTTATGGGAGCTGGCGTGTACTACGGTCTTTCCATCGGTATCTGGGCCATCGGTATCTTCTGGTTCATCGGCGGTAAGAAGTCGCAGCTCCAGATCGGCGCCGCCGACCTCAAACTCGACATGGCCATCTGCGGCCAGATCATCAAGATTGGTTTCCCGTTCTTTTTGGTGCAAGCTGCCACGTTCATCTTCAACACCGTTGCCAACTCGTTGCTTGGCCAGCTCGGCGGCGACATGGGTTCGCTCTACATCGCGGCCTTTGGTGTGATCAACGGCTACATCCTCTACATTACCATGATGGTCGCCCAGTGCTTCTCGTACGGCCTGCAGCCCATTGCCGCCTTCAACGCCGGCGCCAAGGCGTGGGCGCGCCTCAAGGAAACACTCTCCTGCACGCTTAAGTACCAGGTCGTGACGCTTGCTGCGGTGTCTGCTGTGCTATGGGTGGCCGCAACGCCGGTCTGCGCCTTTTTTGCTGGTAGCGACCCGGCGCTCGTCGAGGTTGCCGCCAACGCCACGCGCATCGTTATCCTGGCCGTGGCCCTGGGCTATCTTGCCATGACCATGTCGATGTACTTCCAGGCGGTTGAGAAGGTGGGTATCGCCACGTTCACCGGTCTGCTCCGCTACGTGATCTGCTCCGTGCCGCTTATGTACCTGCTTGGCAACATGATGGGCGTTCAGGGTGTCTGGTTTGCCTTGGTGGCGGCTGACGCCATCACTGGTCTTATCTCCATCGCCCTCGCCGTCCGCGAATCCAAGCGACTTGCCACGCTCTAGACTCGGACACGGCCGGCCCGCGATAGTCGAATAAGTCAACTCGCCTGCAAGCCACCACAATGGGGACAGTTCCCATTGTGGTGGCTATTGTTATTTAGGGTCTGAGATTTCGGCTCTATAAATAACGTTTTTGAACTGGGCTACTATAAGATTGTGGAAAACACTACTACAAGATTATGGAAAACGCTACTACAAGATTATGGAAAACGCTACTGCGAGATTATGGCAAATGATACTATTCGATTATGGTAACAGCGTTATAAGGGGCGTTGATATGGCCGAGTACATTAACAGGGATTTGCATGAGTTGCTCATTCGCATGGCGGGTTGGTTTCCTGTTGTGTCGTTGACGGGGCCTAGGCAGAGCGGAAAGTCTACGCTGGTTAGGCATGCCTTTCCCGACTATTCCTATGTCACGCTTGAGGACCCCCAAACGAGGCGCGCGGCCTTGGAGGATCCGGTGAGTTTTATCCGCAACCGAAAGGGCGGACTCATCATCGATGAGGCGCAATACGCCCCGGATTTGTTCTCGATGATCCAGGTTGTTTCGGATGAGCGGGGAGATGCCGGTCAATACATCCTTACGGGATCGCAAAACTTTTTGATGATGAAAAGCATCGGCCAGTCTCTTGCCGGGCGAGTCGGGATCTTAAAATTGCTGCCATTTTCGTTTCGAGAAGCGGAGAGGGGCCAGCAGGGGCAGTTGGAAGTGGATTTGTTTGCGCTCGAAGGGGGATACCCTCGTCTGAGTTCCGCCGGAATGCCGTCCTCGGTTTATTTCCCCAGCTATATTGATACCTATGTTGAGCGCGATGTTGTGGGCTTGCTTGACGTGCGCAATAAAGCGGAGTTTCATAAGTTACTGTCCATAATTGCCCAGAGCGCCGGTGCTCTCATTAATATATCTTCGCTTTCTCGAGATACGGGTGTGAACGTATCGACCATTAAAAGCTGGTTGTCTATCCTGGAGCAGAGCTACCTGACGTTTTCACTGCAGCCTTATTATGCAAATGCCAGGAAACGTTTGACTAAAACGCCCAAGCTTTATTTTTACGACACGGGGCTGCTCTGCTACTTGCTCAAAATTGGATCACTGGAGCAACTTTTGGAGAGCCCTTATCTGGGGGCAGTTTTCGAAAACCTCATCGTTTCCGAAACGGCGAAGAGCCATCTCAACGTGGGCGAGAATCCCGAGTTGTATTTCTATAGGGACGACGGCAAGCGAGAAATCGATTTGCTCGACTGCACAAACTCAGGGAGTCCCAAGGCTATCGAAATAAAATCATCCAGAACGTATCACGATAAGTACGCCCGCCATTTACAGGCTGTATGCGATGAGATCGACATTGCAAAAGATGCGCGCTATGTTGTGGCCCGCGTGGATTCAACGTATGAGTCGAAAGACTGTAGCGTGGTCTCGGCGCGTGATTGGCTTTTGCGATAACAAGTTCGGCGTATTAACGACCGCCGCGAAGGGAACCGGCCCCTTTTGCGGCGGTTTTTTGCCTATCTGGTGCGTCTTAGATGCAAGTGAGTAGACTAATTTGGATATGCCGAGCACATCGCGACAAATGCTCAATAAAGCCGCAGGTCAGAGCTGTGGCGTTTTGGGGCGTGCTTGACCTCCTGCAAAAGGTCTACTCACTTGGTTTTTTCTGTTAGAAGACCGCCGCGAGGTGGAGTGGCTCCTCCGCGGCGGTCGGCGTTTGCCCAGATAAAACCTGCCAAAATAAACCTGTCCCTTTTTGGCATGTCCCTTTTGGCGTGGCTGATTGGTTTGGGCTGTTTTGGAGAAAGCCCATGAGGCGGCACACAGGCTAATCCTGCGTGTCGCCTCCGTACATGTAGACGATAAAGCCGTCGCCGGTGTCTTGGCTGTGATCTTCTAGGATGCGCTTCATGTTGAGGTGCTCGTAGAACTGCCAGTCAGAGTTGCAGTCGCTCATCAGGAAGAACTTGGTGCAGCCTGCCCGGGCGAGCTCGGCGCGGGCAAGGTCGATGAGCGCGCGGCCGAGCCCTTTGCCCTGCCACTCGGGCACGATGATGATGAGGTTGAGCTGGCCCTGGGCATACTCATTGCCCGTGGCGGCAAAGCGGTCGGCCGTGGCCTTCTCGCGGCTGTCGCCAAAGAGCGAGCCCTCGAGCTTGGCGTCGGCGGTCTTTGCCATCTCGGTTGCCTGGGCGAACATCTCGTCGTAGCAGGGCACCCACGTGGGATTGGTACGCGGCTTGCCGTCCTCGAAGATGCCGATGCAGCAGGCGGCGATAATGCGGCCCTCGGCCTCGGCGACAAGCGCGATAGGTGAGCGCTGTAGCTGCATGGTGATGTTAAAGCGCGCGCAGAAATCGGCAGCTTCGACGTCACCGCGGTTGCGCAGCGTGTTGCACCACAGCTGGTTGTAGATGGCGGCGATGCCAGCCAGGTCGTCGAGCGTGACGGCGCGCAGGGTTACGTTGTCAAGGCTCATGGAGGCTCCTTCCAAGGTGGGTCAGGCCACCTCTGAGTGTGACATGGGCGCGCCGTCGCCGCATCAATCATTCGGCAGACGAGTCCCGTTCCCTCGGGGACGGAGGAAAAGGGGCCACGAGCGAGGATTTTCGGACGCTTGCTCGACGAGAGTGGATAATCTCCCACTTTCAGCGCGATCCTAGGCCAAAAACGGGAGATTATCCACTCTCGTGGTAAGCGACCCGCGCGTTATCCATTCCCTTTTTGGTTGGTCGTGCTTGCACTTTAGCGTGCGACAGCGGATAATGCCGAGCATTCGACGATTCAAGCTTAGACTTCTTTGATTGAGGAGGCCCCGCATGGCCATGGAATTTAAACGCAGGCTGCCGATCCCCATGGAGATCCGCGAGGAAATGCCGCTGTCCGCTGAGCTTACTGCTAAGAAGCAGGCATTCGACGCCGAGGTCGCCAAGGTCTTTACCGGCGAGGACGCGCGCAAGGTGCTCATCATCGGACCGTGCTCTGCCGACCGCGAGGACTCGGTCCTCGAGTACATGAACCGCCTGGCCAAAACCGCCGAGGAGGTCAAGGACAAGCTCATCATCATCCCGCGCGTCTACACCAACAAGCCGCGCACCAAGGGCACCGGTTACAAGGGCCTGCTGCACAACCCCGATCCCGAGGCGCCCGACGATCTGCTCGAAGGCGTTAAGGCCATTCGCCACATGCACTTGCGCGTCATCGAGGAGACTGGCTTCTTCACTGCCGACGAGATGCTCTACCCGTCCAACTACCAGTACCTCGTCGACCTGTTGAGCTACGTCGCCGTGGGTGCGCGTTCGGTCGAGAACCAGGAGCACCGTCTGGTGTCGAGCGGCATTTCGGTGCCGGTGGGCATGAAAAATCCTACAGCCGGTTCCACTACCGTCATGCTCAACTCCATCTACGCCGCCCAGGCGCACCAGAGCTTTATCTTCCGCAACTGGGAGGTCGAGTGCGACGGCAACCCGCTCGCGCACGCCGTCATGCGCGGCTACATCGGTCTCGACGGTCGCACTTACCCCAATTACCACTACGAGCACCTGGAGCGCCTTGCCGAGCGCTATACCGAGCACGCCGGCTACGCCAACCCGGCGGCGGTTATCGACTGCAACCATGACAACTCGGGCAAGCGCCCGCTGGAGCAGTATCGCATCTGCAAGGAAGTGCTCGACAGCTGTCGCCGCAACGAATCCATCTCCAAACTGGTCAAGGGCTTTATGATCGAGTCCTACCTGGAGGATGGCAACCAGCCGGTCGACGGCGGCGTCTTTGGCAAGTCGATCACCGACCCGTGCCTGGGCTGGGAAAAGACCGACTATCTGATCCACGAGATCGCGGAGCGTGTTTAGTTACGCGGGTTTACCAACCCGCGTAACGGCTCGACGCTGCGCGCCGCCCAGAGCGACAATTTGTCATTCAAAAGGCAAGGCATG
>UQPT01000049.1:0-16119 GCA_900543045.1 uncultured Collinsella sp.
AGGCCCGATTTTGCCTCTTGACAATGTCCTGCTCATATTAAAAGGAACGTCCCTATGTGCCGGGCTTGGGATACCATGGTGGCAGCCTAGCGAAAGGATGTTTCATGGCACATGTCGATGACCAGCGCGTGGCGCGCGTGCTCGATGCGCTCGAGGCTCAGCACCCCGGTGCGCAGCTGCTCGTAAACGACCCGTGGTCGATTTACTATCTGACCGGCTTTTATGCCGATATGTTCGAGCGTTTTTGCGGTGTGCTGCTCGCGCGCGATGACGAGCCCGTGATCTTGGTCAACGCGCTGCATCAGTTGCCGGAGTACGACAATGCCCGCGTCGCCTATCACACCGACACCGAAGTCGTGACAGACGCTATCGCTCGCGAGGTCGATCCGACCAAGCCGCTTGGCATCGACACCGTCATGCGTTCCGGCTTTTTGATGCCCCTTATGGAGCGCCATACCGCGAGCGAGTTTTTCCTAGGCGATTTTGCCGTCACCGCTTCACGCACCCACAAGGATGCCGCCGAGCAGGAGCTCATGCGCATGTCCTCGGCCGCCAACGACGCCGTGATGGTCGACGCCATCAAGCTCGTTCACGAGGGCGTAACGGAGCGCGAAATTGCCGACCAGATGCTCGGCCTGTACCGCAAGCACGACTGCGAGGGCTTTAGCTTTCCGCCCATCGTGAGCTTTGGCGCCAACGCCGGCGATCCGCATCACGAGCCCGACGACACCGTACTCAAGCGTGGCGACGTGGTGCTGTTCGACATTGGCGGACGCCGCTGCAACTACTGCTCGGACATGACGCGTACATTCTTTTGGGGCGAGCCGGACGAGGAGACGGAGCGCATCTACGATATCGTGCGCCGCGCCAACGAGGCCGCCGAGGCGCTCATCGCGCCGGGCGTGCGCATGTGCGATCTGGACCGTGCCGCGCGCGACGTGATTGAGGACGCGGGCTACGGCGAATACTTTACGCATCGCCTGGGACACTCGATCGGCCTGCAGGACCACGAGCCAGGCGACGTCTCGCTCGTCAACGAGCAGGTCGTGGAGCCGGGCATGACGTTCTCCATCGAACCGGGCATCTACCTCCCCAGCCGCACCGGTGTCCGCATCGAGGACCTGGCCCTGGTGACCGAGAACGGCGTCGAGATTCTCAACGCCTACCCCCACGATCCGGTCCGCCTAGACTAGGCACGCCACCAAAGCTCCCCTAGAAGTTGCGGTGGAATACGGACTGTTTAAGGCTTCTAGCCCATAAAACAGTCCCTATTTCACCGCAACTGATGAGGGGATGGGTTAGCGCAGCAAGCCTGCCACTTCGCCGGCTAGGGTAATGGTGCCGGCTGCTACGAAGGGCTCGCCCGCGGCCTCGAAAGCTGCGAGGGCCTCGGATACGCTGGGGTACACGCCCGCGAGCTTGTCAGCGTCCACAAGGGCGGCGAGCTCCTCTGCCGGCAGGGCGCGATCGGAATCGGTCTGCGTCACGACCACACGGGGGAAGGCCGGAATCAGCACGTCGACGATGCCAGCCACGTCCTTGTCGGCCAGCGCGGCACACAGCAACGTGGGGCGGTTCTCCACGCACGGATCGATCTCGTCCAGCGCGCTCACAAAGTTCTCGCAGCTCTGAGGGTTATGGCAGGCGTCAATCAGCTTAAGCGGATCAGTTCCCAGCACATCAAATCGGCCCGGCGTGGGGCAGCCCATAAGCGACGCATCGAGCTTGTCATGATCGAGCTCGCGACCCAGATACCCCTCGCACAGCATAATCGCGCACGCGGCATTCTGCGGCTGATAGGCCGGCTTGACCATGCTCGACGTATAGATCGCACGCGGCGTGGTGCAGCTAAACTCAACCGTATTGCCCACGTGCTCCGGCACTTTGGTCGTGGCATGGTTCACTACGAGCGGCACAATGCCGCACTCGCGACAACGTGCATCCATCACGCGCTGAACACTTGCCTCATGCGTACCCTCGCCCAAAACAACCAGGCGCCCAGGCTTAATAACCGCAGCCTTCTCCACCGCAATGGCCTCGAGCGTATCTCCCAGAATGCGTGTATGGTCGAGCCCGATGCCCGTAATGGCAACGGCGACGGGATCGGTCGCACTCGTGGCGTCCCAGCGTCCGCCCATGCCGACCTCGAGCACAGCAACATCCACCGCGGCCTCGGCAAACACGACAAGTGCGGCAGCCGTCAGCAGATCAAACGGCGTGATGGCATAGGCACGCTCCCCCGCCGCCACACGACGGGCATTCACGCGATGTCCCGCCTCAACAGCGGCGGAAACGCCACGGGCAAAGGCCTCATCGCTCACGACGCGCCCATCGACCTCCATGCGCTCGGGATAGCGCACCAGCTGCGGCGACGTATACAGCGCGGTCTTTAACCCCTCACCACGCAAGATAGCAGCCGAAAAACGCGTGGTCGAAGTCTTGCCATTGGTACCGGCAACCTGAATGCAATCGAAATACTCATCCGGACGTCCCAGCTCATCGAGCATATCGACAACCGTCTCGAGCAGAGGACCAGCATCCCCAGAAATCCGCCCCGTATCAGCAGCAAGTCCCACAGCCTCATCAAACGAAAGCAGCTCAAACGAGAAAGGAACGACATACGACCCCGAACGCTTAGCCATAACCCAAAGTCCCCCATAACAGAAAAAGAGGCCCATCAAAAAGAATGAGCCCCTCACGTTGACAATATCAGCCTTTACCCGCTTGCAGCGAGATCAAGGCCACAACCCAGTGGCCCTAACACGCCAGATGCAAACAACAACGTAAACGAACTAGGAGCGGCCCGATGCTTTGCTCGCCGCAAGTTCCGCACGCAAAGGACAGCACTTAATGTGCTGTCCGTCTTGCGCAGGACTGTCCGCAGCGGAGAGCAAAGCATCGGGACGCGCCCCCGAGTGAACCTTACGAGAAGTCAGCAACCTGAGCAGTCAGCGCCGCCAGGATCTCCTTGAGCTCAGCTGCACGGTCCCTCTTCTTCTGCACCACCGCGGGCGCGGCCTTGGCCACAAAGCCCTCGTTGGCAAGGGTCTTCTCGCAGCCGGCAAGCTCCTTCTGAGCCGTGGCGATCTCCTTCTCCAGGCGCGCCTTCTCGGCCGAAAGATCAACCTTGCCCTCGAGCACCACAAAAACCTCGACGCCGCTGTCGACCACGGCAATGCTCGCAGCCGGCTTCTCAACGTCGGTACCCATGACCAGCGAAGCGGTGTTGGCCAGCGGCTCAATGGTCGAGCGCAGGCTCTCGAGCTTCTCGATGTCCTCGGCACCGGCGCGCACGACCACGTCGAGCTCGGCCTTGGGGCTCAGGCGATAACGCGAACGCGTGGCGCGGGCGGCGGAAACGACGGTACGGCACAGCTCAAACGCGCGCTCGGCAGGCTCATCGACATACTTAGCGTAGTCGGCGGGCTCGGGCCACTTGGCGATCATGAGCGCCTCGGCGCGGTCCACGTTGCCCTCGGCGTCCAGGTCGAGCACGCTCGCCGGCATGTTGTCCCAGATCTCCTCGGTGACAAACGGCATAAGCGGGTGCATCAGGCGAATGGAGGTGTCGAGCACAAAGATCAGGTTGCGCTGAGCTTGCAGACGGTCCTCGCCCTTCAAGCGGGCCTTGGTGACCTCGACGTACCAGTCGCAGACCTCGTTCCAGAAGAACTGCTGCACGCCGCGGGCCATATCGCCAAAGGTGTAGCTCTCAATGCCCTCGGTGACCATCTTCACGGCCTTGGCCAGGCGGCTGAACATCCAGGCGTCGGCCGGCGTCTCCACGACGGGCTCGCCGGGCGTGTAGCCCTCCATGTTCATGAGCAGGAAGCGGCTGGCGTTCCAGATCTTGGTCACAAACGACTTGGCCTGCTCGGTGCGCGGGCTGTCGATGAGCTTCTTAGTCTTCTTGTCGATGTTCGCGTCGAACTTGACGTCCTGGTTGTTGGTGCACAGCGTGAGCAAGTTGTAACGCATGGCGTCGGCACCGTACATGCCAATGAGGTCCATGGGGTCAACGCCGTTGCCCTTGGACTTGGACATGCGGCTACCGTCCTTGGCAAGGATCGTCGGGTAGATGACGACGTCCTTAAACGGCACCTCGTCCAGGAAGTACAGGGAGCTCATAACCATGCGGGCGACCCACAGCGCGATGATGTCGCGCGCGGTGACCAGCGCCGTCGTGGGGTGATGTCCCTCGAGCAGCTCCGGCTTTTGCGGCCAGCCCTGCGTGGCAAAGGTCCACAGCTGCGAGCTGAACCAGGTGTCCAGCACGTTCTCATCCTGATGCACGTGATGGCCGCCGCACTTGGGGCACACGTCGGTGTCCTCGGTCAGGGCGTCCTCCCAGCCGCAGTCCTCGCAGTAGAACACGGGGATGCGGTGGCCCCACCACAGCTGGCGGCTGATGCACCAATCCTTAAGGTTCTCCATCCAGGTGGTGTAGGTCTGCGTCCAGCGCGCGGGGTGGAAGGTGACCTTGCCGGAGTTGACGGCGTCGAACGCCGGCCCCTTGAGTTTGTCGACGGCCACAAACCACTGCTCGGACAGCCACGGCTCCAGCGCGGCGTCGCAACGGTAGCAGTGCATGACGGAGTGGTCGAGCTCTTCGACGTGATCGAGCAGGTCGTGCTCCTCGAACCACTTGATGACGGCCTCGCGGCACTCGTCGCGGTTCATGCCAGTGAACTCGCCGTAGCCCTCGACGACCACCGCGTGTTCATCGAAGATATTGATCTGCGGCAGGTCGTGAGCCTGACCCATAGCGTAATCGTTGGGGTCGTGGGCAGGGGTGACCTTAACGAAGCCGGAGCCAAAGTTGGCGTCGACATGCCAATCCTCAAAGATGGGAATCTCGCGGTCGACGATGGGGAGTTTGACGGTCTTGCCCACAAAGGCGGCCTTCTCGGGATCCTTCGGGGAGACGGCGACGCCCGTATCGCCGAGCATGGTCTCGGGGCGCGTGGTGGCGACGACGATGTAATCCTGGCCGTTGACCGGCTCGGTCAGCGGGTAGCGCAGGTGCCACAGGTGGCCCTTCTCGTCCTTGTACTCGGCCTCGTCGTCCGAGATGGCGGTGGTGCAGTTGGGGCACCAGTTGACGATGCGCTTGCCGCGGTAAATCAGACCGTCGTGGTACCAGTCGCAGAAGACCTTACGCACGGCCTGGGCGTAATCCTCGTCCATGGTGAAGCGCTCGTTGTCGAAGTCGACGGAGCAGCCCATGCGCTTGATCTGCTCGACGATAATGCCGCCGTACTCGTGGGTCCAATCCCAGCAGGCGTCGACAAACTTGTCGCGACCGATCTCCAGGCGGCTGATGCCCTCGCTCTTGAGCTTCTTGTCGACCTTGGTCTGCGTGGCGATACCGGCGTGGTCGGTGCCCAGCACCCAGCGCGTGGACTTGCCGCGCATGCGGGCCATACGGATGATGGCGTCCTGGATGGAGTCGTCGGTGGCGTGGCCCATGTGGAGCTTGCCGGTCACGTTGGGAGGCGGAATGGTGACGGTGCAGTCGCCCACGCCCTCACGGCGCTTGTAGTAGCCGCCGTCGAGCCACTTCTGCAGGATCGCCGGCTCGTTGGTCGACGGATCGTAGTTCTTGGGCATCTCTTCCATATATCTCTCCCTTGCCCGTCGGGGAGGAATGTAGGCCCGATTTTCGCTCGGTCAGGTCCTGGGCTCGCTCGAAGACCACATTAAGTGGTCTTCGGCTCGTGCGGAATCTACGAAAATCGGGCCTGCATTCCTCCCCTTAGGTATCGATTACTTCAGTCTGATATGACTTCGCTGAGGCTTAAACAAACACACAGAATAACACAGGTAGTTGGGGTTATTGCGTATATATAAAATAGCCTCCGACCGCGGATGGTCGGAGGCTATTTGCAAGCACGTTTTTGTCAGGTTTACCCGTAGATGCGTCGGGGCTGTTCTTCGCCCTTTACGGCAGCTTCGGTTACGATGACCTTGGCGACGCCCTCCTCGCTGGGGAGGTCGAACATCGTCTGCTGCAGCACGTCTTCGCAGATGGCGCGCAGGCCGCGGGCGCCGGTCTTGCGGGCAAGCGCCATGCGGGCGATCTCGTGCAGGGCCGCGTCCTCAAACTCAAGATCGACGTCCTCGAGCTGGAACATCTTACGGTACTGGCGCACCACGGCATTCTTTGGCTCGGTCAGGATCGACACCAGGTCGTCCTCGTCGAGCGCCTGCGTCTGGGTAACGACGGGCGTACGTCCCACGAACTCGGGGATCATGCCAAAGGCGTTGAGGTCCTGCGGGAGTACCTGGCGCAGCAGGTCGTTCTCGTCGACCGAGGTGGGGCCGGCGATCTCGGAGTTAAAGCCCACGCCCTTGTTGCCAACGCGATCGGCGATGATCTTATCCAGACCCACAAAGGCACCGCCGCAGATAAACAGGATGTTGGTCGTGTCGATCTGCAGCAGCTCCTGCTGGGGATGCTTGCGGCCGCCGGTGGGCGGAACGCTGGCCACCGTGCCCTCAAGAATCTTAAGCAGCGCCTGCTGAACACCCTCGCCCGAAACATCGCGGGTAATGGAGAGGTTCTCAGCCTTGCGGGCAATCTTGTCGATCTCGTCAACGTAGATGATGCCAACCTGTGCGCGCTCAATGTCGCCATCGGCAGCATTAATGAGCTTGAGTAGGATGTTCTCCACGTCCTCGCCCACATAGCCGGCCTCGGTGAGCGCGGTGGCATCGGCGATAGCAAACGGCACCTCAAGAATGCGCGCGAGCGTCTGGGCCAGCAGGGTCTTGCCGGTACCGGTGGGACCGAGCAGCAGGATGTTGGACTTGGCGAGCTCTACCTCGTCCATATCGTCATCGAACTGCGAGCCCATGTCGTCATCAAAGGCAGACACCGCAGCGCCGCCCTCAATCACGCGGCGATAGTGGTTGTACACGGCCACCGACATGGCGCGCTTGGCGTCCTCCTGACCCATAACATAGGCCGAAAGCTCGTCATAGATCTCGTGCGGCGTCGGCACGTGCGTGATGACCTGGCGATCGTCCTCGAGCTCAAAACCCTCGGTCTCGGGGTCCGCGGCGGGCTGGGATGCAGCCTGGCCGTGGTCGTTGAGGAAGCCCGGCAGCTTGCCGTTGCGGGCAGCGTCCATAAAGTCCGAAGCCAGCGACTCCTCAAGGATCTCGGAACAGGCGGCGACGCACTCGTCACAGATAAAGATGTTGGTCGGGCCCTTTACGAGGCGACGGACCTGGCCCTGCTCTTTTCCGCAGAAGGAGCAGCGGATAGGATTGCCGTTCTCGTCAAAGTTGTCCTGCATGTTTCCTGCCATCCTAGGCATCCTTCGCGGCAAGATCGCGCGAGGTGACGATACGGTCGATCAGACCGTAGTCGAGGGCCTCGGCAGCCGTGAGGTAGTTGTCGCGCTCGGTATCGGCCTGGACCTTCTCGATGGGCTGGCCCGAGGCGTCGGACAGGATCTGGTTGAGCTCGCGACGGGTCTTCTTGATCTCCTCGGCAACGATCTCAATCTCGGTCTGCTGACCCTGGGCACCGCCGCTGGGCTGGTGAATCATGACCTTGGAGTGCGGCAGGCAGAAGCGCTTGCCCTTGGCGCCGGCCGAAAGCAGCACGGCAGCCATAGACGCGGCCATACCGACGCAGATGGTGGAGACCTGCGGCTTGATGAAGTTCATGGTGTCAAGAATCGCCAGGCCAGAGTAAACCTCGCCACCGGGCGAATTGATGTAGAGCGAGATATCCTTCTCGGCATCCTGGCTCTCAAGATGCAGCAGCTGGGCAACGACCAGGTTGGCGCTGACGGAGTTGATCTCCTCGCCCAAGAAGATGATGCGGTCGTTGAGCAGGCGCGAATAGATATCGTAGCTGCGCTCGCCGCGCGGCGTCTGCTCGATAACGTATGGCACGAGGGCGGAATCGAACTTAGCGATCATACGCATCTCCATTTCTCTTACGGACCAATAGTGGTTCTAGACAAACGTACGGTGCCCGCATGCTATGCATTGGCTGGCACCGTACGAAGCAACCGGATAACCGGCTTATAACTTTACCCCATCACGGGCACATACATGCGCTCGCGTGCAAGGTGGCGAGAATTACTCGGCGTCCTTGGCGGTCTCGTCGACCTCAGTCACCTTGGCGTTCTCGACCAGGTGATCGACGGCCTTGGAGCGACGGATGGACTCGCGGACGGCAGGCATGCGGCCATCGGCGATGAACTCGGCCTTGGAAGCCTCGACGTCCTTGACGCCAGCCTTCTCGAACTCGGCGTTGATGTCGTCCTCGGTGACCTCAATCTTGAGCTCACGGGCGAGAGCGTCGAGCGCCAGGGACTCACGGGCAACGTCGTTGGCCTGCTTGTGCAGGTCGCCGATGAACTGCTCCATGGTCAGGCCGGAAGCGGGCAGCCAGGTGTCCAGCGTCATGCCGCGGGCAGCGAGGTTGGACAGGAAGTTCTGGCCAAGCTCCTCAAAGACGGACTGCTCGTAGTCGGCGTCCATCTCGTCGAGCTGCAGGCGCTCGGCGAGAGCGGAGACGCAACGGTTCTCCTTCTCGGCCGGGAGGCGGGAAGCCTTGTCCTGCTCGATCTCGATCTTGATGGCGTCGCGCATAGCGTCGATGCTGTCGAAGCCAAAGTCAGACTTGACGAGCTCGTCGGTGAGCTCGGGGGTGTTGCGGACCTTGATGCCCTTGACGGTGACCTCGACGGTGTGGGTCTCGGCCTCCTCGCCCTCCTCGGCCTCGTCGGTCCAGGTGACGGACTTGACGTCGTCAACGTTGGCGCCGATCAGAGCCTCGTTGAACTCGGCGGGGTTGCTGTCGCTACCGGCGATGAGCATACGGCCCTCGGCGGCAAAGTTGTCGGCGTTCTCGACGGCCTTGAGGTCGACGGTAACGTAGTCCTCGGACTCGACAGCGCGGCCCTCGACGTCCTCGAAGGTGGCACGGTAGTTGAGGAGCATCTCGACCTGGTTGTTGATCTCGGACTCGGTGACCTCCGCAGGGGGCATCTCGATCTCGACAGCGTCGAAGGAGGAGAGCTCAGCGGCGGGACGCAGGGAGAACTCGACGGTGTAGGTGTAGTCCTCGTGATCCTTGGCGAGGTCGAGCTCCTTGTAGTCACCGCTCTTGGTGGGGACGATGTCCAGCTCGTTGAGGACGGCGGGCTCGTTGGCGGCGATCAGGTCGTTGGTGGCCTGAGCGAGGGTAGCCTCGGCGCCAAGAGCGGAATCGATGACCGGACGGGGAGCCTTGCCGGCGCGGAAGCCCGGGAAGCGGTACTTCTTGGCGGTGTCCTTGTAGGCCTTCTTGATCGCGGCGTCGACGTCGGCGGCCGGGATGGTGACCGTAGCGGTGAGCTTGGCGTCCTTGACGTCAGAAGCGGTGATGTTCAACACGTTCCTCCTCATACTGCCCAGCTTATCTGAGGTGCTGGTACCTTTATGCAACAAAGAGTCGCGACGGCCGAAGCCGACGCAGATGCGTTGGTGCGGGCGAAAGGACTCGAACCTTCACGGGAATCCCACCAGAACCTAAATCTGGCGCGTCTACCAATTCCGCCACGCCCGCATGAGCGCACAGATTAGGAATGATAGCAGATACGAGCGGCAAGCGCACGCACACCTTTTACAGGCTCACGACCTCACCACGAGTGCAAAAGGCGGGGCGAGTTGTCCCGTCCCGCCAACTACGACTTGTTCGCTGACCCGCTACTCCCCCAGCAGAGCCTTCTCCGGTGTGATGGGCAGCGAGCGCACCTGGTGGCCGGTGGCGTGTGCCACGGCCGAGGCAACGGCGGCGAGCGGCGTGTTGATGACGACCTCGCCGATCGACTTGGCGCCAAACGGGCCCGTCGGCTCGTAGCTCGGCTCAAAGGCCACGCGAATGCTGCCGATATCCAGGCGCGTGGGCAGCTTGTAGCTCATAAAGTTGCCGGTGCGCAGACGGCCGCGATCGTCATGCTCGACAATCTCGTAGAGCGCGTGGCCGATGCCCTGGGCAATGCCGCCCTCGGCCTGAACGCGCGCGAGCGCCTCGTTGATCACGGTGCCGCAGTCGACGGCCGCCGCATAGTCCACCACGGTCACCTTGCCGGTGGCCTTGTCGACCTCGACCTCGGCAATGCCGGCCATAAACGGCGGGGGCGAAACGGGCAGGCAGGCAGAGGCGTGCGAGGTCAGCGCGTCGCCGCCCGCGATGTTCTTGACGCATAGGTTGGCAAATTCGCGCAGCGTGAGGTAGCGGTTCTGCTCACGAGCGGCACGCTCGTCGGACAGGCGCACGTACTGGCCGTCGAAGACCACGTCGGCGGCGTCAACGTCCCACATCTGGGCGGCCTTGGCGCAAATCTTCTCGCGCAGCTCGGTCGCGGCGTTCTTGGCCGCCAGGCCCGTCACGTACGTGCCCGAGCTCGCGTACGAGCCGGCGTCGAACGGCGACACGTCGGTGTCCACGCCGCGTACCACAATGAGCGAGCTCTCCACACCCAGCTCCTCGGCGGCAATCTGCGCCAGGATCGTGTCGACGCCCATGCCGTTATCGGTGGCGCCGGTGCCGATGGTAATGAAGCCGTCCTCTTCCAAGCGCATGTCGATGCCGGCGATATCCACGTTGGAGATGCCCGAGCCCTGCATGGTGAGCGCACAGCCCAGAGCACGCACACGGTCGCCCAGGTCGACGGCTAGCGGCTTGTCGCGCCAACCGATCATGTCCATCGCGCGCAGCAGGCAGCGGTCGAGCGCGCAGGCGTTGAGCTTCTCGTTGTAGTACTGCGGCATGATCTCGCCCTCGCGCACGATGTTCTTAAGGCGCAGGTCGGCGGGGTCCATGTGCAGCATGTCGGCGAGCTCGTTGACGGCGCTCTCCACGGCAAACTGGCCCTGGGTGGCACCGTAGCCGCGATACGCGCCGCCGCGGTTGGTGTTGGTGTAGACGGCGTCCCAGCTAAAGCGGCTCGCCTTCACATGGTTGTAAATCGGCAGGCTCTTGTGGCCCGAAAGGCCGATCGTCGTGGTAGCGTGCTCGCCGTACGCGCCGGCGTTGGACAGCGTGTGCAGATCGATGGCCGTAATGGTGCCGTCGTTCATGGCGCCCAGCTTAACGGTCATCTGCATCTGGTGGCGCGAGTTGCCCGCGGTGATGGTCTCCTCGCGGGTGTAGCAGCAGTAGCTCGGACGGCCGGTCTGCTGGGTAACGAATGCCACGAAGATCTCGCAGCAGCCCGTCTGCTTGGAGCCAAAGCCGCCGCCGATGCGCGGCTTAATGACCTGCACCTGCGACTGCGGAATGTCGAGCGACTGCGCGACCATGCGGCGCACGTGGAAGGGCACCTGCGTAGAGGTGGTCACCGAGATGCGTCCGAATGTGTCAGTCGTCGCGAAGGCACGGAAGGTCTCCATGGGCGCGGTCTGCGTGGCCTGGCTGGTGTAGGTGCGCTCAAAGACGATGTCGCTCTGGGCGAAGGCCTCGTCAAGGTCGCCAAAATCGCTGGTACCGCTGCACACCAGGTTGCGCGGGACATCGCCGCCCTGCGGGAACATAAAGGTCACGTCGCCCTCGGGGTGGACCACGATGTCGTTATCGAGTGCCTTGGTAAAGTCGAGCAGCGGCTCGAGCACCTCGTAGTCGACCTTGATGAGCTTGAGTGCCTTGTCGGCGGCCTCCTCGGTTTCGGCGGCAACGATCGCTACCTCCTCGTTTTGGTAGCGCACGAGGTTCTCGAGGATCAGACGGTCGTAGGGACTCGGCTGCGGATAGCTCTGACCGGCGATGGTAAAGCGGCGCTTGGGCACGTCCTCGTAAGTGTAAACGCCCACGACGCCGGGCACCTTCAGGGCGCGCGAAGTATCGATGGAGCGGATCTTGGCGCGGGCATAGGGGCTGCGCTTGAGTTTGACGATCAGGGCGCCGGCGGGCACCATATCGCCCGTGTAGACGGGACGGCCCTCGAGCAGCGCCTTCGAGTCCTTCTTAGGTTGCTTGTGAGTGATCTGCTTGTAGGTGACGCCGTCAGAGCTGGTGTCGTTGACCGGCAGCTCGGGCAACTCAAAGCCCACCTGCACGCCGGACTCGTTGAGGAAGCGGACAATGGCGCGCAGCTGGCTCTCGTAGCCGCTGCAACGGCAGAGGTTGCCGGCGAGCTGGCGCGAGAGCTCCTCGCGCGTGGCGACGAGGCTCGGGTCCTCCTTGGCGGCGCGGGCAAGCGCCAGCACGTTCATGATAAGGCCGGGGGCGCAAAAACCGCACTGCTCGGCGCCTTCGGCAGCCATCGCGCGGGCAAGCGCCTCGGACTCAGCCTTGAGACCCTCGAGCGTGGTGATGGTATGGCCCTCGACGCGCGCGGCGGGAACCGAGCAGCTCAGCACCGGGTCGCCGTCGAGCCACACCGTGCACAGGCCGCAGTTGGTGGTCTCGCAGGCGCAGCGCACCGACGCGCAACCCTGCTCACGCAAAAGCGAAAAGAGCATGGTATCGGGGGCAATCTGAACCTTGACCTTGCGGCCGTTGAGCGTAAAGGAAAGATCGATGAGTTTGGCAGCCATTAGCGCACCTCGCTAGAATCGACGCCGGGCACGCGGCGGCAGGAATACTCGTCCGTGGCGAACTTGGGGATCTGCACGGTCTCGAGCTCGCGGGCAAGCGCGGCAGAAAGCTCGATGCCGGCGGCACGGCGCACGGCCTGGATGGCGAGCGGGGCCGAGATGCGGCGGCGGTAGTCGGCCGAGCCCCACAGGTTGGTTCCGTAGCTCAGGGCACGCACGGATGCAGCAAGGGCGCGAAGCTCGTCCTCGGAAGGCTGCTCGCTGGAAAGGCCACATGCCTCGCCCTGCAGCAAGGTAGCGCGCAGCGGGCGGGCGCCCACGGTGACGTGCCAGCTGTTGTCCCACCAGGCGGCGGTGACGTTTAAGGAGGGGAAGTCGGTCGCGGCCTTGCGCACGGCCTCATAGCTCGCGCGGTAATCGTGCTTGACGACCACGACATGCTCGATCACGTCACGTACGTAGCCCATGTCCACGAACTCCGCGAGCGGCACGCGACCGGCGCCCGTCAGCTCAACATAGGAATCGAGCGCCAGGAAAGCCGAGAGCACGTCCGAGAAGCCAAAGCGGCCGTAGATGCTGCCGCCCACCGTGGCGGTATTGCGCAGCTGCACGCCCACGATGTCGTGGACGGCGAACTCAAAGACATTGTTGACAAGCGCGTTGAGCTCGGCATGGCGCTCGAGCTGGCGCAGGGTGCACATGGCACCGATGCGAAACTCGGTCTCGGTCTCCTCGATCTGATCGAGTCCGCAGGCCGAAAGGTCAATCGCCGTCGCCACACGACGCGAACCCAGGCGCATCCAGATGCCGCCGCCCACAATCTTGTTGTTGCGGTTCTTCTGCAAGAGCTCATAGGCTTCGGCCGCGTTTCCAACACGGACGTAGGTACCGAACTTGAGCACGTTCTCCCCCATCTCTTCACTTGTCCAGTACCTCTTAGTGTACCAAACGAGGGCGCACGACCCTCACCACCATAGAAAAAGGCTCCCGGCCGATATGGTCGGGAGCCTTAGCGCATCAGCGGGTGCTGTACGGAGCTATGTCGAGCGAAGATTTAGCAGACGCCCTGGGCGAGCATGGCGTCGGCAACCTTCAGGAAGCCGGCGATGTTGGCACCCATGACAAAGTTGCCCTCCTGGCCATACTCCTTGGCGGTGTCGTCCACGTTGTGGAACATGCCGCGCATGAGTTGCTCGAGCTTGCCGTCAACCTCCTCGAAGGTCCAGGACAGGTGCTCGGCGTTCTGGCTCATCTCCAGGCCAGACACGAGCACGCCGCCGGCGTTGGCAGCCTTACCGGGCATAAAGGCGACGCCGTTCTCCTGGAAGTAGGTCGTGGCCTCGATAGTCGTGGGCATGTTTGCGCCCTCGCCGACCACCTTGCAGCCGTTGGCGACGAGCGCCTGGGCGTCCTCGAGCAGCAGCGTGTTCTCACGAGCGCAGGGCAGCGCGATGTCGCAGGGCAGCTGCCACACGCCGCGGCCGTCGCCCTCGTGCCACGTGGCATTGGGCTTCTCGTCAACGTACATAGCGAGCGTGACGCCCTTGTCGTGGCCGGAGCGCTTCTTGTTGTAGACATGCTCGAGCACGGTGTAGTCGATGCCGTCGGGATCCTCGACCCAGCCGTGGGTGTCGGAGCAAGCCAGGACCTTGCCGCCGAGCTGGGCGACCTTCTGGACCGCGTAGATAGCGACGTTACCGGAGCCGTGAACGACGACGTTCTTGCCCTCGAAGGACTCGCCGCGGCTCTTGAGGTACTCGTCCACAAAGTAGACCAGACCGTAGCCGGTGGCCTCGGTACGGGCGAGCGAGCCGCCAAAGGAGAGGCCCTTGCCGGTAAGGACGCCGGTCCACTCGTTGGTCAGGCGCTTGTACTGACCGAACATGTAGGCAACCTCGCGGCCGCCAACGCCCAGGTCGCCGGCAGGAACGTCGGTGTTGGGGCCAATGTGGCGATAGAGCTCGGTCATGAAGGACTGGCAGAAGTGCATGATCTCGTTGTTGGACTTGCCCTTGGGGTCAAAGTCGGAGCCGCCCTTGCCGCCGCCCATGGGAAGGGTGGTCAGGCTGTTCTTGAGGATCTGCTCCAGGCCCAGGAACTTGAGCATGCCCAGGGTGACCGTCGGGTTAAAGCGCAGGCCGCCCTTGTAGGGTCCAATAGCAGAGTTGAACTCGACGCGGTAGCCGCGGTTGACCTGGACCTTGCCTTGGTCGTCGACCCAGGGGACACGGAACATAACGATGCGCTCGGGCTCGACGAGGCGCTCCAGCAGGGCGGCCTCCTCGTACTCGGGATGGGCGTCGAGCGCCGGCTGGATAGTGCCGAGGATCTCGGTCGCGGCCTGGATGAACTCAGGCTGCTCGGGATAGCGGGCCTTGAGCTCGTCGAGAACTTTCTGCGTGTAGCTCATGCTTCCTCCAATGACGGGAAACGAAAAGTGTCGGTCGCGGCACCCTGTGCGCCGCGAACTTTATCGTGTATGGATAATATCGCACTGTTGCGGGAAAGTTCCGCATAAGCAGACGAGCAGATGTTTCGTTTTGATTACGATGCAGGTAGAGGCGTTTTTGAGCACCCGACGTACAAATCGCGTGTTTCGAAGCTGTTTCGTCCACATGGTCCATACCACCACAAAGAGGACAGGCACCTTTGTGGTGGTTGGCAGGATGCGTTGGCGGGAACGTATGTGAATCGAACACATCCAAGACGTTTTGCACGCCTCACAACGGTTTTGAGGACCGCGGGGCCCACCGGAGCCCATCCGTTCCCAAACGTGGCGGTATTTTACCAAACGCGCAGTGTCGCGCCACGAAAACGGCCCATCTACTACGTTTAACCAGCAAGGGTTAGCCATACCCACTTTTTCGTAACATCGGCAAGTCATCTACCTGCGGTTTTGTTTTTACGGTTTTTGAAATGGTCGAGGGTAGTCACTTAAACGTAGTAGATAGGCCGGTTTTGTGGCGAGCGGCGATTCGGAGCCCTAGCGCAGGGATCTGAGGCCGCCGGCCTCTTTGTCGAGCGTCGTAAAACGCATCGCATCCAGGTGTTCCAGGATGCTAATGGCGCGCTTGCGTGACACGCCTAGGGCCTCGCGCAGCACGCTCGTCGTGGCAGCGCCGCCGTCGGCCTCGATAGCCGCGGCGACGACCTCACGTGCATGGGCCTCGGCGGCGGCAGACAAGGCAACGTCGCGTTCGATCTTAACGATCGCGCTGTTGAGCGAAAGCTCGCGCAGGGCACGCGTCATGGTGTCGCGATCGAGCTGCAGACGCTCACCCACCTCGGGCAGCGTCGCCGCACCGAGACCCGCCTCGTCGAGGGCGGCCACGATGCGCTGGCTCGCCTCGCGCACCACACGTATCGACGCAGCGGCAGAGTGCGGGTCGAACACCTCGGCACCGTCGACGGTGCACACGCCGCGCGCACAGCCCTCGAGAACGAGCGCGGACGCGACGTCTTCGCCCGCTGTCGGCCAGGCGGCATGCGCGACCTCGCCCGGCGTGAAACCCGTCTGCTTGGGCGCGGCCCCGTGCATGGCGGCCAGCGTGACGGAGAGCGTGGCGAGGGCGGCAT